>JAAYRI010000128.1 GCA_012518875.1 Peptococcaceae bacterium
GGAAATATATGAGCAGTGGTGGCGAAATGAAATATATCATCATTACATACGATATTACCAATATGGGGGGCGGACAGCAATATTGTCGCAATAAGGCAGAGGCTTTAAAAAAAAAGGGGTATGATGTCTTTATTTTTAGTGCTGTTGTGGGGGTAGTATTTATTCATGAGTTAAGGCAGCACGAATACGGCGTGATCAGGGAATTGCGCTACCCTGCATATTGCTTTACCAAAGGCAGGGTTAATGATGTCCTGGATCATATACTCCAGCTGGTAGGTGTGGTTGATCAATCTACAATTATTGAATCCACGAGTATAGCGGCAGCACAATGGGGTGAACTATTAGCCCGGCAGATAGGTTGTAAGCATTTTCTTTTTAACCTGCAAGAAGTGCATTCGTATTCGCCTACTGTAATAAGTTTTCTAAAATTTAAGTTGGACAGGTACGAACTAGCTGGGATATCATCCCGGTCTGTAAAATTGATGTTTAAGGGATTCTATGACATCCAAAATTCTGAATTATATCATTTTCGGGCCTTTTGCACCAATGTCATCAGCGATACAGGTTCAAGCATTGTAGATACCCTCCCCATTGCCACATACAATATAGGCAGTCTGGGCCGATTGGAAAAGAAATTTGTCTATCCTACCCTTTTACAACTAAGGGGGTTTATTCGGAGTAACCCTGACAAAACATTTAATATCCTTATGATCGGCGGTGGTGCCAATAAAATTGTAAAAAAAATTGAACATCTTTTTGTAAATGTTGAGAATGCCAGGCTTTTAATTACTGGATATATATATCCGGTACCTAGAACACTGATAGGGAAAATGGATGTTTTTTTTGCATCTGCCGGCAGTGCCAGGGTTACTATGCAAGAGGGTATACCAACGATAGCTATGGGTGCGGACACCGAAAAACCAATTGGTATTTTAAACTATACTACAAAAAACATATTTTACGGGGAATGTGAACACTCGTTTACCAGGCTGCTGCAGATGATTCTGGAAGAAAAATACTGCTTGAAACATGCCGATTTGGGACTGGCCTCTAAAAGCGGCAGCACAGACTTTAACTTTGAGGTAGATAGACAGTTGGGCTTTATCAATCAAAACAGAGAAAATAGATACTATGATGTTTTCTCTATTAAACCTGAATCCGCCGGGCACAAATTATATTATTTCTTTGGCAAAATGTTTGGTGTGAAAATGTTGGAACTAGTCAGATCAATATTACATGGGTTTAGGCTCCCCCAAGTGCGTCAAAGCCAGCCAAATCCATAGGACTGCTGATGACCTGCTTAATCATCTAATAATACAGGATGGGATATATGAATGCCTTTTATATGTGCTTCATCAGTGGGGTGAAAATTTTGGTGGCCGGAAAAATCAAATTTAGTATTTTAATTCCAGTGTACAATGTGGAAAATTATATACATGAGTGCTTAAATTCAATCTTGGATCAAACATATAGGAATTTTGAAATTATCATCATTAATGATGGTTCAACGGATTCAAGCGGCAATATTTGTGATCATTATGCCCTGGAAGATGCCAGAATCAGGGTGTTTCATCAAAAAAACCAGGGTTTGTTGATGGCTAGACGTAATGCCATACCACAAGCAAGAGGAGACTTTTGCCTGTTTCTAGATTCGGATGATTATTGGGATAACAACCTGCTGGAAACAGTTTATGAAACCATTTGTGACTACAACTGCGATTTGATCATTTTTAGGTATAGCAGGGTTTCTGAAGATGGGGTTGTCATATCAGATTCTAGTGCTTTATTCAGGGATAATATGATTTTTGAGGGCCAGGACAAGAAAAAAATATTTAAGAAGATGATCAAAAGCCCCACTTTAAATAATTTGGTTTGCAAGGCGGTAAAACGTTCGCTTATCGACGACAAGGACTATTCAGTCTATCAAAAGCTTGATTATGGTGAAGATTTATTGCAATCAATACCTTTAATATATAATGCTAAAAAAATTATATATAAGGATAACCCTATGTACAATTATAGGATGGTGCCGTCGAGCATTACACAAAAAATTAATATCAATTCATTTAGGGATATTACCATTGCCTGGTCTACCCTATTAAGGTATTTGAGAATGCTAGAGCTTGATGATCAAGATAATCTTAAAATGTTTTATCAATTTTGTTTGGGTTCGATAATAAAGGATATTTTCCAACTGGCCACATCCAATTTTGCTAAAGATGAACTGTTAAGGGCTTTTGAGAAGATAAAGTCTTTGCAGTTATACATAAACTCACTTAATTATATTGAGACATCCAAACTACCGCTAAAATATAGGCCTCTGTTCTATTTCTTTAATAAAAGTCATTATCAATTGCTGTTGCTCTATGCTCGAACTGGTGCCTTTGTTAGAAGGGTAATTCAAAAGGCATAACGTTTTTTGCTAAAACATGCCTGGTTTATTAAATGTGCAAGGGGGGACACCAATACATTGGAAAATGAAGTAATGGTCAGCATTTCTTGTATAACCTATAATCACGAGCATTATATTGCCGATGCAATTGAAGGTTTTCTCATGCAGAAAACCAATTTCCCTTATGAAATACTGATCCATGATGATGCATCAACGGATAGAACACCAGACATTGTCAGGGAGTATGAGTTGAAATATCCGGACCTGATCAAACCCATATATCAAAAAGAAAATCAGTATTCACAGGGTGTCAAGGTAACCAAACTCAATGCGGATCGGGCGATAGGGAAATATATAGCAGTTTGTGAAGGTGATGATTATTGGACAGACCCCTACAAATTGCAAAAACAGGTTGATTATATGGAATTAAACCCGACCTGCACATTATGTTTTACCAATGGGACTGTGATTGAAAATGGTGCATTAAGAAGGAAGAAATTTATACCCTGGCTGGACGAGAATCGGTTATTCTATCATAAAAAAGACTGGAGCTATAATGCAGGTGAAGTCGCCTTGCTGGGCTTTATACCTACCGCATCATTAATGTATCCTGCTTATTTAAACAAGCGCAGGCCGGATTTTATGAAAACAGCAATTGTTGGTGATAATGCACTGAAATTTTTTGCAGCATCAAATGGCTATGCCCATTTAATCGATGAACCTACGTGTGTTTACAGGATTAACGTCCCAAATTCAATTACCACTAGGTGGAAGGAAGATAGCCCGGAGAAAAAAATAGCACGTTCTAATGGATATATTAAACTGCTCGATGATTTTGATCAGTATTCAAACCATAGATTTAAAGCACATGTTAGTCTGTCCAAACTAACCTTTGAGATTTACAAGCTGCGGATAATGGGTGACACAAAAGGGATGAGGGATAGGAGGTTTGAAAAATATTTTCAGCTTTTGTCCGTGAGAAATAGAATAAAATATAAACTCCTTTGTTATTTTCCCCAAACATTTGCGCAATTGAAATATATGTGGGGCAGGTTAAATTCACTTAGAGGCAAAAGGGAATTTAATTAGAATGGATTCACAAAACACCAAATCAAAGGTTCTTTCCTCCCTCTTCTGGAAACTGATGGAGAGGGGCGGCACCCAGGGGATCCAATTTATTGTCCAAATTGTGCTGGCCCGGCTGCTTCTGCCTGAGGACTACGGTATTATTGCCCTGGTGGTGATATTTACTACAATTGCCGGTGTATTTGTTCAGAGCGGGTTAAATACAGCCTTGATTCAAAAGAAAGAAACAGATGAAGCGGATTTTTCATCTGTGTTTTATTTAAGCCTATCTGTAGCCTTTCTGGTCTACATAATTCTGTTCTTTGCTGCGCCCTACATCGCCGTATTTTATGGCATCCCGCAGATTACGGCAGTCTTCAGGGTATTGTCCATGATCCTATTCCTTGGGGCCTTCAATTCCATTCAAAATGCTGTAGTAGCGCGAAATCTGCAGTTTAAAAAACTCTTTTTCAGCAGCACGGGGGCTATCCTGATATCCGGTGCCGTGGGTATCTACATGGCATATACCGGCTACGGGGTCTGGGCCCTGGTGGGACAGCAAATAAGCAATCAGTTGCTGGTGACATTGATTCTGTGGTTCACGGTAAAATGGCGTCCCCATCTGGTATTTTCGTTTGAAAAGGTAAAAGGGCTCCTTTCCTTTGGCTGGAAGCTGCTGGTGTCGGCATTGATTGACACCATTTACGAGGATTTACGCAGTCTAATCATCGGTAAAATGTTCAATCCTGCAGTGCTGGGTCTCTACAATAGGGGCCAGCAATTTCCATCGGTAATAGTTTCTAATGTGGATGGATCCATACAGTCGGTGATGCTGCCTGTTTTATCATCCCATCAGGACGACAGGCCCCGGGTTAAAGCGATGATGAGGCGCGGGATTGTGACCAGCTCCTTTATTGTTTTTCCCCTGATGGTGGGGCTGGCTGTGACTGCCGAACCCCTAGTTAAACTTTTATTAACTGATAAATGGCTGCCCTGCGTTCCTTTTTTGCAAATCTTCTGTGCCACCTATGCCCTATGGCCCATACATACCGCCAATCTCCAGGCTATAAATGCACTGGGCCGCAGTGATATTTTTTTGAAATTGGAAATTATCAAGAAAATTGTGGGCCTCGCCATATTGGCGATAACTATATTTTATGGTGTTTATGCCATCTCCTTGGGTGGTGCTATAGGGGGCATAATTTCAACCTTTATCAATGCCTATCCAAATAGGCATTTGCTTGGTTATAGTTACAAGGAACAATGGGGTGACATTATGCCCTCGCTGCTGCTGTCTTTGGTGATGGGGGCGGTGGTTTATAGTTTCAAGTGGTTGGGATTGTCAGCCGTCGGCACGTTGTTGCTCCAGGTATGTGTCGGAGCCGTCCTATACCTGGGGCTGGCCTGGTTGATCAAACTGGAGTGTTTTAGCTATATCTTATCCACCTTTAAGGAAATTCAAGTCCGGGATGGTTCTTGAACTTGAATTGAGGGGTAAGCTGGGGTGCAACACGGGTGCAACACGGGTACAAGACACAAGGGTGAAGACACAAGGGGACGGTTCTTTTGTGTCGTTCCGTAATTTTTTTAGGACGCAAGAGAACCATTCTTTTGTGTTCCCTGTCATTTTCCTCTATGTTTGCAACCAACGACACAAAAGAACCGTCCCCTTGTGTCCCCCTCAAAGACTGTCCTGCCCGGGGTGGTTCTTGAACGGGGGGCGGTGAGCGGGGGTGCAACACGGGTACAGGTTCCCCGTCCCAGTTGGATGGAATAAGTAGGGTTAGGGACGTGGAACCAGTCCCCATGTCTCACCCGGCATGGTTTTCCCATGATTTGCCGTTCCCATGTCTCACCCCATGGGAATTGTCAACAGTCTTGATCATAGATTAGAACAGTGGGGGAAACATTTCCATGACACCTGCCGCAGAGAAAAGAAAATTTTACTTTTTCTAGGAGGGTATTTATAGCCCATGTGGAAATAAATGTAAGGCACTTGCATCTGCTAAAGGTTACGGGAAATCACCCTATGGGGAAGAGGGTGATCTGACGAAAGCGGCAGGGACTCATTCTAAGGTTTGCTGATAAACGGAAACGGATGTATGTGGAGGTAAATGTAAGGCGCTTGCATCTGCTAAAGGGTACGGGAAGTCGCCCTATGGGGAAGAGGGTGATAGATGAAGGTGACAGGGACTCATTCTAAGATTTGTATATAAACGGAAACGGATGTATGTGGGAATAAGTGTAAGGCGCTTGCATCTGCTAGAGGGTACGGGAAACTGCCTTATGGGGGAGGGGTGATAATCGGGGTTGGTTGACAAAAATCCGGTGCAAAATAGGCCATGACAGAAGGGAATTATTATGTGGAGGGAATCTGCATGCGTCAATTAGACACCCTTGTTCATGCTGATATCATCCAGGTGCTGGTTGATATAGTGTTTTTAACGTTGGCCTTTGCTATTAGTTACCTTATTGCTGGTCAGTTGACTGGTTTATATGGGATCGCGGAGTACCTGTGGATTTTGATTGTCTATGCACCGATTTGGATTTTCTTTATGGCTTTGCAGAAGATGTATGACCAGACAACCTTCTATTATTTTGATCGCTTTCTGCTGCGGATTGTTTTTTCCTCATTGTTTTCCGGGTCATGCACCACGGCCATGATTTATTTCATCAAGGAATCAGCCGTCAGCAGACTGTTTGTCAGCACCTTTATTGTTTGCAGCGTTGTGGTCATGCTGGCGGAAAGGATTGCCGCCGTGATGATTAAAAGAAAAGGCACTAGGAAAAATGGCAAGCCAAAGGCAGTGCTTGTTTGCACCCAGGAAACCTATGCTATATTTCGCCTGTACACGGAAAAATCCAGTTTGAAATATGATCTAGTTGGCTTTATCCCGGTGGACGAGGGTGAAACCATTGCCCAGGAGGTTTATCTGGGGCAACTGGCCGACCTGGAACATATTATTAAAACCAATGTGGTGGAAAGGGTAATCTTTGCAGTCCCCAGAGACCGGGTGGGCGATTTGGAACAGTATGTAAAGCTGTGTGAGGGGATGGGTGTCACTGTGCAACTGCTGCTGAACCTTTATGACCTATCCCTGGCCCATGTTCATGTTTCCATGTTTGGGCCCATTCCCATGCTGACATTTCATACCGTACCCCTCAATCCCCTGCAAAGGGAGGCCAAGCGCCTCACGGATATCGTAGTCTCAATAATCGGCCTCGTGATCACCTTTTTCGCCGCCTTGATTATTGTACCCGCCATCAAGCTTGATTCCCCCGGCCCTGTCTTATTTACACAAAAACGGGTGGGCCGTAACGGCCGGGTCTTTAATATGTACAAGTTTAGAACAATGTGCGCCGATGCTGAGGAGAAAAAGGCGCAGATGCTGGCCCAAAATGAAATGAACAGCAACCTGATGTTTAAAATAGAAAAGGATCCCCGGGTGACCCGGGTGGGCAATATTTTGCGTGAAACCAGCCTGGATGAATTGCCCCAGTTTTTAAATGTTCTCAAAGGCGACATGAGTATTGTGGGCACCCGCCCGCCTACTGTGGATGAGGTGGCTCAGTATGATCATACCCACTGGCGGCGTATCAGCATTACCCCGGGTATGACCGGCCTGTGGCAGGTCAGCGGCAGAAGCAGTATCAAGGACTTTGCGGAGATTGTAGCCTTGGATACGGAATATATTGACAAATGGTCTTTATGGCTGGATGTCAAGATTATTCTCAAAACTATTTCCATTGTACTGAAAAGGAAATCAGCCTACTGACTGCTGGGAAAAACGGTGCGTGATGGCCAAAGTAGTCAGAATAAGGGAGTTGAATATTGCCGGGGAAATTAAAGACCTGATCGCCGGCCGGAAATCAAAGGTAGATTATAGTTAAAGGAACAGGGGCCGTAGGCTTCTGGTGGAGGGACATTTAATGGTAAACCCGTTTAAGGATCCGGTATTTGTTACACGTCCATTGCTGCCGCCAATGCATAGTGTCCACAAAAGGCTGCAGCAGATCTGGGAGAGTAAATGGTTGACCAACATCGGTGCCCAGCACCAAGAACTAGAAGAGCAACTGGGGAAATATTTGCAGGCCCGGCACCTGGCCTTGTTTAACAACGGCACACTGGCCTTGCTCATTGGCTTGAAGGCGCTGGGTTTAACCGGGGAGGCGATTACCACCCCCTTTACCTTTCCAGCCACGGTGCAGGCACTGGATTGGGCCTGGTTAAGGCCGGTTTTTTGTGATATTGACCCGGATACATTAAACATCGATGTGCAGAAAATCGAAGGGTTGATTACCACCGAAACCACAGCAATTTTGGGCGTGCACGTTTTTGGCAGTCCCTGCCCGGCAGAGACCATTGATGCCCTGGCGGCTGCCTATGGATTAAAGGTAATTTATGATGGGGCCCATGCCTTTCAAAGCAGGTACCAGGGTCGGCCCATCAGTGCTTTTGGTGACATGACCATGTTTAGTTTTCATGCCACCAAGCTGTTTAACACCGTTGAGGGCGGGGCCCTGGTAGTTAAAGATGGTTCATTGCTGCCCACCATTAACATGCTGAAAAATTTTGGTATCGCCGGATCGGAGGAGGTTGTTTTGTCCGGTATTAACGCCAAGATGAATGAAGTGCAGGCCGGCATTGGTCTGGAGGTGCTCAAAATGGTGGCCGGGGAACGAGAAAAAAGAAAGGAGATCAAGAAAACCTACATAAAAAACCTGGCCGCTGTTCCCGGCATACGGTTCATTAATGACGACATTAGTGATGAAAACAGTTTTCAATACCTTGTTATCGCCATTGACCAAGAGCTCTTTGGTTGGAGCCGGGATGCTGTGCATGAGGAATTAAAAAACTACAATGTTTTCACCAGAAAGTATTTTTATCCCCTGTGCAGCAATTTTCCCTGGTATCGGTCATTGCCATCCACTGCACCGGAACTATTACCAGTAGCCAACCAGTTGGCCGAACAGGTGCTGTCACTGCCCTTCTATGGTGGGCTGGGTGTCGCCGGGGCACAAACTATTTGTGAAATCTTGAGAAGGTTGTGCCGGACCACTATTGGAAGCAACATCCTGTGAATTAAAAACCCTGACATTTTGTACTGTTATTATTTTCCACAAGGTGTTAGAATAGTATATGTAAATTATTGCCATTAGGGTTGTGTGGGGGTAATAAGTAATGAAGGTCCTACTGGGAAATAAGTTTTTTTACATTAAAGGCGGCAGTGAAACCTACCTGTTTAAACTGAAAGCACTGCTGGAGGAACACCAAATAGAGACCATTGACTTTGCCATGCAGGATGAAAAAAACATCCCCTCCCGGTACGCCGATTACTTTGTCGGCAACGTGGACTATAATGGCCCGCTAAAACTGGGGGATCAACTAAAAAACGCCGCCAATATTGTTTATTCCCGGGAAGCCTATCGCAAAATGCGCCGGCTTGCCGCTGCCACCAGGCCGGATGTGGCCCACCTGCATATTTTTCAGCACCAGTTGTCACCATCCATTCTTTATGCTTTAAAAGAACAGGGTGTGCCTATTGTTTATACCGCCCATGACCTCAAATGCCTGTGTGCCAATTACCGGATGCTGGTGAATAACCGTGTTTGCGAAGACTGCCGGGGCCACAGGTATTATCATTGTTTTAAGAATGTATGTGTGAAGGACTCCCGCTTAAAAAGCCTGGTAAATGTAATAGAAATGACTCTGCACCATTTATTAAAAAGTTATGATCTGGTGGATATAATCATTACGCCCAGCAAATTTTACCAAAAGAAATTCCTTGAATTTGGCTTTCCCCAGGAAAAGGTGGTCTATCTGCCAAATTTCCTGGATGCGGGACCAGAGTCAGACCCAGACGGGGACCCGGACACCCCAGGCCAAGACCTGGCCAACTATTTTATCTACCTGGGCCGCCTGTCTGAGGAAAAAGGTATGCTGACCCTATTAAAGGCAATGGAACAGGTGGAGGGTATAGAATTGTACATCATCGGCACCGGGGCTATGGCCGAGGAAATAGAAGGGCAAATAGCAGAAAAAAACCTGGGCGGCAAGGTGAAGCTGCTGGGCTTTAAAAGCGGCCCGGAGCTGGACAGCCTGATCAGGAAAGCGATGTTCAGCGTCATGCCTTCCGAATGGTATGAAAACGCCCCCTATTCTTTGCTGGAGATGATGGCTTATGGTAAACCGGTCATCGGCGCTGCTATCGGCGGTATTCCCGAAATGATTGACGAAGGAAGGTCAGGTTTATTATTCAAACCGGGGGATCACCGGGAGCTGGCGGAAAAGATTTGTGTGCTCAAGGACGACCCGGACCTGGTTTTGCAGTATGGCCGTCAGGCCCGGGCCAAGCTGATTAAGGATTTCAACAGCCGGGACCATTTTAGTAAACTGATGCAAATATATAACAAGGTAACCAGGAGGAATGGCATTGGATAGGAATGCAAGCCCAGGTCTAAACGCTAACGAAATCTCTGTTGCGATTAAAAGAAGGAGATGGATGATTTTGGTTTTTACCGTGCTCCTCACAGCCGCGGGGGCCGCATACGGGCTGTTGATCCAAAAGGAGCTATATCAGATCCGGTTCAGCTTCTTTATTAGCGGCAAAGAGCACATAGACACCGACACCAGA
>JAAYRI010000129.1 GCA_012518875.1 Peptococcaceae bacterium
AAGCAACCCGACCAAGGCGTGCTGACGCTAGAACCTGTTCCGCAGCCATAAGATAAAGCGGCACCTTTTGTCAGCGAAAGTGCCGCTTGTTAGATTAACAGCTGAAAAGCATTAAAGAAATCAACCACAAAGGGGCTTAATCGCATGGGGCAAATAAAAACCAAGGATGTTACTAATATATCCGTATTGCCTTTTGTTTTCGCCTATGGTACATACTGTTCTGTAATGCTCTGGACGTATCCACCCCTGGTGACAACCCAAAAGGGCGGAACATAATCGGAAAACTGCGCCAGGTGCGCGACAAATTCCTCTAGGGTAACCTTAGTATGGGAAGCATCTTCACCAAGTTTAATAATCCTATATTGGGTTGCCTCTTCTACCTGGAGAAAAACGGGGTAGTTAGGATCCGGTTCGTGAATGTAGAACCCGTTGGCTAGTTCATTGGGATCGATACCCAGCTCTGCCAGCCTTTTGCTATCTTTTAGTGTTAGCCATTCAACGGGGTACAAATGGAAGGAAGGTTTGCTGTACTTATCGTTTTCAAAATCGGTAATAAACCCGATATAGCGGCTCTCCGGTATCTGCAAAAACTCTTCCGCCGGTACCGAATGCTGAGGTTCTAGGTCGGTTATGGAGGCATTTTGCCCTAGTTCATTTCTAATCCATTCTAGAGCCACTTGGAGGGGGTCTATAAGCCAAGGTTTGTGGCCCTCATCTACTTCAGTTTGTAGTTTTTTGTAATATTCCCTTGTTGTTAGATCTGTTTGGGGAATAACATGATATACGGTGCCACTGCCATCCATCCAACGTTCAACACACCAAATTCCATGCTCCCCTTTGGCGGCAGGCTGCGATAAAAGGAGCTGGCTGGTTTCCCCCGTCGATAGGGGAAACTTTACTATGATGTGCTTACCGCCATATGTCTCCGGGGGCAGTAGCCCCTCTCTTTCCAACAGTTTACGCACGGCAATTTCTTGCCCCGCCGGTGAAGAGAGGTCCTCCTCCCCGCTCCAAATGGTACCCAAGAATTGGGGTACATCCTTTTCATAAGAGAAAACCAAAAAGGGTTTCCCCATACTGGCATCTTCTGTAATCCAACCATCGATTTCATTCATGCCACCAGCAAATATAATTTTACTCCTATCCTCCGGTTTGAGGCGATATTCAAGCCTCCAAATTTCTACTCTGCAGGGCAGAAGTTCCTCAAGGACGGTTATTTTCTCCAGCCGGGTGATTTTGCGATCAATAATTTTAAAATAGCGGCCACTGGTATCGTTGGCAGTAATTACATCTGTGATAAATTTTTCCGCAAAAAATTCCACCGTTGCCCCCTTGGCCCCGGGATTGGCCATCAACCCCACGACAATCACCGCCACGACAATAAGGGTAGCGATAGCAACCCAAAGGGCCGGTTGTTTATAGTTTAGTATATTTCTAATGCGCCCTCTGATACTGCTTTCAGCAAAGGTTAGGGGGCAACCGGCAACAATTCGCCTCCCAGTGGACAAAGACAATAAAGAGGTGGAGTAATCCTTTTTAATACTGCTTCCCAGAGCCTTAATAACACTTTCGTCACAAGATTGTTCCATGTCTTCAGCCATGAGGAAGTAGGCAACCCAAACCAGGGGGTTAAACCAATGGATGCAGAGGGCAAGAAAGGCACAGGCCTTGATGATATGATCATATCTTTTGATATGGGTCTGCTCATGTCTTATGATGTACTCTTTTTCACCTGGTAACAGGTCCGGGGGTAGGTAGATTTTGGGGCGAAAGAAGCCAAAAATAAAAGGGGTTAGGGTAGCCTCTGTTTCATAAAGATTTGCAAAGATATGGCGGGCAGTTTTCAACCTCCGGTATAGCCTTATGGTAGTAAAAAAGCTGTATATGAGCAAAACCACAACCCCCGCCAACCAAACCACCGCCCCCAGTGTAAGCCAAATTTGCATGGGATTGACACTGGCACCGGCGCTGGGAGCCGGTAACAGGTTATTCACACTCCGGTCGATTATGGCTACACCACTGTCTACTTGCGGCACCTTGGCGTACATTATATCCTGGGGTATGGTTTCAGTATTAATAGGTAACAGACTGTATAGTCCCGCGAAGGAAAAGGGACAAACAAGCCGAAACAGCACCGCTACCCAAAGAATATAAGAAAACACCTTCGGCACTCTTTTTAAAAGAAGCCGCACCCCAATGACGAACAAAATTACATAGGAAGATGTGATGCTCATGTTGAGCACTCGTAAAAATATCCTTTCCATTTTCAATCCTCCCGGTGTTCATCAATTAGCCTTTGCAGCTCCTTGATTTCCCGCTTGTCTAGACGTCTGTTTTTGGTAAAAGCCGCTAAAAACTGCGGCAGTGAGCCGCCAAAAGTTTTTGCTACAAATTGTTCACTTTGCAGGGCATAAAATTCTTCCCTCTTAAGGAGGGCTCTCACTATGCCGCCCTTATTTATAAAAACCCCCTTGTTCTCAAGCTTTTTTAGCATTGTGTAGGTCGTTGATTTTTTCCAAGCAAACTCTTTTTCGCATTGCTTTACTAGCTCTCCCGAAGGCACAGGTTCCCGGGCCCAAATAATTTCCGCAAATTTGGTTTCCATTTCCGTCAGCTTATATTTTTTCATCGCCTACTCCCAACCCCCATTTGGTCTATATGATTTAGACCGGTTTGCTCCTAGTCTACTACGTATAGACCCATCTGTCAAGGGGCTCCCCCAAATATGATAGTGTCAACCTACTGTAGCAAAGAAGAATCATCCCAACTTCCGCCATTTGTAGACCGAAACTTATTAAATACATCTGCTTCTAGTAGGGTATCGAGGTAATGAATCCCCCATTACCCATTTCCGCTAATGTGAGTATTATGGACAGA
>JAAYRI010000016.1 GCA_012518875.1 Peptococcaceae bacterium
CTCCAACATAAGACGAAAGAGTGGGCGCCACCCACTCCTTAGAAAGAAGTTAAAATCTACCTTGCTGAAAACCACGGTTAGTATATCATAGAAGACATTTGATGACAAGTATAAATACACCCTGGTTTATTTTGTCGCTTTTACTATGCCCGGGCTGTTCACAACTGCTGCCATTAGCCTGACAGCATCACGGGCAGCATCAGGTTTACCATGGAGCGCCGACATGCGGGCCAGGTGCTGCACCCGGGACATATCCTGCAGGTAGTTTCCAACCAAAGACCCCAGATTGTCTGTGTCAATTCTTACACCGGCACCGGCAGCAGTTATAAATTCTGCATTTTTGACCTCCTGACCCGGCAGTGAACCCACAATAAATATCGGCAACCCCAAAGCCATAGCCTCAGCGCAGGCTAACCCCCCCGCCTTGCCGACCATCAGATCGGAGGCGGCCATTAATTCATGGATATTGTCAACAAAACCAAAAATTTTTGCCCGGCAGGACATACCCTGGGCCATATTGTCCAACTTCACCCGCAGTGCATTATTGGAGCCGGTTACACACAGCAGTTGACAAAGGTTACTGGCCCCCAAAGTCTTAAACACTATATCGATAGACCCCATGCCCAGACCGCCACCTGTCAGCAGGACCACCGGTGGTTCCAGATCCAGCCCTAGCTGTTGACGCAACATGGCCTGATCATAGCGGTGGGAGAATTGTGCATGTATGGGTATCCCCGTTGCATACACCCGATCCGGATTTATGCCATATGCCCGGCACTGGGGGATCAAACCCTCAGCGCCGACTATATAATAATCTACCTCCGGGAATATGTAGAAAGAATGTACATCATAGTCAGTTACTATGGCCAATAATGGACCCTGGAATACCCCTTTTTTTTTAAAATATGATCCTATCCCCAGGGGAAAGGCATGTGTACAGACAATAATTTCCGGCTGAAAGTTGTTGATATATTTGATTAGCCTTGGTGCGGCAGCCATGTTTATAATGTGGCTAAAGCCTGCCTTGCCCTTTCCGGAAAGAGGCCTGCCCCGCCCAGCCTGATTGTACAAAAACCCATATAAAAAAGGGGACTTTTTTAGCATTTCCAGATAGGCGCCCAGGACTAGTTTTCCCAGAAGGGGGCTGGCATAGCGGAAAGTGTCCAGAATTCTTACCTCAGCACTAGGATACATGACTCCGGCCGCTTGTTTAAGCGCCTCTGCAGTACGCATATGGCCGGAGCCGACTGCTACCGACAGTATTAACACCCTTTTGAGCCCACTGATTTTCCCCACCCCCTTTTTCCCACAGTTAAAAGCGCTTCAATTCCCAATCTTAATAAATAAAACCCTTGATACAAATATTTAAACTGCTCCCCAGTGGTGGTTACAGGTTTTTCAACATCTCTTGCACTACCCGGCCTAGTTTTTCTACCGGCACCATGGTCATTTCCCCCGTACGGCGCACCTTCACTTCCAGCATTTGCTCCGAAACAGCTTTTGAACCTACAGTAACCCGCAGTGGATAACCAATCAAATCAGCATCCTTAAACTTGACACCGGCCCTTTCGGGGCGGTCATCAAGGACGACTTCAACGTTTGCTGCTATTAGGTTTTCATATATTTTTTCTGCCAGCGACATCTGCTCATTATTCTTGGTGTTAATCGGCACCACTACCACATGAAAGGGGGCTATTGCTGCCGGCCACACTATACCGTCCTGATCATTATATTGCTCAATTGCGGCAGCCATAGTACGGGTCACACCGATACCGTAGCAGCCCATTATAATTGGTTTTGCCCGGCCGTTTTCATCAAGGTAGGTCGCGCCCAGCTGCTTGCTGTATTTATCACCCAACTTAAATATTTGGCCCACCTCAATTCCTCTGGCTTCCTTTAATTGCCCACCGCAGCGGGGACATGGTTCACCGGCTTCTACCATTCTCACATCAGTTAATATATCTATGGAAAAATCACGGCTAGGGTTTACATTTAGGAAATGGGCATGATCCTTATTAGCACCGGCAACTGCATTAGCAATAGAGGACACCTCCAGATCGGCAATAATTTTAATCCCCTTTAACCCCACCGGGCCGGAGAATCCTTTAGTTGCCCCCGTCACTCTTTTAATTGTAATTTCATCCG
This sequence comes from Peptococcaceae bacterium, assembly GCA_012518875.1. GTDB lineage: Bacteria > Bacillota > Desulfotomaculia > Desulfotomaculales > Pelotomaculaceae > Syntrophopropionicum. The sequence goes on from JAAYRI010000016.1 coordinate 2,146, forward strand.
CCAGATCCAGATGCAGGCATCCCAATGTGTTCAGCAGTTTAATTTCATTGACATCCCGATCCCCCCGGACAAGTACGGCCACTACTTCAGTATCTGTTTCATAGATCAGCGTTTTAATGATTTTCTGTGGAGAGACATCCAGGAACCGGGCTACCTCCTCAATGGTACGGCAATCGGGTGTGTCTATGGCGGTCAGTTTGTTCCTGTCTTCTTGTTCCTGCCGGGGCCGGTGGATCTGTTCCGCCCTTTCTACATTAGCCGCATAATCGCAGCTCTCATTCCCACAAAACAGGATTGATGCCTCCCCAGATTCGGCCAGCACCATGAACTCGTGGGTCTCACTGCCACCAATAGCTCCTGAATCGGCTTCTACCGGGCGAAAGTGCAGACCACAGCGCTGAAAAATCCGGGTATAGGCCTCATGCATTTTCATGTAGCTGTTTTGCAATCCCTTTTCGTCCCGATCAAAAGAATACAGATCCTTCATTATAAATTCCCGGCCGCGCATGAGACCAAAACGGGGCCGTCTTTCATCCCTGTATTTGTTCTGAATCTGATACAGCAAAAGTGGCAACTGCTTATATGAGTTAACCTCCCCCCGCACCAGTGTGGTGACTATTTCTTCATGAGTTGGGCCCAGGGCAAAATTACGGTCATGTCTGTCTTTAAAGCGAAATAATTCCGGTCCGTATACATCCCACCGACCCGATTCTCGCCAGAGTTCCGCTGGCTGGATTATGGGCATTAGTAATTCCTGGCCACCCTGCCGGTCCATTTCCTCCCGCACGATCTGTTCTATTTTTTTCAGCACGCGCATTGATAGCGGTAGGTGATTGTACACTCCGGCCGCAACCCTTCTAATAAAACCGGCCCGTAGTAATAGTTTATGACTTACTACCTCCGCATCAGCGGGCGCCTCCCTTAATGTCGGCGCTAATAACGCTGTCGCTCGCATGAAATTCCTCCCACATTATATATTCTCAATTTCCTTTAGTAGCTCCTGGATCAAACTATCTTCCGGGACCTTGCGGACAACCTGGCCTTTGCGAAATATAAGACCAAAACCCCTTCCACCGGCGATGCCTACGTCAGCTTCCCGCGCTTCACCGGGACCATTGACCACACAGCCCATCACGGCTACCTTCAGTGGCTTGTCCACCTGTTGCAGCTTTTTTTCTACCTCTGCAGCAATCTTAATCAGGTTTATCTCCGTTCGTCCACAGGTGGGACAGGAAATAAGCTCCACACCCCTACTGCGCAATCCCAGGGCCCGCAAGATGTCGTAGCCTGCTATTACCTCCTGATCGGGCTGCCCGGTAAGAGAAACCCGAATGGTATCCCCGATCCCTTCAGACAATAATATACCAATACCTATGGCCGACTTTACAGTGCCATACCTGGGGGTACCGGATTCAGTAACTCCGATGTGCAAGGGATAGTCTGTTTTTTCGGCCATCAGGCGGTAAGCGGCCAGCATTAGTGGAACATTAGATGCCTTAAGAGATATTTTAATCCCTTTAAAATTCAGCTCTTCTAGAATATTGACATGGTTCATGGCGCTTTCCACCATGGCCTCAGGTGTCACTCCATCATATTTTACCAACAGATCTTTTTCCAATGATCCGGCGTTAACACCGATACGTATTGGTACATCCCTGTCCTGGGCGGCCTGCACAACCTCTTCCACCTTACGTCTACTGCCGATATTGCCGGGATTTATCCGTAAGCCGTCTACACCGGCCCGCAAAGCCGCTAGTGCCAGGCGATAATCAAAGTGAATATCAGCTACCAGGGGTATATTTATGCCCTCTAGTATCCCGGGTAATGCATCTGCCGCCTCCTGATCGGGAACAGCGGCACGGATTATATCACAACCGCTTTTTGCTAGTTGGTTGATCTGCTCCACAGTTGACGCTACATCCCGGGTATCTGTTTTGGTCATCGATTGAACGCTAATTGGGGCATTACCGCCAACCTGTACCCCACCAACAAAAATAGCCCTCGTAGTTCTTCTTC
>JAAYRI010000130.1 GCA_012518875.1 Peptococcaceae bacterium
CACACTGGCCGGCCTTTTCCCCTTTAAAATGCGCCTGCCCAATTCACAATCGGCATATAGTTCAAGCTGTTCCAGCATGAGCCTGTTTTGAATTTCCATGAATTCAGTTAATGAGATATCCAGAAAACCGCAGTACTGGCACCAAATCCGATCATATTGTTTTTTACACAGCTTTTGCTCCAGTGTCATTGCATGTCCCCCTGCTTCATAACGCCGCATTTTTTAATACCAGTCAGTCTGGGAATAAGAAACGGAACCCTGGTCTTGTATATGTCATATCCATTAAAGGCAGCGGGGAAAAACCAGCGATCCTCAATATACACATAAATTACATTCATGATTGTCCAGATGATTCCCGCCCACATGATCATCGTTTTGCCGCTGGCCGGCCATAGGAAGAAATAAAAAAAGAAAAACCAGATCACACCCGGATGCCGACATAGGGAATACATCCCCCGGTCAACAACAGTGTTTGTTGACCTTACCTCACCGTAGGTGGCATCAAAAGGCAGCGCGGCAAATAAGGTATGCAGAAGCAAGAAAAGTGATACTACTGACAGCAATCCAAAGAAGATCCTCGGTGGTACTGCCAGGTTAAACATCTTATAGTCGCCAAGTAAAATACCTATAGTTGAATAGGCTATTAACACTATACCGATAGCAAAACCAAAGTTAATAGCCTTAAGGCGAAATGTGACCTTATTCAAATCAAAAATACAAAAAAACACAAATGCCAGGCAGCCTATCAGAATAAATGTCATCCCAGATACACCTACCCTTCATAAAAAAATAACCCGCCATTTAAAAAACGAGTAAACCAACTTGATCCCAAACACAGCCGGGTTAGCCCTTCTTTGCTAAGGCCACAGCAATAAAAAATCTTTTATCAATCAGTTCCCAGCTAATGGAGGAGAAGCGGCACCTATCCAACATTTCACGGGTTTCTACCTCCGAGTAAATTCTCACATCCCCTAGATAGTTAAAAGGGGAATTTAAAAACAAATTTATAAAGAATCTCTTTGGTCTGGACCACCAGGGATCGGCAATGATAATTCTACCGCCCGGTTTTAAAACACGGTTAATCTCATTAAGCACCCTTATAGGTTCAGGAAAATGATGAAAGGATGAATTGCATACCACCAGATCAAAGGGGTTATTCTTCCAGGGTAGGTCATCGGCATCACCAACCACCAGTTGCACACCAGGGCCTAAAATCCCAGCCGCCTTTTCGATCATTTTCTGGGAAAGGTCCACCCCACAGGCCCTAATGTCAGTGAATTCATCTAACACCTGGGTCAGCATAGCGCCAGTGCCGCAACCAATATCCAATATTGATCTAAATGGTTGGGCCCTGATTCTTTGCATCACTTCCTCATACATTAGGAGACAAAACCTGCCATCCCAGGTATTAAGAAAATCCTCGGCTCTTTTATCAAAATAGATTTTGCTCTTCCTTTTATAAAAACCTATTTTATTGGCCATTTAACCCCCCCGGCATATAGAAGTGTCCTGCTTGATTGTCAATGAGGGAGTCCAAGCAACCCCTCAATACCGATCAGTCCCTCTCACAGCCTGGAAACAACATTGAAGGGTACCTAGATCGTCATCAGCCAGATGGAAGAAAAGGATTTTTGCCAAATGGAAGCCTTCCCCTAGGACAGGCCTGCCTGGCACATTTGAAAATTTTGCTGTTGCCCTACTTTCCCTATTTCCCTGGGGACAAGCCTGATCCCCCTCAGAATTATTTTCAAGGAAAACCACAAGCCGATCATGGAAATAAGAAATTTCCTGACATCTAAATGGGTTATAAAATGTGATACTCCCATCAATTTTGCCCCCAATAAATAGCGAAATCAGGATTATTGGTATCATAAGGGTAAACAGTATCTTGCTTCGCAAAAATGTCACACCGCCAACTGTTTTCTATCCCTGGTTACAGGAAAAACAATTTGTCATAGCGGCAATACGCCGCCAAGCCTCTAGCCTGTTGTCCCTGCCGGCAGCCTAATCAAACCATTGCAGAGGGTATTAAGGGTAACAGCCCCCACCACAAGGTAGACCCCGATTAGCAGGACCAATAAACCTGTCCCGATAAGAGCACTCTGCAGTACCCCATAGGTAACCCACAAAACAGAGAACGCTGTGAAAAGACCGCTGGAAAGGCTGGGTAAGGCCAGACCATGCCGGTCAACATAGGCATTGTATTCCCCTGCATAATTCTGAAATACGCGAAAAATCCAGTAATACCTGAAAAAAGGAACCAGCATCAACACCACCGCCTTTACAGGGGTGATCCTGGACTGTTCATCCTGGATAGCAGCCCACGACAGATACAAAAGGACCAGCCATATAATACCCAGGTAGGTAAAGGGAATTATGCTGTAAATATATAAACCCGTTGCCAGGTCTCCATTGCCTTTTAAAAAAACAATCCAACTGGCAGCCAGCATGATAATATTTATGATGCCGCCTACAACCCAGGATCCCAGGTAGAAATATTTGTGTACTTTTGTCATCCTGCTTAATTCCCCCAGTGACTGGTCCCAGAATGCTAAATAGGGAATAAGTGGGAGAGGCTAATCTCTCTTGGTATAATACGACATATAGTAACATTTCTCCTCCCGGGTTGGAGGCGTGGATTTACCAACCTTTTGCTTTAGGCATGGTAGTATCAACAATGCAGATCTTACCTATAAAGACTATATATCTGACAAACACATAAACCACAAAAATGATGGCAAGCAATTCTATCAGGGTTGATAGGTATCCAAGTGCAGGAATAACCACCCCTTTGACTAGTAGATAGTTTTCAATACCCTTTGCTGCTATAGCGCTAATAACCAGCGGAAAGGTGAAGGCGGAATAACTGGGATAAAACTTTAGCCTCATCATAACAGGCAGATATAAAATTACTGCTGAAAATGATATCAGTGACAAAATACCCAGCATCAAGAGAAGCATCATATTTTTTTCCGGGAATGAATTTAGGTAACCAACTAGACAAAGACAGGGTGGGGCCGCGAATATTGTTATAGTAGGCACCAGGGATTCGGGAAACGGTTTGATCACATACAACCTGTATCCAATCAGTGGTAGAAGGATAAAATAAGCGATTAAGCCACACCAAAACAATAGTTGGCCGACTGTCAAGGCACCGAACAAGGGTGCTGTGATGCTAGCCGCAGCAATGCCCACGTAAACCACAAAATAGCTTGGGTACACCTTTTGCACATTAAAATTAAAGATGAATCGCCTGGTGAAATAACATATTAGAATAATTTGGAGGAGAACTCCCCCGGCCCAAATCCAGTACCCGGCCAAATAAGATAACTGGCAAATGTAGGCCGATAAAACCGTTAACCCCATAGGAAATGTGGCAGCAATACCGGCAATAGCCGGGTTTTGCAAATCTTCCACAATTGTCCTGCCAGTGAAAATCACTTTCATAATTAGCAAAACCATAATTATAATGGACAAAACACAAAAAATACCTGCCAAAACACTGCTGTGGGACGACACCAGATTGCCGGTTGCGGCTAATCCCAACGCCAATCCCGCGGCAGGCAAAGGCAGGCTGCTAATAATTCTATACAAATGTCAACAACCTCTTCAGCTAAAAATATAAGGGCCTTTCCCTCTATGTCCGGGACCTTGGAGGGGGGAAATCGCCACTGTAAAAAATGTCGATGATCGCCTGTTCTATACTGCTATAGGAGTTAAAAATCCTCGGGATACCTTTTAATGTAAGTTTGGTTTGATTCAGATCAAATATTGAAAGAATACTGTTAATCGCCTTTGCTGGTTTTAGCTCTTTGCGGGAGCGCAGATAATCCAGAATATCTGTCCCCATCAACCAATCCTGTCCGGTTGAATAGTGGGGATCATACTCAATTATAGTGCATTTTTTTTCCTCAATTTTTTCCCCGGAAAGGGACGAGGCGATGAACACCTTTTCCGAGATATCGTCCCTGGGCATGCTGTAGCCGGCAAAAATGATATGTTTGGCATGTTTTATCAACAACCCCATTTCCTTTTTTATCTCCTCCAGAGGAGCAATGGGCCTTTTCTTTAAAATTGTTTGTAGTTCCAGCGGCATGTCGTAAGGATAGGTTTTCTGATTACAAAAGGGGCACCTAATTACCCCGGGGTCATTTTCCTCGTCTTCGCTATAGTGCCAGCCCTGCTGCAGCTCGGTAACCAGTGATGGACCAAAAACCAGAGCTGAATACCGATCCCACACATGGCCAAATGATATCACCAGCTTGCCACATTGGGGACACTGGCGTGAACCAAAAATGCCGTGTGGATAAAGCAGTTTACCCATCCTCATGATCCGGGAGGGATAATCAGCATCATTTATTTTAATCGCCTGTGTTTCATTAGCCGAATACAGGATTATATCATTGTTTTTATCAATTTTGCGTGTGGCAATTGTTGTTCCCAGATCCATGAATAGGCGTAGGGGCAAGCCGCACTGCATATAAAGTGGGCTTTCGTTCCTTGTTTTTTGGGCGTTAAACAACGCCCATATTATTAATGGATCCCAGTTAAATGAGACTATGGCATAGGAGAAAAGGTAAAAGTCACGTGTGTCTTTTTTATAACCCTTCTTTTCGTACTCAAAGGCTTCCTTGATCATTAATTCCGCCAGGGCATCTGCAAAGTCATGATAAAACTGCGCATTACTAATCCTGGCCTGGGTTTTGCCCTGAACAGCCACCCTTTCCAACTCTTCGGTTAATAGTTTCAGACAGTTTTTGGCTGCATTAATTCTTGGTTGTTCAATAAAATATTCCTCTTCCTGATCATTTAGTGTTTCAATTCCCAATTTACTGTCAATGAGCTGATCTATCAATGTAAATAGTTCTTGCAGGTTTAGACTGGCTTTGCAACCGGTATCCATATTCAAAGACTTTGGACTGCTTTTAGCAATATACCTGAGGGCTTCCAGATCATAGGTCCGGGATAATTTATCGTCACCGTTTAGCTTAAACAGCAGCTTATTAAACCCATCCTTGAGCTGATCGGAAATAGTTACCCCCGGGAAAAGTCGGCTATAATCCAATCTGAAACCTGGAAAAGGCTGCTCCAGAATATGAGTTAGAGCACGAGCAATATCACTGTTGGTCAGCAATCCGGCGCTTTTTGTCGCCCCAGCGCCCCACAGTACCACTGTCTCCGGCCACGCGTTTTTCATTAACAACACCTTTAATAATAAGTTGGGCAAGGTCGGTCCGATGTCCGGCTAGCCATCTACCATATCTTATTATATTATATACAGATCATGGGTTTCCTGAAATAGGAATGGTGATCCAAAATAACGATCTGACTGTATGATTGATATGGATCTATGCCGGGTATCTTAGCCCCTTGACCTCTAAAGCCTGGTAAATAAAACTATCACCCTCCAGGAAGATCCTGACCCCTTCCGGATCAATAACAGCATCCTTGAGGATATAAACCTTAATCCCATCAGCTATAGCAACATCGTAGTCTTCCGGCTCTGATGGTTCGCCCTCCCATACAACGGGTATCATAGTCAAGCCGCAGGTGCCGCCACAATGCATCATTGCTTTCACAGTAACGGCTTTCGCCTTTTTCAAAATGAAATCCCTGGCATCCTCGGTAACCGCAACCTTGAACATGTTATCAGCCCCAAACCTTTTATTTAGAAATATTTTATCATCAAGGCAATAGGATACGAAAGCCCTCTCCAAATTTAGAGAGGGCATATAAAGAAAAATGCTATTCATCTTCACCCAGCAGATCTATCCCGTCTATTTCTTCTGCTATCCCGTCTAGTTTTTGCAACCCTATGCCAGCATGGGTGTCTTCCTTGGGAATAAATCTTTTCCTTTCGTCTCCCGGCCTTTGTGGGTTTTTGGTTAAAGGATTATCTGGCACAAATTTGGGCTCAAACTCTTTTTCCATCTGACACAACCTTCCTTCTGTTTGAAAATTCAACCCTATTATGACCCAAACAGCGCCCCGGAATACACCCAATTAGTCTCATTTATAGCCACAAAAATTAGACAGTGCTTAAAGCTTTTTCCTTCTTTTTCTCCTCATCCATCTGTCTTAATTTAAAACGCTGAATTTTGCCCGTTGCTGTTTTCGGCAGCTCATCCATCGGCTCAACAAACCGTGGGAATTTGTAGGGTGCAATAGTATTTTTCACAAACATTTTTACCTCATCAATAAGCCCATCATCAACTACAAAACCATCCTTGAAGACAACATACGCCTTGGGCTTGATCAACCCCCCCGCATCCGCTGAACCGATAACACCACACTCCAGTACGGCCGGATGTTTCATTAAAGCGGTCTCCACCTCAACGGGGGAAACCCAAATCCCACCGGCTTTAATCATATCGTCATCCCGACCGGCATAAACAAAGTAACCTTCGGCATCCTGATAGTAGATGTCACCGGTATTAAACCAGTGGCCAACAAAGGCATCCTTAGTCTTTTCGTGTTCATTCCAGTAGTAGGCAGCAGTGCTTTCTCCTTTAATCATCAAGGTACCGGGCTCGCCGGTGGGGACTATATTCCCATCTGCATTGACAATTTTGGCTTCATAACCAGGCACTATTTTGCCGCTACAATCAGGCTTCGACTGTCCAGGCCGGTTGCTGATATATATATGCAGGGTTTCTGACGATCCGATGCCGTCGAGAATTTCCACCCCAAATTTTTCTTTCCATCCCCGCCATACTGTTCCCGGCAAGGCCTCGCCGGCGGATACCGCCAACCGGATGGAATCCAAATTATACTTGTCCTCTGCCTCCGGAACCTGCAGCATGGCGTTATATGAGGTGGGAACACCAAAGAAAAGGGTTGGTTTGTATTTGGTGATCACACTGAATACACGATCAGGAAGTGGACGATCCGGTTCTAAAATAGTTGCGGCCCCGACATAAAATGGAAAGAACATCCCATTGCCCAATCCATAGGCATAAAATAGCCTGGCCACAGAAAAGGTACGATCATTTTCATTAATGCCCAGTATGCCCCGGGCATAGCACTCGGCACTACAGCTCATATCATGATGCAGGTGAACAACACCCTTCGGCAAACCGGTAGTACCCGAAGTGTAGACCCAAAAGGCTGCATCATCCGGAGAGGTAGGCGCCACAGGACATTCGGTAGAAAAGCTATCAATCAATTCATAAAATTCCCGGGTACCGGCAACCGATTTTCCAATAACGATGATCTGCTGCAAAAACATAAGCTCATCCTTGACTTCCATAATGCGCGGCAGAAAATCCTCACTAACCACTATAGCCCTGGCCCGACTATTGTTTAATAAGTATCTGTAGTCTTCCGGCATTAACATTGTATTGCTTGTTACCGGAACGGCACCAATTTTCATGGCACCAAAAAAGGCATATATAAATTCGGGGCAGTCATATGCCAATAGCAAAACCCTGTTTTCCATTTCTATTCCCAGCGACTTAAATGCATTGCCGGTACGATTAACATTTTCTAAAACCTGTTGATAGGTAATTTGCTCATCCTTATGGAAAATAGCTACCTTGCTACCACGTCCCTTTTCAACATTCCAATCGATAAAACGCTTCGCCGCATTGAATTTATCTGGAAAATCAAGTGCGGGAAAATCCATATTAAGCCCCCCGTTCATATCCGCCTAACGAACACACAATTAAATATTAGTTGGTGTCAGGCACAACAAACAATGTCTTGAGGGGACTGTTTTCGGGGGATTTTTCCGTCCAGGTAGACAGTCAACCCGGCAAGGGACACGACACGGGACACAAGGACACAAGGGGACGGTTCTTGAAGGGTTCAATCGGAAGTTTTGCACATTAAAAGGCCCAAATGTTGCAGATTAGCAAGCATCTGGGCCTTTTTCTTCACATTCTAGATCGTAATGGACTGCAAA
>JAAYRI010000131.1 GCA_012518875.1 Peptococcaceae bacterium
CAATAAAATATATAGGGTTAGCTCCCTTGAAGAAGCCGGTGCAGTTATTAATAATAATGAAAACTAGCTGAACAAAAACAAAGAACAGGGTACCTCGTTCCACAGTCTTTGAGGTATTCCTTTGGGGTCAGTTGGAAGGTGGGAAAGCGGAAAGTAGAAGGCGGAAAGCGGGAACAGGAAGTGTGGCCACTATATCAGCCATTGTAAGTCGGGGATCAGACCCGAGGAACCAGGACAGAGGAATGGGGACACAGCTCTGTTTGGGGCCGGGCTTTGATGCTGAGTTATGTCCCCAAAAGGATGGGGATTGGCTTTGGCGCCGGGTAATGTCCCGGGTTGTAGTGAAAATCTGCAGGGCTTACAAAAGCAGACGACATCGTACCCTTATTCCAAGAGCGAGTGAACCCGAGGATAAGCGTGGGTACTGTCTGAATCGCGAAAAGCGCGGTAGGTGGCCCGCGCCCAAGCTTTGACAATTATATGGGTCTAGGAAAGCCGCGTTGTAATCTGCAGATTGAAACAAGGAACCCTGTCCTTCGTTCCACGTGATTTTCCGGGGAATTTATATACCCTCGTTGGCTAACCGTTGTTTGTTTTCTTCTTCTGCCTCCTGGGCAAAATCAAAATCATCCTTAGCGCCTGCCTCTTCGGCGGCAAACATAGCCGGATAAGAACGGACAAAATCACGGTGCACCAACTCGTAGGGAAAATCTGCATAGCTACCATGAAATTTCAAATATTCCATATGCCTATTTCCCCTCATGTCATACTGGTGCAAAATACAGTCTGCGGTACCATCAAAATCCAATGGCCGGACACCAAATTTCTCACACAGTTCAATGTTAAAGGCCGGGGTAACCTTTAGCCACCGCCCGTCAAGAAACAGTTCAGTGATCCCATGATAGTGAAAAACATCCGTTTGCACCAGGTCCCTGAGCCGCTTCGTATTCAAATGGTTCCTCACATCGGCGAATGCCAGCCGGGCAGGAATGCCTGCCGCCCGCGCCACAGCGGTCAGGATAATGGCCTTGTGTATGCAAAAGCCTGAATCCCTAGTAAGCCGGACACTGGCTTTAAACTCCTCCTGTTCAAAGATAATGTGATAAGGGTCATAGCGGAAGCCGTCACGGACGGCACAAAAAAGGTTAATCGCTTTTTCCCGCAAGGTATTACCCTGCCCATGAATCCGAGCAAATTCAAGCACGTTGGGAGCAGTGCTGTCCACATAAAACCCTGGTTTGGTATAGTCGTCGATATTGATATGATTTTTCACTGGACACCTCTTTAGTTGATAATTAGCGGGTAAATCATGTCCCAGAATATTATTTTTCCCGATTTATCTATATAGCCGGTTCCTGTTTGATCTGCAACAGCTGCAAGTCCGTTGGAAAACTGAGAGGCAGATATAAACTGGGGCTCGATTACAATTTGTCCTGTTTTGTCGATGAAGCCGTGCTTCCCATTTATCCTTACGCCTGCAAGCCCTTCAGAAAAGCCGTCAGCCCGCATGAACTGCGGTTCTACAACTGTTTTCCCGCCGGGATCAATGTATCCGCAAAGATTATTAGATTATTCTCACCCCAGATTACAGCCAGACCTTCACTGAATTTGGTGTTAGCAGGCACTGAATCAATCACTGTGTTACCTCTTTTATCTATTATATAATACCTGTCCCTATTTCCATCAAAAACACATGAATATCCAGCCGAAAAATCTTCGGCACTGTCATACCGGGGACTAATCACGAATTCCCCGGCCCGGTCAATAAAACCGAACCAACCGCGGCCACCGTTTTCATGACCATAACTCACCCTGGACAGCTCATCTGAAAAGGATTGGGCCTCGGTGAACTGTGGACTGATGACCATTTCCCCGCTGGTGTCAATGTAACCCCACTTGCCGCCTTGTTCCGGCTGTATCGCAGCCAGCCCGTGGGAAAATTCTTTAACTTGATAAAAACCAGGTTTAATCACTACCTCCCCGGATTTATCGATAAAAGCTTGTTTACCGGTCTCCCCCATCATCACCAGAGCGCGGCCGTCATGAAAATTCCTGGAAGTCTTTCCCTTCCCTGTTTGTTTTCCCCATAATAACTAGAATGCAGATCAATTGCTTTAAGATTCGATATAACCTAAAATGGTAGCATAATCATAATACATAATGCCTATCACCCAGGGGGTAGAAAAAATGGGAATAAAAAACATCATCATCCTTGGAATGCACCCACACACTTGGGAAAACACGGAAATAGCCGACACTGTCCGACTAATGGCCAAAACCATTAACATCCCTAGCAAGTTGTCCATCCCATAAATGCAGATATTACCAGTATCTGGTGGGACGAGGGACCTGTCCCCTCTGTCCCCTCGTCCCGCTAAAGGATCCTGCGCAGGCCCGCCTGCTCTGCTGCATTTATTGCTGCTCGGTATTCCCTGCGGGTGATGGGCTGGCTCATCTCCGGGTAGTGAAAAGCCTTAAAGGCGGGGTAATACTGATCCATAATATTTATAAAGGTATCTGGAGACACCTCATCGGCCAAAAAGGCAAAAATTTTTTCCGAGTGGGCCAGGTTGTTCGGCAGAACCAGGTGCCGCACCAGCAGGCCCCGGTAGGCCAGGCCCTGCCCGCCCAGGGTTAGGTTACCCACCTGCCCGTGCATTTTTTTGACCGCCTTTTTTGCCACAGTGGAGTACCCGGCTGCACCGGAATATTTACGGCCGGCCTCGTCACCGGCAAATTTGATATCAGGCATATAAATATCCACAACACCTTCCAGCAGGTCTAAGGTGGCCGGCGCATCATAGCCCCCGGTGTTGTAAACCAGGGGCAGGCTGAGCCCTTTGGCGGCAGCCAGGACCAGGGCCTCCAGGATTTGGGGCACAAAGTGACTGGGGGACACCAGGTTGATATTATGGCAACCCCTTTCCTGCAGTCCCAGCATCATTTCAGCCAATTTTTTGGCGGAAACCTGGGTGCCGCGGCCCTGCTGGCTTATTTCATAGTTCTGGCAAAAAACACAGCTTAAATTGCAGTGGGTAAAAAAGATCGTGCCTGATCCCCCTGTCCCTACCAAAGCACTTTCTTCACCAAAATGAGGCCCGTGGCTACTCACCGCTGCCAACCGTCCACCCCGGCACCGGCCCAACTCCCCTTTCAGGCGGTTGACCCGGCAGACCTGGGCGCAAACGGTGCAGTCCTCCAGCATGGCCACCGCCTTTTCCGCCCTTTCGGCTAGTGCACCGGCAGAAAGTTTCAGATAACTGCCCCTAACCATAAATGCCCCTTTCATTTTTCATATACCCCTTTTCCGTAGATAAAAGAAGATGGCCCCAGTAACAACCCCGGTGGCCCAGCCCAGGTATAGCAAATACAGCCGGTTTATTGAGCTCTATCTTCCAGGTTATGATATAGCATTTGTGTACTATGCCAGATCCCTTCGGTGCATAAGAAATACACCAAAAGGCAAACATAATTTCAAGTCTATGTCTAGGAGGTTACTATGAGCAACCAAGTTATATTGTGGTCTATGGCACTCCTACCCTGGTTGACTCTTTTTTTAATGAAAAGAGATGACATCAAACGTTTTATGCCGGTTGCTTTATTTGGTTCCATCACCAGCATCATGATCGGGGATATAGGCGGCACACTTAAACTGTGGGCCTTTAAGGAATCGGCTTTCCCTTTGAGTCACATTTTCACCTACCACCTGGGTCTGGCACCAGTATTAACAATGTGGCTTTTCAGGTTTACCTATGAAAGGTTTTGGCGGTTTATTGCCGTAGACGCCATTTTAAATCTCGGGTTTGTCCTTATTTTTGCCCCCTGGTTGGCCGCAAGGGGCATACGGGAAAGCATTAATGCCACCAGCACCAGTTTATTTTTGATTCTTACCGTGCACGGCGTAGTGCTATATATTTATCAAATGTGGCAGGAAAATGCCCTGGCGCCTGCTTTTAAAAATCTCTTTTCCAGTAAGATTCAACTGACAGCATCAAAATCCCTTTTCAAAAATAAGCGCAACAGAAATAACCGTTAACTGCCAGGATCGATGTCAACAAATAAACCTAATCACCGGTTTGATGGTAATGCCCTTATGAGCATCGGCAAAAGCGCGATTAATATCTGTAAATTCATAAAACCTGACGATTTTCTCCAGGGGTAGTTTACCTTCCTGATAGAAGCGTACCAACCGGGGGATAAATAGCTGAGGGATGGAGTCCCCCTGAATGGCGCCAATTAATGTTTTACCGCCCCCCATCAGTTCGTACTGGGGTTTAAAGCAGACTTCTTTGTCACCAGTGGAACCCACACTTACGGCGGTGCCCAGGGTTTTAAGACAACGTAGGGCCCTGGTGATGTTCGCCGGAACAGCTGATGTGTCCAGACTGTAGTCTGCCCCCCTTCCGGTAATTTTCATAATTTCTGCCGTTGGATCCCCCACTTCCCCGCTGTTGACCACATGAGTGGCCCCAAGCTCCGCAGCCAGTTCCAGCCTGGAGGGAACAATATCCACACCGATAATTTGACCACAACCGGATATTTTAGCGGCCATCACAGCGCTCAAACCCACAGTGCCGCAGCCAAATACCACCAACGAGCTGCCGGCCCGGGGTCGTAGCACATTGATCACCGTACCGGCACCTGTCTGGATACCGCAACCCAAAGGGCTCATCAAAGCCATATCCACATCGCGATCAATTTTCACTACATTTCTTTCATCAGCAACGACATAAGTGGCAAAGCTGGATTGGCCAAAGAAAGCGGAAATTTCCTCGCCCGCCTGGGATAGGCGTTTCGTGCCGTCCTTATATACCCCGCCAAAACTGACCTCATAAGACTGGTCGCACTGACTGGGGTGGCCGGTCAAACATGCCTCGCAGAGGCCGCAGGAAAAGTAGGACAAAACCACATGGTCCCCCTGTTTTACGCTGCTGACGGCGGCACCGACCTTTTCAATTATGCCGGCACCCTCATGGCCCAGCACAGCCGGCAGCGGCACGGGAATCCCCTGGTCCCTGGCAAAGGCATCAGAATGGCAGATGCCGCAGGCAACCATCCTCACCAGAACCTCACTTTCCTTCGGCGGGGCCAGGTCCACTTCTTCTATGA
>JAAYRI010000132.1 GCA_012518875.1 Peptococcaceae bacterium
GCATTCTACTTTCCCACTGACCTCTGTCCTTGCACCTAGTTAGGCAACACCTGCCCAGACTTGAATCCTATTTATCTGCATATGTAGGGGATATCCCCAATCACTAATCACCAAAGATCAACGACCATTTATCCGCAGGCTAACAATGCGGCTCCGCGCTCCCTAATAATTGTCTGGCCGCAGGCCAACTCGCCATTTGCGCGGCTCAAACAGTACCCCCGCTTTGCCTCAGCTTCACTCGCTCCTTGAATAGGGGGCTTCGATGCCTCCTGCTTTTGTAAGCCCGTCAGATTCTCACAAGAAAATTTCCCCCTTCTCCGGCAAGCCGATTCCGAGGGGCCCCTCCTCATCATCTCCTGTACAGCACCACACTTTCTGCTTTATTTTAAAAATGTGTTCTTGGCACACACCTGTCCCGCGTCCCATGTCCCCTTCAGGTCCGGCTAGAACCAGGCGATGGTTTTCTGCACGGCGAAGTTGACGATCACTCTGAGGACGGCGGCTACGGGTACAGCCAGGAGCATGCCGGCCAGCCCATATAGTTCTCCTCCCGCCAGCAGGCTGAAAATTACGGCCAGAGGGTGTAGACCCACCCTGTCGCCGAGGATTTTGGGTGAAATGATGGTGCTTTCCAGTTGATGGATAATGATAAAGGCAATAGCCACCTTTATAGCCAGCCACCTGGTTTTTAGTAGAGCCAGGGCCACTGCAGGAACAGCACCGATAATGGGACCGAAGTAAGGGATCAATTCCGTTAGGCCGGCAAAAATGCCCAGCATAAGAGCAAACTCTACACCCAACAGGGCCATCACTATTGTGGTCATACCTCCCACTATGGCCGCCACCAATAAATAGCCTTTAATAAAACTGCCCAACACCCGGTCGATTTGTTGAAAAAGCTTGATGGTTTCCTCCCGCCAGTTTATAGGTAACAGGGCGAGACTCTTTTTTTTGATTAGTTCCAGGTCCCGCAGGATATAGAAGGATAAAACGGGGGCCAGTAGTATTTTCAAAATGCTGCCCACCATACCCAAAATGGCAGCGAGGATATTTCTCACCTGGCCCAGCAGCAGATTTTCCAACCAGTGTATTCTTTCATCAAAAACCTGTTTGAGACCATCAGACAACCCCAGGTCGGCATAGCGTTCCTGGATGGCCAAGGTGAGCTCTTTGGCCTGCAGGGTGTACACTGGTATTGCATCCACCAGGCTGTTCAATTGTTTGATCAGCAAGGGAAAACCATAGGTGAGGAGACCGGCCAGAACCAAAAACAAGGCCAGAAAGGACCAGAGGATGGCAGCAGACCGGGAGGCACCCCTTTTGCTTATGGCACCTACCAGGGGGTTAATCAGGTAGGATATTAGAACAGCCAGGATGAAGGAAAAAAACAACCCCCGCAAGAGGTACAGTAAATAAATAATAGCCACTGCCAGGGCCGCCGGCACCAAATAACGTAATAGTTTTTTTTCTTTCCACCAGGTCAGCCAACTCACCACCATAAAAAAAATGAGGAGATATTATTCCCCCCATTTCTATCTTCATTTAATCAGGTTATTCACAGATTTTGTCATTCCCCGCAGCACCCTATCCGCACTTCTCCGGACCTCCCGGACGCCTCTGCCCTTCATCATTCTACCGATCCGGCTGCGGCTGTCACGCCGGCCAGTCATCATGCTCATGGCAGCTCCAATGATACTGCCGGCCACAATCCCTCGCCAGAAATTCACTCGCACGCAAATCCACCCCCATTAAATTTATAACAATAGCTCATTTTGCGGGTCCAGTGCGACCAAACTACCATCCTCGTCTAATTCGTAAATCTGTACACCTTCTTTGCTGATGCGGTATTCCACGCAGCAATTCCAACAATAATATTGGTCGACACCGACCTTGCCGTTGGCTTTGCCGCCGCAAATAGGGCATTTCAACTTCATCGTCCCCCTAAATTAAAGAATAAAGGCGTGTTTTTACTCCTTGTCCCCTATTATGTCCATCACATCAACAGTTTAATCAGAAATAAACGCAAAAACACCCTCCTGAATGAGGAGGGTGCAGGCACTAGTTTTTTGACCTGGTGGGAAGGCTAACAGGGCTAGATTCGGGACCATAATCCTCCAGTATATCTACTGGGTTAAATTCATTTTATTCCCATTTATAGAGGAAATGACACCGCCCCCGACCAGGTATTCATCCTGATAAAAAACCACCGC
>JAAYRI010000133.1 GCA_012518875.1 Peptococcaceae bacterium
GGCATCACCCGTACCTTAAAAACTACATCACCATTTACCTCTGTCACTTGCAACAAATTTGCTAGGCCCCCAGTGTGACATCATTTTTAGCTACCGCTTCCTGTAGATCTTCCAGGTTTAAATCCTCTCCGGCAGGAAACTCCCCGGCCTGGTCTATGAGCTTGATCTGCAGCTCCAGGAAGGACTTAAGGCGGGTCTTAAAAATGCGGGCTTTTTGCTTAATCTGCTCATATTCGGTGGTCATTACCGCCAGCTGTTTTTCCGCCTCATGGAGTCTTTCCGCCGCTTCCCGCTTGGCCTCGTTGGCTAGCTGATCTGCCTCTACACGGGTTTGCTCAAGAAGAAGCTGGGCTTCTTTTTCTGCATTTTGTTTCAGTTCATCCGTATTTTTTTGGGCCATGACCATCGCGTTTTTGATTGCTTCCTCAATCTCCTGGTAACGGGCCACGTTTTGTTCCGTTTGGGCTACCTTTTCCTTTAGTTCCTGGTTCTCACGGATTAGATTCTCAAATTCTTTGGCTACCTGATCCAAGAAAGCGTGGACCTCATCTTGACTGTAACCACGTAAAACATGCCGAAATTCTTTCTTCTGAATGTCCAGCGGCATCAGCACTAACCTTCACCTCAAAATTTACATTGAACTATGAACATCTACATAAACGCTAATAAAAGGTTGATCACGATCCGTTGAATTATATGTAAAACAAAAAAAGCGACAATCGGGGAGAAATCAATATTGCTAAAGGTGGGAATTATCCGTCTAAAAACACGCAGGTATGGTTCCGTAATCTCATAAATAAAACGAATAATCGGCTGGTAGGGGTTATGCCTGATCCAGGATAAAACAATCCGGATCAGTAGGATCACGGCATAAACCTCAAAAGCAACATTAACCACTCTAATGACACTAAAACCTATCCCAAAACCCATAATACATTTCCTTTCATCATCTGAAAAATACTTCTACCAGGAGTAACTGCCTACCCGGACATCTCCCGAGAACGCCGGGCTGCTTCTGCAACGGCCTTCATTAAAACCGGTCGCAGGGCACCTTCCTCCAGGGCGAAAAGCCCCGCCGCAGTTGTCCCCCCGGGCGTAGTGACCATGTTTTTTAATTTGGCGGGATGATCTGTTGTTTCCAGGATCATTTTTGCCGCTCCCAGCATGGTCTGGGCAGCTAATTCCCGAGCCGTGTTGTGGGGCAAACCCAGACGGACAGCACCGTCAATGAGGCTTTCCAGAATCAAATACATATAGGCCGGACCGCTGCCGCTCAAACCGGTGACACAGTCCAGTAATGATTCCGGCACCTGCACCGCCCGGCCCAGAGCATTAAAAATAGCCATTGCCGCCTCGATGCTCTCCTTTCCGGCATAACTACCGGGGCTTACTGCGCTGGCACCTTCCCCGACCAGGGCCGGTGTATTGGGCATCACCCGGACCACAGGTATGGGCCCGCTCAGGTAGGATTCGATCCGGCTGATGGTGACGCCGGCAGCGATGGAGATAAAAACCTGCCGGGGCCCGGCCACCGCCGCTATTTCCTGCCATACAGGTGGAGCCACATGAGGCTTGACGGCGATAATAATAATATCGGCCTGCTTGACAACGGCACAGTTATCGGCACTGGTGTTTACACCGATTTTTTCCTGGAGCTGTTCACGGCGTTCTGCACTGACATCACTAATGTATACCAGAGCCGGCTCTACCAGACCGGTGCGAATCAGGCCGCCGGCTAGTGCCTCCCCCATCGCTCCGCCACCGATAACCCCTATTTTTTTTCCTTTTAGTGGCATATGACTGACCGCCTTTAATCAAATTTAGAAACGCATATTGGCAAACATGCCCTTGCTCTTGCCCAAATCCTTGCTGTCGGCAGAGATATCCATGTTGTTGGGGACAAAAAGGAAGATACCACTGCCTACCTTTTGCATACTGCCGTTTAAAGCATATGTTGCCCCGCTGATAAAGTCAACCACCCGCCGGGCCAGCTCTGCCTCCGCCTGTTCCAGGTTAACAATCACCGGGCGTCTATTTTTGATATTGTCGGTAATCCCCTTTACCTCTTCAAAAGAACGTGGTTCCACGACAATAACCCGTATTTGGCGCTGGGCATGCATGTTGATTACTGTCCCTTTTTCTTTTTTCCGCTGCCAGGGGCGCTGTTCTTCTTCCGGCTCCTGTTGGACGTTTTTTTCTTCTTCCACTTCTTCCTCTTCGAAACCCATAAAATTGAGCATCTTATCAACAATCTTCATCACATCGGGCCCCCTCGATTGATATTATTAAGTATTCATGCTGTTTTTGCCGGCCTAGTTTCGTCTGCCAAATAGCGCTGTGCCCAGTCTAATTAAATTAGCACCCTCTTCCAGGGCCACTTCAAAATCCCCCGTCATGCCCATAGAAAGAAGGTCCATCTTGATTTCCGGTATACTATTTTTAATCTGTCGGGCCAACTCTTTTGTCTGCCGAAAAACATAGCGAATTTCTTCCGGATCTTTGCTTAGTGGAGCAATAGTCATTAAGCCGCATATTTGCAAACCCGGCAGGTCCATAGCAGCGCGAGCAAAATCCTCTGCCTCTACCGGGGATAGGCCATGTTTTGTGGTCTCCCCGGATACATTAACCTGGATCAGCGCCCGCACCGAAATACCGGTTTCACCAGCCACGCGGCTAATCGTCCGGGCCAGTGACCAGCGATCCAGGGAATGAATCAAACTGACCTTGTCGATAATTTTTCTCACCTTGTTAGACTGCAGGTGTCCGATAAAATGCCATTTAATATCCGCACCAAACGCCGGTTGTTTATACAAAAACTCTTGTACCCTATTTTCACCCAGGTGGCGCACACCCAGATCCAGGGCCTCTTTTATTACCTCTACAGGAATTGTTTTGGTCACTGCTACCAACTGCACATCTGCCGGGTTACGGCCGGCGCGCCGGGCAGCATCACTGACCCGTTTTTGCACCCGGGCCAGGTTTTCTTCGATATTCACAATTATTTACACACCTTTATTCTATTAACCATCCTTCACGCATCAAAATGGGATTGCTGACAAAAGGAACCCCCTCAACAATTTCATCGCCGCTCAGGGCCACCTTCCCGCCCAGGGATCCCTTGATCTCCACCGCTGTCCAGGTGGCTTTTTTCTTGATCACCAGGTAAATGCCGGGTTGCTCATCTTTATAGACAACAGCCTGCTCAGGTACCAGTAATCCGCCCAGGGCCCCGGCGGTGACATCAATACTCACCTGGCGCCGGTGAATAATTTGTTCGGGAAAATTTTTCAGCATAAACAAACCCTCAATATTTTCGCCATTGTCAACCAATTCGGCACCGGGTACAATGCTAAATTCAAAATTATTCCAGAAAACCTGTAGTGTCCCCGGTTCGTCCCAAAAACCCTCGGCAAAGTCGGCCTTTGCTATGGTGGTGTACATATAGACAGGAGACAGGTTGTCGATAATTTTGAATACAGGTTGTCCTTTATCCACCAGGTCACCGTCGGCCAGGGGCCGATCATCTATTTTCCCCATTACCGGCAGGGCCAATTCGTCCATGTTGGCGGGGGAAAGGATACTCTCATAACCATCCAGGTGGCGGCATAAAATACCGGTGACATCAGTGTACATGTTTGTAGTTGTTTCCCCACCATCAGCATTAATGGTGATTATTTTAGCCCCCCCGGCTCCCATTTCCAGGCGTTCACCTTCGGGCCGGATCAAGTGGAACCTGCCGCTGCAGGGGGCCTTGAACACCTTTTCTGCCTTAATCAGCACGCCATCCAGTGTTATTGTCCGGTTGATGCTTTGTTGGGGCAGCATTTGCACCTGGGCAATAGTGGAAACAACAAACCGCTTGCCAAAAATAATCGCCAGCACCAGGATGATCACAATCAGTAAAAAATCCTTAAAATAATTATGCGGCCGGCGCCTTTTTTGGGGCAATGGTATCTGTATAACATTCCCATTTTTCATTATTATTCAAATCCGTAGTTTATCCTCAAGTGGCAATTAATTCGACAGTACCGGAGGCAAATCCTGCGTGGCTGCGCCTTAATTTTCATTTTGCTCTTCCCCATCACTCCGGTGAACATCTTCGGCCAGGGGCAGCAGGACAGAAAATGTGCTGCCTTTGCCCACCTTGCTTTCCACCTGTAACCCGCCTTTATGGGCTTCAATAATGTGTTTTACAATGGACAGACCCAGGCCGGTGCCGCCCAGTTCCCGGGAGCGGGCTTTATCAACCCGATAAAAACGCTCAAACAAACGGGCTACATTTTCCGGTGGGATGCCGATCCCATTATCTTGTACATCGATTTTCATATGGCCCAGCTCGATGCCGGCGCTAATGCGGATGGTGCCGCCTACAGGGGTGTAGTTGATGGCATTGTCGATGAGGTTAAGTAGTACCTGCCGGATCATATCCGGGTCAGCGTGGGCCAGGGGCAGTATGTCCGGTGTGCCCAGGACGACGGTCAGGTTCTTTTCCGCCGCCTTGGGGCGGATGGCTTCAGATGCAAGCCTGATTAGATCCTTAATTGGGAAGGCTTCCAGGTTGGGGACAAACCCTGTCTGCTCTATTTTTGACAGGTGCAGCAAATTGTCAATTAACCGTGACAACCTTTCTGCTTCTTTATTAATAATTAAAAGAAATTCCCGGGCATGAGCCTGATCTGTATTTTCAGTATCCAGCAGGGTTTCCGCAAAGCCTCTGATTGATGTCAACGGGGTGCGTAATTCATGGGAAACATTGGCCACAAACTCACTGCGCATTTCCTCATATTTTTTCTTTTCGGTGACGTTTTTTAATATTGCTACCACTTCACCGTTATCCCCATCCACATCGGTGGGAATTACATGAACCAGGAATATACGACGATCCGGGGCCGAGAGTTGAATTTTTTTCTTGATCGACTTACCCGTTTCCAATGATTCGTGCAGCATTTTTTCCAAATTATGATCACGGATCACCCTGATGATATTTTTCCCTTTGCTGGCCTCGTTAGTAATTCTAAATAGTTTCTCCACTACCGGGTTGAGCAGGATCACCCGTCCCCAGCTATCCATGATGATCACACCGTCGGACATGGAACCGACCATCGCCCGCAGCCGGCCCCGTTCCGCACCCAACTGATCTGTGGTGGTGTTCAAACGTTTGGCCATGCAACCGATGGCCCGGGCCAGATCGCCGATTTCATTTTGCGGAAAGGTGGGTATATACTGTTCAAAGTTTTCATTGGCCACACTTTGCGCAATGGCAGTTACTTCCGTCAACGGGTTTATTAAACTGCTGTAAGAAATCCAGGCTAAAACCAGGCTGATTAAAAAGGACACAGTGACAAAAAACCAGAGGCTGATTAGATTTAAATTATAAAGTTTGGCCAGTCCAATAAATACAGCAAACAAGAAAAAATAACTGGCCACAGGTCGCCAGCCGGTATTTCTCAGGATCCTGACAAAAAACGACATTAGGTGTCCTCCTTAAAACGGTAACCTACCCCGCGTACCGTCTCGATTAGCTGGCTATCCCCCGATTCCTGCTCCAGTTTTTGCCTGACATGCCGGATGTGTACATCGATGGTGCGGGTATCCACCGGGTTATCATAGCCCCAGACCTCTGCCAGCAAATGTTCCCTGGTAAACACCTTGCCCCGGCGCCGTGCCAGGTAGGACAAGAGTTCAAACTCCTTTGTGGTCAGATCCTTTTTTACCCCATTTATAAAAACAGCATATTTTTCTTCATCAATCACCAATTGGCCTACTTCCAGCACCTTGTGGGCCCGGGTTTCCTCACCCCACTGTTCCACTTGAGCCGACCGGCGCAGTTGGGCTTTTACCCGGGCCACCAGCTCTCTGGGACTAAAGGGTTTGACTATATAATCGTCGGCGCCCATTTCTAGCCCCAGCACCCGATCAAGTTCCTCTGCCCGGGCACTGAGGATAATAATGGGGATAAATCTGGTTGATGCATCCAGCTGCAGCTCCCGGCACACCTCCAGGCCGTTCATTCCCGGCAGCATCACATCCAGTACGATTAGATCAGGCAGCTGATCGCGGGCCATTTCCAGTGCACAGGTACCATCCGTGGTGGGTATTACCTGATAGCCTTCCCTTTCCAGGTTGAAGCGGACCAGCTCCAATATGTTCTTCTCATCTTCTACCACAAGTATTTTGGCCATCCCCATCTTCCTTTCCCCATTTACAAAAACTATTTCAGCATCATTAAGGATGTCATCCGTCCCGTCCGGCCCTGTTCTCCACGGTAGGAGAAAAACAAATCCCCGCGGCACGAGGTGCACAAACGGGCGGTACATATATGATCGGGCTGCAGTCCCGCCTCAAGCAAGGTGAGTCTGTTGGCTTCCCACAAGTCTAGTCGCCACTTGCCCGGGGCTACCGGGTTCGCTAACCGGGCGCCGGGGAAATTGTCCTCAAAGCGGCTGATCACCGGTTCATCTACCTCGTAGCAACAGGGACCGATGGAGGGCCCGATGCCGGCCAGACAGCAGCGTGGATCAGTGGCGAAATGTTGGCCCATTTTTTCAATTACCTTGCGGGCAATTTTTAGCACCGTACCCTGCCAGCCGGCATGAGCCAGGGCTATTACCCGCTGCACCGGATCAAGGATAAAAATAGGCACACAATCTGCATAATAGCTGGACAGGGGCACCCCGGGCTCCGCGGTAATCAGGGCATCTATATCGGGCAGGGCATCCCCATGGGAAAGGGCACCCCGGCCCAGATCCTTTTCTTCCACCAACTGAATCCGGTCACCGTGCACCTGCCGGCCGGCCACCAAACGATAGGGGTCGATGCCCAGGGCCCGGCAGGCTAGTACCCTATTTTGCTGCACGTGGGCATCTTGATCGCCCACATGAAAGGAGGTGTTCAAACTGTGATAACACCCTGTACTAACCCCACCGATGCGGGTGGTAAAGCCATGAGTAACCAGATTAGACGACTGCAGGTGGTTAAATATGAAATATTCTAGTCCCTTTTTATGCACAATCTCATACAACTATCTTATCCCTCTTCCGCCATTTGTTTATTCTGCCTTTCTAATAATGTAATCCAGGTGGGTTAGCCCTTTCAAGATTTCACTGCGGGTTTTAGGATCAATGCCGGAAACCAGTAGTTCCGGCAGCCTGTCGGTGATGGAAGCATATAGGGTCTTGATGTTTTCCTCCGTGGGGACTATCGTGCGACCCGGCAGCAGCTCCACAGATTGTCCCAGGGAAGGAATGATTACCTCCAGCCCGGGTTCTGTGCGCAGCAAATCCGCCAGGGCGGCTGATGCTTCCTGTTCACCGTGGACAATAAAGACCTCCCGCGGCGACCGGCGAAACCCCTTAACCCATTGCACCAACCCCGCCTGATCGGCGTGGGATGAGTATCCTTCGATCACTCTTATATCTGCCTTGACGGCAATTTCATCACCGAAAATACGCACGCATTGCCGGCCGTCCAGTATCTGGCGGCCCAGGCTGCCGTCGGCCTGAAAACCAACAAAGAGCACGGTGCTTTCCGGGCGCCAAAGGTTATATTTGAGATGGTGCCGGATGCGGCCTGCATCACACATCCCGCTGGCGGAGATGATGATCACCCTGTCCGCCTTGTTCAGAGCCATTGATTCGGCCACAGTTTTGGTGAATTTAATGCCTGGAATTTGATGCATATCTTCATCTTCCGGGATTAGATCCGCTGCTTCCTCATCAAAGAAGTCATGATGGTCCATGAATACTTCTGTGGCAGCGGTAGCCAGGGGGCTGTCGATGTATATAGGCATCGGCGGCATCCTTTTTTCCTGCATCAATAAATATAGGTGGTAGAGCAAATCCTGGGTGCGCTCCACTGCAAAAGCAGGAATCACCAGGTTGCCTCCTTTGTTATAGGTTTCCCAAATCACCTGGTGCAGTAACTCTATCTCTTTTTCTTTTTGGTCGTGCAGGCGAGCACCGTAGATGGATTCCATAATCACATAGTCGGCGTCATCAATATATGACGGATCGTTGACAATCGGCTGGTCTTTGTTGCCGATATCGCCGGAAAAGACCAGCTTGGTCTCGGCACCGTCCTCATTGATGCATATTTCAATCATTGCCGATCCGAGAATGTGGCCGGCATCAACGAAGCGCATTCTTACATCGGGTGTAAGTTGGATTATTTCGTCATAGTTAACAGCTTTAAAATAGGACTGGGCCTTACAGGCATCTTCCACGGTATAAATGGGTTCGATTAGGTTTCGGCCGGCACGACGGTTTTTGCGGTTTTTCCGCTCTACCTCCATCTCCTGAATATAGGCGCTGTCCGGCAGCATCACCCCGCATAGTTCAATTGTCGGCGGGGTGGCATAAATGGTACCTTTAAACCCATGTTTGACCAGCTTGGGGATTAGGCCGCTGTGATCTATGTGGGCATGGGTGAGCAGCACGTAATCCACACTGGCCGGTGGCACATTGAAATCTCGGTAATTTAGTTCCCTTATATCTCGTCGGCCCTGAAACAGGCCGCAATCGACCATAATCCGTGTTTTTGCTGTTTCCAAAAGAAAACAAGAGCCGGTGACAATCCCGGCCGCCCCCAAAAATTGCAAACGCATTTACTAAGACCTCCTACAGTGCGCGTTTATTTAAAACAATTTCGCCTGGTTGACACAAAATCCTTTTTTTTACCCCCTAGATTTCTGGGACA
>JAAYRI010000134.1 GCA_012518875.1 Peptococcaceae bacterium
AAATAATCGGGGCTTCATATTTTAGTTCTTTTAATGTGATCATACCCGCCATTATATTTTCCACATCTGCGGCTGTGTTCGGATAGCTGCCATCATTGATACTTTGTTCAATGCTGCCAGGTATTTCTTCTCTAATCATATCAATGGCTTCCTGTTCTCCCCCGTAGTAAGCAACGTAATCAGCTACCAGGTTCGCAAATCTTTCTTTTTCCGCTGCCACCTTATTTAATATAGCCAGGGTCACATCTTCCAAACCCTTTTGATCCAAGGAAAAACTTACCCGTTGGTTAGTTAACGATACCTTAAAATATTGATCAGGTATGGCTTCAGCACAGAAAAGCACTAGTTCTTTCAACGCTGGGGGTAAATATTGTCCCCTGTTCATATTTTCCCACATATCTACAAAGGCAGGGTTGTCCATATAAAGATAGGTTGGTGGATCCGCAGGCATGATCCCCTCCTGGATGTTATTAAGTAAAGATAAAATTTCGTTTGTAAAAATACATCTGTTGCCATCCATAAACATACCGCCGGAATATTTTCCGTCTGCATAATTGAGGAGATAATTCATGGCCATCTTGTTCCCGGGGGAATCAAGTTGAAAGTCCAATCGTAAATCCGCCCCGGCCAATTTTGCCACTGGTTCAATTGTTGTGGCCAGAGCGCCGCTGATAGCCTTTACCTGATAAGAAGCACTGCCGGAAGATGTTTTGTTAATGTCTCCTATGGGGATTAGATCTGCACTTTGTAGTCTATCAATCATCATTTGCTTGGCTGTCAATTTCCCGGAAGCGCTGGCAGTGAACACTATCCCCAAACATAAAATCAGGGTTAGTGCCAAAAAAATATACCTTGTTCTCTTCATTCCCATCCCTCCTTGTAATATTGAATCAGTTAACCAGAAATAGGTTGCCTATCGAAACCCTGCACACCCCCTTACACGATATATATACACTTTAACATAAATTAACCATGTTAAAAAAGGTATTATCAGGAAATAGGCTATCCTCCCTCCAGGGTTATATCCTGCAAGGTGAAAAACCAGGCCCCAGGCAAATGTAACCCTAATCATAAAAAAGGTCTGGTGCCACCATCCCTTGTCATCTAACAGGTATTGTAATATTTAAAATAGGTACATGCTGCTGGGCCCCATAAATATCGCTGTCACCAGTGCTACCAGATACTATCGGGCGGGCAATTGTGGCCTTAATAGCATTGGCAGGGACAAACTCAATGACACTAATTACCTGATCAATCTCTATTTTATACAGTGATGCAAATAATTTTTCTGTAAAAACACCCGATCTCCTGGCCAGTTCGAAGTTTTCCCGGTCCTTAAAAATAATATCAAATGTTAACTCATAGGGACTGGAATTTTTACTGCGGATTACCCTGGCCATTTCAACAAGCCTGATATTTTTCAATACCTTTCCCCCCCTACTCTAAAAGCTGATTACCCTAAACATTAATTATCTCCATCGGAAAGAGTTCAAAGGGATCCTCCACCTCCATGAGGTGATAAATATTATAATTAAACACCTCACCCCCTTTAAATTCGCTTGGTGAAAATGGGAAGGCCAGGTTACCCGCCGTGGCTATGCGACCCGGATAGCTACTATGCAGCATAGCCGAACGAGCAAAACCACAGATTGTATCCGCCATTTCCTGGGTGTCCCCTATAGCCTCAATAATAATACCAATTTCATGGGGAACTATGTCCCTCACAGGTTCAAAAACCCCCATTACCCCGTTTTTTCCATAGGTTCTAAAACCTAAAAAATAATCTCCTAATGTACCGGCAAAATTGTCCTTTGTTCTTTCCCGCACAACCTCAATGACATGATCAATTTCCCTTATCATGGCCGGATCCCGGCAGCCGGCAATGGCTACCGTCCTAAAGCCTACCCTTTTTACACCCTCCAGTTTCACCGTATATTTTTGGGCCGGGACAAACCTGCTGCCCGTCACCTTGACCCTATTTCTGGCAACCTGCTCAAACCTGGTCTTTTTTAAGTCCAGGTGGCCACCGGGAAATGGTAGGTGCAGTGGATCTGATTTTTCATACAATGTATGGGCAGCCACGGAAGTCACTGTACAGGCCCGGGCTGGGTTCAATGTTTCCACCTCAAAGTATCCCGGGCCTATACGTCCCAGTAGGCAGTCGCTACCACTACCGGGTGTAGAAGCAATGGCACCGCATTCCAAAATTTTGCCCATATGGATGGCGGGACCTGTTTTATAACCTAATTTACAGGCCGGGGCAGCAAAAACCGCCGGGTCGTAAGCACGTCCGGCAACAACTATCTGGGCTCCTTTCTCCAGCGCTCCGATTAAAGGTTCAATGCCCATCTGCCCAACAATCCTCACTGCTTCATCAAGATCACTTTCCTGCAAAGGTGGCACAGGCCCCAGTGACTTCACTTTTCCCTTCCGCAACGAACCCCTGACCAGCTCCCGATCAACCTCAGCATGTATTACCGCTATTTTAAAATGCAGATTTTTTTCTCTAGCTATTTCCATTACAAGCCCAACATCTCTTTTCAAATGTGGTTCTCCGCCACTACCTCCGGCACTACCGATTAACAAGGGTATACCGTTGGCTGCAGCAGCACTAAGCAGGTAGGCAAGATCCCTCTTTACAGCACTCCTACAGGTAAATGGCACCCCAGCGCCAAGATAATAGGGCCCTGGGTCTGTTGATCCCGCATCCACAGCAATAGCATGGGGAAGATGGTTTAAACCCTCTTTTAAGGAACTTAAGGGAAATCCATAACCCAATATGGCTGTGGGAGATAAAACCAGGAATTCCTTCACAAAACACATCCCCCTCATTTTTAAGGCCATGATGAGAAGTTCAGGTAGGAATAGACAGATCTTTCTTGATACTGGTATAGTGACAACAGCTTTTTGGCAAAATATGCAGGATTCTTCTCTCAGCAGGAGAATACCATTTTTAAACCATTAAATAAAGGGAGAATAACATGAAGTATTTGATTCTACTTGGCGATGGCATGGCTGACCGCAAGCTCGAGGAACTGAACAACAAAACACCGCTTCAATTTGCCAGGACCCCACACATGGATATGCTGGCCATGAGTGGGGTTTTAGGGCTTGCCTCTACTGTCCCCAAAGGTTATCCCCCGGGTAGCGATGTGGCCAATCTCTCGGTCATGGGCTATGATCCGGCTGAATATTATACTGGGCGCTCCCCGCTGGAGGCAGTCAGTATGGGTGTAGAACTGGAACCCAACGACGTTGCCTTTCGCTGCAACCTGGTAACACTTTCCAAAGATATTCCCTACGAAAACAAAAAAATGGTTGACTATAGCGCAGATGAGGTAACAACACCCGAGTCCAACGAGCTGATTAAGCTCGTAGATAAAAAATTAGGTACCAAAAACATAAAATTTCACCCCGGCTTCCGTTTCAGGCATCTGCTGGTCTGGAAAGACGGACCGTCAGGATGCCAATTAACACCGCCCCATGACATATCCGGGCGGTCAATAGCTGAATACCTACCAAGGGGTGAAGGTAGTGCTAACCTGTGGGGACTAATGAAAGACAGTTATGATATACTTTCAAACCATCCCGTAAATAAAAAGAGGGCTGCCCAGGGCCTGCGCCCCGCTAATTCAGTCTGGTTCTGGGGCCAGGGGAAAAAACCTTCCCTGACAAGCTTCTATGAAAAATACGGTCTCAATGGATCGGTAATTTCAGCGGTGGATTTGATTAAAGGCATAGGCATCTGTGCCGGGTTGGATATCGTTGTTGTGGAAAATGTCACTGGAACAATAGAAACCAATTTCAGGGGAAAAGTGACTGCTGCCCTGAAAGATCTGGCCCAGGGTCGGGACCTAGTCTACCTCCATGTAGAAGCACCAGATGCAGCATCCCACCGCGGGGAAACAACAACAAAAATCAAATCCATTGAAATGGTGGATGAAATGCTGGGCCTACTGCTGGAAGGGATGCAACAGTTTAGTGACTACAAGATAATGGTCCTGCCGGACCATCCAACACCCCTCAGCATCATGACCCATACGGATGAACCTGTTCCTTTTGTTATTTATGCCAGTGGGCAAGATAATAAGAATGACCACTATGTATATGATGAGGAAACTGCTGCTAAAACAGGTTTGGCCTTTCCCAGGGGGCACGAGCTGATGAGTTATTTCATCAGGGGCCGCTAAATATAAAAAAGAGGTCCTTGTAAAAAAGGGCCTCTTTTTTGTATGGTTCACCTAGTAAGAAAACTCCAGCCCGCTATTTCTAAGGTCATTTCCTCCTTTTACGGGCATATTTTTACTTAGGCCAGATTAAACCCTTTATGCAGGGCCTTAACAGCATTTTCCGCATCCTTATCCCTGATAACGCAGGAGATTCTAATTTCAGAAGTGCTGATCATCTCCAGGTTTATCCCTTCTCCATAAAGCGATTCGAACATTTGAGCCGCTACACCAGGGTTGCTAATCATACCAGCTCCGACAATGGACACCTTGGCTACACCATCGCTATGGGTATAGCCGTCGGCACCGATAACCGCCTGCAGCCCATCTACAACAGCAAGGGCTTTTTTCAGATCTCCCTGGGAACAGGTAAAGGCTATGTCATTCCTTCCATCCCGCATGGCACTTTGTATGATCATATCCACATTTATTTTTTCTTCGGCCAGAGCTTTAAATATCGTAAAAGCAATACCAGGCTTATCTATAACATTAAAAAGTCCTATTTTTGCCACGTCATGATCACACACAACGCCAGTTACATAGAGTGCTTTTTCCATGCTTTCTACCTCCTTCACCTGTGTTCCCGAATTTGTATTAAAGCTTGAACGTACATGGAGCGGCATTTTATAGTTCATGGCCATTTCCACAGCACGGGGATGAAGGACCCCCGCTCCCAGGTTAGCCAGTTCCAGCATCTCTTCATAGGATATGGCATTAAGCTTGCGTGCTTCCGGCACCATACGCGGGTCTGTGGTGTAAACCCCATCAACATCAGTATAAATTTCACACAAATCTGCCTGGAGTGCCACCG
>JAAYRI010000135.1 GCA_012518875.1 Peptococcaceae bacterium
AGGGGATACCGCGCAGGTCAATGGGGTTCAAGAGCAAGAGCCTCAGGTCGAGAAAACCCCAGTCTTTTTCCGCTGCTATTTGCTGCACAATGCTGGATTTTCCTACCCCGGGGGGGCCCCATAGCATTACAGTAGGGACCTCCGGATCAGCCAAAAGGATTTTAAGATGCTCTTTCGCTTCAGTTGCAAACATAATACAGCCACTCCTAAAACTCATCAATCTAATTAAATCATCGGCCCGTAAGCATGGTCAGGGCGTCGTGTAAATGGGCAATCTTTTTTTTGCCGGCTTCGTCTGGGGCATTTTGTCCTTTATTTATCACCGCATAACCACCATTAAATAGGATTAATAGTTCGCAGTATTCCAGGTCGTCGAATATAGTCACGGGAAATTGTTTGGGGACTGCACGCTGGCTGGTTGCTATTATCCCCCAGAGGAGTAAAATCTCTTCTTCCTCCCATTGATCCGTAGCCCAGGGGTTATCAAGTTCCGGGTTATCATAATATAGGCCACGCACATTGGTACTGAAGGTTCCATGTGACAGCATAAAGCCTGGTGTTCCTATGGCTGTGGCAGTTTCATGAATAGCCAGATCAACCCGCAGATCTCCATATGCAATTTCCTGTCCTACTACCAGATCATAGAGGCCATTGCGGCACCGGTTGGTAATTGTGCCGTTGACATCATAAACACGGCAAGAAATCCGATCGGTAATGGTAAGACAAGCCTTAAAGTTAGCCAGGTTCTCAATATACACAGCCGGGTAATTATAAACAGGCATGGTAGAATCACCTAATAATGATCTTTTTGGGAAAAATATTGCCTTATAAGGTCCTTTATACATTATATTAAAAAACCCTGCTAATTCATGAAAAAAAGTACCCTTGGGCAAGGTGGGTTAAACCTGGCTTGCCCCACGCCAAATGTAGGTTTTATGTCATAGTTATATAGGCACATAAAGAAGGTTTATGGGATAAAAAACACGAATAACTAAGATAATAGGATATGCAAAAACAGGGGACTTACTCATGAAGCAATCTGGTGAAAATCTGAGCAGCGGCAAGATATGGTTGTTGGCTATTCGCCCAAAAACACTACCAGCCTCCATTGGCCCGGTGGTAATGGGCACGGCTTTGGCATTGGGTGATGGAGTTTTCAGGTTTGGTCCGGCGGCAGCAGCTTTTGTTGCTGCTCTCCTTTTGCAGATCGGTTCCAACCTGGCCAATGATGTGTTTGACTTCATTAAAGGAACAGATACCAGGGAAAGGACAGGCCCGGTAAGAGTGACCCAGGCTGGCCTTCTGTCACCCCGCCAGGTCAAGAACGGTATGTGGGTGGTTTTTGCCCTGGCCGTTTTGCTGGGGGCTTATCTTGTCTGGGTAGGCGGATGGCCGATAATTGTGATCGGGATATTAGCCATTGTGGCAGCAATTGCCTATACCGGGGGCCCCTACCCCCTTGGTTATCACGGGCTTGGCGAGGTTTTGGTCTTTATTTTTTTTGGGCCGGTGGCAGTCTGTGGCACATACTTTGTCCAGGCTCTAGAGCTGCCCACAGTGGCCTGGTGGGCCTCACTGCCAATGGGGTTTTTGATATCCGCCCTTTTGGTAGTCAACAATATTCGGGACATAGAAACCGACAAGAAGGCGGGGAAAAGAACCTTAGCTGTCAGGTTGGGTCTACTCGGCGCCCAAATAGAATTTTACCTTTTGTTGGCTATATCTATGGCCGTACCCCTGGTGATGTACCTATACAAGCTGAGTTCCGCATGGATCCTTGTTTCGTGGCTGTCGCTATTTTGGATACCCCCGCTAATCAGGGATATCCGTCTGAAAAAGGGTGCCCCCCTTAATGTCACATTGGCAGGAACCGCCCGTTTAGGCCTGGTTTTCAGCATTTTGTTCTCCATAGGTTATCTTTTGAACAAGCTGCTTGTTTAACAAGGGTTAACCTACTTCTGCTGTCGAAACCCGGGGTGAGCTGTCAGAATTGTACCATTTCGTGTCAGCCGATGATATAATGCATGTGGGGCGATAAAAACGTATTATCACGAGATTGTTTTATTACGCGCTTTGGCTTGCATTGGTGTGGTCGTTATCCATGCCAACCTGCCATTTGGAGATACATTTATAAATGGCCTACTTCGTTATTCTACCCCGCTATATGTTGCTATAGCAGGGTTTTTAGTGGGTGCAAAACCCCTCAAGGTCGACCTGTGGCCTTTTATGCGCCGTAAGCTTCAGTTCCTGCTGCCGCCATTTCTTGTGTGGAGTATCATTTATCTGGCCTGGTCTACAAAAATGACTATGCCGCAATTGGATCTGAGCAGTTTGTTGCTGTTCATAGCGATGGGCGGTGCAAAAGGACACCTTTATTTTGTACCCTTAATCCTACAGCTATATTTAATTTTCTACCTGTCCAAGCGGGGCAAAATTAGTTCCTTGTCCACATTAATCATGGGCCTGGTTTTCTTTTTGCCGTGGATGTATTTTGTAGTGGCACAAGAAGCCATTAACGTATTTAACCCCCTGGCATTTTTCCCTTCGATGATGGTTTACTTTGCCCTGGGCTATTTCCTGGCCCATAATAGGGGTTTATATGCAAACCCACGTCCAGTTTTTGTGTTAGGAGCGGCAATTGGTGTCCTGATAGGTATAGGTATATTTTTCTATTGTCAGGCTGTTTTGCCACAAGGGGGCTTCAGTCAGCACTTTTATTCCATGGGTTATGCTGTATTTGCCATCTACCTTTTTTTCTGCCTGTGCTACCGGATCAAAACTGTTCCCGGGCTGCTGGCAAAAATCAGCCAGTATTCTTTTTGCATTTACCTCGCCCACTGGTTGTTTGTTGACATACTAAATGTGATTGTTGTCAACCAGATAGCTGTAGTCAAATTCGCTATTTTGTCCATAGGAGCCCTGGCTGCTTCCTATCTGCTCGGTGTGGTGGTCAACATGCTGCCATACGGCAAATACCTGGCGGGACGGCCTACGAAAACAGCATCTGCTCTGGGAAAACGAAAGACATTAAAACAAGTTGCCACCTCCGGCAGCTAGTAGGAAAGGCTTACACAATGATGCCGGGAACATTGGCAGCAGATCTTCTTCACCATACCATTCAAAAATTGCCCCGTTTATCTGCAAAGGGAAAGAAGAAGGCGTGTTGTTGACAGGTCTATTCAACATAGATAAGATATGCACTACCATAGTTATAGGATGTAAAAAAGTCTTTGGCCCTCGCTAGATATGCTTTTGTACAAGGAAAATGGTCCAACATAAAAAAGGAGTGGAATGCATATGAAAATACTGGCCATTAACGGCAGTCACCGCAAAGGGAGAAACACAGCAGAGCTGCTCAATATAGTGTTAGAGGAAGCTGCTGCTCTTGGTGCTACCACCGAACTACTGGAGCTATCTGATATGAATATTGAACTATGTGCTGCTTGCAACACTTGTTTAGGCCAATGCCAATGTTCTATTACCGACGACATGGCAATTGTAGAAGAAAAGTTACTGGCGGCGGATGGTATTCTGTTGGGTTCTCCGGTATATTGGGTTAACGTTACTACCTTAATGAAAAATTTTATGGATCGCACCCGTTACCTGCATATATACAGAAATGTCCTAGACGGCAAGGTAGGTGCCGCCTTAACTACCGCCGGGCTGCTTTACGGTGGGCAAGAAACCACATTAAAAATCATGGAAAGTTTTTTGCAGTTTCAAGGGTTGTATGTGGTGGACTGCCGTAACCCTAATGAGCCTATTAAGGCGCCTATTTTGGCTGGTTCCCTGATGGAAGGTTTCAAAGACGAGAGGGTAATCTGGAGGCGCAATGCTACAGATGATCAGTTAATAGTTGCATCCTGCAAGCAACTGGCACGAAATATGGTTAAACTAATACGTCAATTGAATAAGTAATAGGTTCTAGTTTTTTCGCCACATTGGCAGCAATTAATGGGATGTTGTGATGGGCCCGGTCCAGCCAGGGGCTAGCCGGGCTATTGTTTGTGGACTATCCCGTGGTTTATGGGCAACAGATGTGTTCCCTTGCGGTAATAAAGGGGGATGCCACCGGCCTCATCATCGCGGGTGGAAACTATTTATGACATAGGGGGTTCACAAAAATTGGGGGAGTGCCAAATCCATCGAGGTCTACCTTATATTTCCCCCATGCCTGCCGGCAGGGGGCTTTATTTCCGCAAAAAGAGGTGAATTAATCTTGAAGTTGCCAACGTCACACCTTGCCCCAGGTATGCGCCTAGCACGTCCGGTATACGGGACAAAAGGGGAAAAATTACTAAATCAGGGGGTAGAGCTAACTGACGCCTATATTAAGGCTTTACGCCGGCGTGGTGTACTTGCTGTTTGTGTTGGCGATCCCAATGATCAGTTTTATGAAAATGTATTAGCAGAGGAAATACGGATTAATGCTATGGAAGCCGTCCGGTCATGGGTAGAAAATAGTGCCCAAAAGAAGAACCTAAAGCAGGTAATTGAATCTGTTGAGGCGATTGTAGAGGAGATTCTGGCCGGAAAATATTGCGTCAGCGGCCTAACTGAAATTTGTACTACGGATGCATATACCTACATGCATAGTGTTGATGTATGTGTGCTTTCGCTAACAGTAGGGGTGGAATTAAGGTTTGCAAAAAAGGGTCTGATCCGCCTGGGAACAGGAAGTATTTTGCATGATCTTGGCAAAACCCGTATCCCGCTGGAAATACTAAACAAGCCCGGCAGGTTAACGGCGGAGGAATTCGCTGAAATAAAAAAACATCCTGTATTAGGCTATGAAATGTTGCTTTCGAAAACAAATGAAATTGATTCAGAAACAGCCTCAATAGTGTTGGATCATCATGAGCGGTATGATGGATCAGGTTATCCACGGGGTCTCAGGGGAGAAGATATTGGGATAATGCCGGCTATTTGTGCCATTTCGGATGTTTATAATGCAATAACAACAGATAGGGTTTATCGGAAAGCATTTCCCCCCTACGAAGCCTATGAGCTGCTAATGGGTTCTGGAAACACCATGTTTGATGCTGATGTTGTAAACACATTTTTATTATGCATTTCCCCGTATCCGATAGGTTCATTGGTTAGGTTGTCTAATGGCCTTATTGCCCGTGTTATAAAAACACGAAAGAACCAGCCCTTTAGACCAATAATT
Organism: Peptococcaceae bacterium; assembly: GCA_012518875.1. Lineage (GTDB taxonomy): Bacteria > Bacillota > Desulfotomaculia > Desulfotomaculales > Pelotomaculaceae > Syntrophopropionicum. Next base: position 5,171 of record JAAYRI010000135.1, read on the forward strand.
GGTCTCCTCGATGCTAATCAGAAAAATGGGGAACTGGATTTAATGAAGGAAAATAATATTGTAATAACTGGGGTCGTTGATCCGAACGAGGCGTGTGCAATAATTGCAAAGTGAGGCCAGATCGCCTCCCATACTAGTGATGGTACAAAACTACCAATAATATACAGCTTATAAGACATCCAGGAAGGGGAAGCCAGAGAAGAAGCGAGAGGTAGGGCTGAAGATCAGCTGGAAATGCTTTTGGTTCTGCTTGAAGTCTGGTTTGGCAGGGTGTCTGGTGTAGTAAAAGAGCATCCTAAGGGACCAGGGGAGATTGAGCAGGCTGTGTGTAAAGTGGTAGGCGTGCGCTGGGTTGTTAAGACATGGGTTGCTGAAAAATGAAGGTTTGCCCGGTTAGGCTTATAGAGAGGGGTTGCCGTGAGGCGGCTCTTCTGTTATATGGGGAATTATGCCTTTCGGATTGGATTTGCCATTGCACACTCCAGCGGGTTAATACATAGACTATCATGGCTGTTAGCCAAAATATGGATAATGTGGAAAGGATATCTGGAAATGAAAAACAGGCATGAAATGTATGAACCCAGTAAGAGTAAGCAATACAACAAAGAACATGGTTGCGAATGCAATTCGGGGTATCATATTGGGCCCCCAGGTCCCCCAGGTCCCCCGGGCCCTCCAGGTCCCCGAGGACCTAAGGGTGATCCCGGTTGTCCGGGTCCAAAAGGGGATATTGGTTATCCAGGCCCCCCCGGTCCTATAGGGTCCATGGGTCTGGAAGGCAAGAGGGGACCGAGGGGTCCTCAAGGAAACAATGGGGAAAAAGGTGATCCTGGTTGCCCGGGGCCTGTAGGACCGCGTGGTCCCCAGGGGGCTATCGGGCCTCCTGGACCACAAGGCGTACGGGGTGATGTTGGACCCCAGGGTGATCCAGGTTGTCAGGGACCCCCAGGTCCGCGTGGAAATCCTGGCCCTGCAGGACCACGTGGAAATCAAGGGCCTGTTGGTCCGAAAGGGGATCCTGGTGCTGTCGGTCCTAGAGGCGACGTTGGACCCGAGGGTCCCCAGGGACCCCAGGGTATCCCAGGTCCCGTAGGCCCCATTGGCCCCGAGGGACCTGGTGGCCCAGTGGGTCCACAGGGAGTACAGGGCGCCAAGGGTTGTCAGGGCCCCGTAGGACTTCAAGGGCCACAAGGGGATATAGGGCCGACAGGCGACACCGGTCCCATCGGGCCGACAGGCGACACCGGTCCCATCGGGCCGACAGGCGACACCGGTCCCATCGGGCCGACAGGCGACACCGGTCCCATCGGGCCGACAGGCGACA
>JAAYRI010000136.1 GCA_012518875.1 Peptococcaceae bacterium
GAAAGATATTTAGAGCAGTTGAATAAGCAACTGCACAAACTGGTTGATGTGATTAAAATAAACGATATCACACGGGATGCTTATGTTGATCGGGAGCTGGTCCTAATCAAGGTCAGTGCCGACGCGGCCAGAAGGGCTGAGATAATGCAGCTGGTTGATATTTTTCGGGCCCGCATTGTGGATGTGAGCCCCAAAAGCCTGACCGTTGAAATAACGGGCAACGATGGCAAAGTAACTGCTTTTGAGGACTCTCTTCGTCCCTTTGGGATCAAAGAATTGGTTCGTACAGGAAAAATTGCCTTGCTGCGAGGTAAAAATGACAGTACTAAAAATCACACAAACAAAGAGGAGGACGAAATCTAATGCCAAAAATTTACTATGATCAAGACGCCGATCTGAACATGTTAAAAGGTAAAACTATAGCCGTTATGGGGTACGGTAGCCAGGGCCATGCCCAGGCGCAAAACCTCAAGGATAGTGGGCTCAATGTAATTGTCGGACTGCGTGAGACCAGTTCCAGCCGGCAGAAGGCGGAGGCCGACGGTCTTCAGGTAGCCACTGTGCCTGAGGCTGCCAAAGCAGCAGATGTGATCCAGGTTCTGGTTCCTGACGAGCTGCAGGCCGATATTTACCAGGAACAAATTGCACCTTACCTGAAACCGGGAAATGCGATCATGTTTTCCCATGGGTTCAGCATTCATTTCGGCCAGATTGTACCACCGCCGGAGGTGGACGTTTTCATGGTGGCGCCCAAGGGACCAGGGCATATTGTACGCCGCATGTATAAGGAAGGTAAGGGGGTACCCTGTCTGGTGGCTGTTGAGCAGGATTATTCCGGCAAAGCTAAAGAGATTGCCCTTGCTTATGCTAAAGGTATTGGCGGCACTAGAGCCGGTGTTTTCGAGACTTCCTTTAGGGAAGAGACAGAAACAGACCTGTTTGGTGAGCAGGCGGTGCTTTGTGGTGGCGTGACCCAACTGATGAAGGCTGGTTTTGAAACCCTGGTGGAAGCCGGCTATGCACCGGAAATAGCCTATTTTGAGTGTCTGCATGAAATGAAGCTGATTATTGATTTGATCAACGAAGGCGGATTTAATTTGATGCGTTATTCGATCAGCAACACGGCTGAATATGGTGACTACATCGCCGGCCCGCGCATTATTACTGAAGAAACCCGCAAGGAAATGAAGAGGATTCTTGCAGATGTGCAAAATGGCGAGTTTGCTAAGAGATGGATCCTGGAAAACAAAGCCGGCCGCCCGGCATTCAATGCAATGAGAAAGAGGGAAAGCGAACACCAGGTGGAGCAGGTCGGTGCCAGGTTACGCAAAATGATGCCCTGGCTTAAAAAATAGAGGTTGGCCATGGGGTGTTAACCGACATCTGAATGGGGGGAGTTTGTTTTGGAAATCACTGTTGCGGAAGCCCTTATCCGGTGTTTGGAGCAGGAAGATGTGGAAATTGTTTTTGGCTACCCGGGCGGGGCAATATTACCTGTATATGATGCCCTGAACAAAACGGTGATCAAGCATGTCCTGGTTCGACATGAACAGGGTGCTGCCCACATGGCGGACGGTTACGCCCGGGTTACGGGAAAGGTTGGTGTCTGTCTGGCTACATCCGGTCCCGGTGCCACAAATCTGGTCACCGGTATTGCCAATGCTTATATGGACTCGGTGCCGATGGTGGTGATCACCGGTCAGGTCGCAACCAGCATGGTGGGGACAGATGCCTTTCAAGAGGTAGATATTACAGGCATTACTATACCAATCACCAAACACAATTATTTGATCAAAGAACCGGATCAGCTGCCAGCGGTAGTCAAAAAGGCATTCCTCCTGGCTTCCACTGGTCGTCCGGGTCCGGTATTGATCGACCTGCCTAAAGACGTAGCTCAGGCAAAAATAGACTTTAATTATCCTCAAAAAACGGAATTGCCCGGGTATAAACCAACTGTCAAGGGGCATGCCGCTATGGTCCAGCAGGCCGCCAAACTAATGACCAAATCCCAGCGTCCGGTGATCTACGCGGGGGGCGGTGTGCGTACAGCCGATGCTGGATCAGAATTACTACAATTGGCGGAAACCATCTGCGCACCGGTGACCCACACCCTAATGGGCCTGGGCAGTTTTCCCGGTGATCACCCTCTTTTTCTCGGCATGCTGGGGTTGCACGGTACCCGTTATGCCAACCAGGCAGTAACGGAGTGTGACTGTCTAATTGCAGTGGGTGCTCGTTTTGATGACCGGGTGGTTTCAAATATTAGTGGGTTTGCACCATCTGCCAAAATTATCCACATTGATATTGACCCCGCCGAAATCGGCAAAAATGTTGTCACTCAGCTCCCTATTGTTGGTGATGTGAAAAATGTTCTCAAGGCTATTTTGCCCCACCTGGAAAAGAAAAAAAATATGGCCTGGGTGGACAGAATTATGCAGCTCAAGGAAAATATGCCTCTAAGGTATGAACAGGATGGTACATTAAAACCGCAATTTGTAATCGAAAAACTAAATGAATTTAAAGATGAAGGTGCCATTGTGGTTACAGATGTGGGGCAGCACCAGATGTGGGCGGCCCAGTACATGCGTTTTAATGAACCACGCAGCTTTATATCATCGGGTGGACTGGGGGCGATGGGCTTTTGCCTGCCTGCCGCTATTGGCGCCCAAATGGGGGCACCCCATAAACAGGTCATAGCGATAGTAGGTGACGGTGGTATTCAAATGACTATGCAGGAACTGGGTACCGCTGCTGAGCAGAAGCTGCCGTTAAAGATTTTCATATTGAACAACCACAGTCTCGGTATGGTTCGTCAGTTACAGGAGTATTATTGTGACAGCAGATACATCGCTGTAGATTTTCAATTTAATCCTAACTTTGTGGAGTTAGGGCGTATTTACGGCATGGAAGGGTATACAGTCGAAACCCCGGAGAGGTTGCTGGAAATATTGCCGGGTGTGCTTAGTTCCACCGCACCGGTAATAGTTAACTGCATTGTTGACCGAGAGGAAGATGTGTTACCGATGGTTATGGACGGCTCCAACATCGATGAGGCGATCAGCTAGTATGACAAGGGGGAAATTATGAGCCGACGTGTGTATATTTTTGATACGACATTAAGAGACGGGGAGCAATCACCTGGTGTGAGCCTGACCGTGGGTGAAAAGGTTCAGA
>JAAYRI010000137.1 GCA_012518875.1 Peptococcaceae bacterium
ATTAGTGAAAATAATACCTATCCCTTATTGCGGTTTCAGCTTGCGGATATGCCGGAGGGCGACCGCATGCTCAGAGCTGCTTTGGATGCTTTAGAAATCGGTTTTGCAGCGGGTGACAGCATAGACAGAGTGACGACAGACCTTACGCTTCCTCATAGCGGGGAAAACGGCACAACCTTCACCTGGGCCTCGTCTGATCCCGCAGTGATCACAGACGACGGGAAAGTCACCCGCGGCGACGGTGTTAACAAACTGGTCACTTTGACAGCCACAGGCATCAAAGAAGATGTAAACCCACAGCGGAAATCATTTTACCTTACAGTCATAGGCACCCCGGTTGAACTTGACATCACTGGTCCGACTGAAATGCTTTTATACCAGGGGTACAGCGCTTGCTTTACCGGCCCCTACACCATCGCGGGCTTTCCTGAACCTGAGGTGAGCATGACCGGCGGGGATAACCATATTACCTGGAATAAAGCGGCGAAAAGGTTGGATATCACGGCTGGGCTTGAGCTGGGGGACTATTCGGTCACTTTAACAGCCAGCAACGGCGTTTCACCGGATGCGACCCTGACCTTCAACCTTACGGTTATTTCTGAATTTGCGGCCGGCGACGGCTCTCCGGGGAATCCGTATCACATCAAGGAAGCCCGGCACTTGGATCGCATGCGTTATCATTTGGATCAGAGTTTTGTCCTGGATAACGATATTGACCTGGGGGAGGTCTGCAGTTCCGTTGGGTTTGCTTATAATGACGGCGCCGGCTGGCTGCCCATAGGTATTACAAACTATGAATTCACGGGCACATTTGATGGGGCGGGGCATACCATCAGCGGCCTATTTGTATACCGGCCCAGCACCGATTTTGTCGGTCTTTTTGGGGTGGCGGGTCAAAATGCGGTTATTGAAAATGTTAGATTGACTAATGTTGATGTGACCGGCAATTACAACACCGGTGGGCTGGCCGGCCAGTTAAACGGGTTGTCTGGAAGGATCACCGTGCAAAATGTGTCTGTCACGGGGCAAGTGCAGGGAATACACTGCACCGGCGGGCTGCTGGGATCTACCCATGCGTCCGATATAACCCAGACCTTTAGCGCGGCTAATGTTACCCAAACCTGGAGCAATCAATACGCCGGCGGATTGATCGGGTACATGGGTTCAGGTTCAAGCATTGCTGACTCCTATGCCACAGGGAGCGTGACTAAAACCGGCGGTACTGAGTTAGGTGGTCTGGTGGGTACATTGAATGGGACCATTACCCGCTGTTATGCTACGGGGTTGGTAAGTGGGGGAAGCTACGGTGGTGGCTTGGTGGGTTGGATAGGCAATGGTACGGTAACAAACTCCTACTACGATCAGCAAACCTCCGGCCAAAGCGACAGCAACAAAGGGACACCCAAAACCACAGCGGAGATGAAAAAGGAAGCCACCTTTGCCGGCTGGGATTTCGGTGAGATTTGGTACATTATCGAAGATGAGATCTATCCTGTATTGTACTTTCAGACTGAGTATATAACGGCGGATGACCTCTTGCTCCGAGCCGCTATGGATGCTTTGGAAATCAGCTTTGCAGAGGGCGACAACATCAACAGTGTAACGAAAGACCTAACACTTCCTGATCAGGGGGAAAATGACATAACCATCACCTGGGAATCGTCTAATCTTTCCGTGATCGCGATCGACGGAACAGTCAACCCTGCCAGTGGTGTTAATACGCTTGTCACCCTGACTGCCACAGGGAGCAAAGAGGGCGTAAACCCACAGCGGAAAACATTTGTCCTTACTGTCATCGGTACTCCTGTGGCACCTACTATCACTGGCCCGGAAGAAATGATTTTGTACCATGGGTATGGCGCCTGTTCCACTGATCCGTACACCATCACGGGCTTGCCCGAACCAGCGGTGGAAAAGACAAGTGGGGATGACAGGATTACCTGGAATGATATGATGAAAAAACTGGATATTGCGGCGGGACTTGGGCTGGGGGACTATCCAGTTACCTTAACAGTCAGCAACGGCATTCTCCCTGATGCGACCCTGAATTTCACCCTGACGGTTAATCAGGAATTTGCGGGCGGTGAGGGCACTAGGGAAAATCCATATCGCATCCAAACGGCCCAGCACCTGGATCTCGTGCGTAATCATTTGGAGCAGAATTTTATCCTGGATAATGATATTGATTTAGGGGAGGCTTGCGGTTCCGGTGGGTTTGCTTATAATGACGGTGCCGGCTGGCTGCCCATCGGTACTACAAACGATAAATTCACGGGCACATTTGATGGGGCGGGCCATACCATCAGCGGCTTGTTTATCAATCGCAAGGAAGCAGATTATGCAGGTCTTTTTGGAGCCGTTGGTGGAGATGCAGTGATCAAGGATATTCAACTGACCAATGTTGATGTGGTGGGTAATTTATGGACCGGTGGCTTGGCCGGCCACATTCAAGGATCTGGCGGTATGATTACTGTACAAAGGGTGTCAGTTACAGGGCAAGTGAAAGGAACAGTAAACACCGGGGGGCTGTTTGGCTATGCCTTCTACGCCGATATAAGCCAGACCTTTAGCAAGGCTAATGTTACCCAAACAGGAATGCAACTAATGGAACTGCCGCCATGCGCCGGCGGATTGATCGGACATCTATGCTCTAGTTCAACGCTTTCAGATTCCTGTTCCACGGGGAACGTGACTATAAATAGAGAGGGTACCTACAAAGCTGTAGGCGGTCTTGTGGGCCTAATTATTGGTAGCAGCATTGACCGCTGCTATGCTGCGGGGCAGGTAAATCCGGTAGATGGGTTAGGATACATCGGCGGTGTAGTTGGAGGTATTTGGGATGGCTATTGGGATAATTCCACGATAACTAACTCCTACTATGATAGTGTTGTTACCGGCCAAAATGATACCGGCAAAGGAATACCCAAAACCACCGCCGAGATGAAACAGCCGGCAGCATTTACGGGCTGGGATTTTGCAAACACATGGCAAATCGAAGCGGACGTTTCATACCCCATCCCGCGTTGGCAAGCAACCGCCATTGATGCGGATATTACTGCTGATTTTAATGCTATCACCTGGGACAGCATTAAACGGGGCAACCCTGCTGAAAGCAGCATCATCGGCAACCTTAACCTGCCCAAGGTCGGGGCGCAGGGGTCGAATATCATCTGGGGCACCACTATCACAGGTTGGATAGATCTGAGCACCGGGGTGGTTACCAGACCAACCGACACCCCCCTGGAGGTAATCCTCACCGCCACCGTCAGCAAAGCCGGGGGGCTGAGCAAAACAAAGGACTTTCGCTTGATCATCGCCCCCACCGGCCCCGAAGAACAGGGCTGTCTAGTCACCTACCGGGGCGTCCAAAAAAGGCCCAACGCCAATGGCGCCTACGATATTCGTTTTCTAGCCACCATTGATACCTTGGAGGCAGATGAGGTAGGTTTCGTTTTCTCCAAATCCGAACTGGCGCCTACCAGGGAAAATGGTACGGTAAAGGCAACCACCACGGTATATAGATCCATAACTGCCGCGGAGGAAACCATTACCGCCGGGGAACTGGAAGGGACGTATATCATAGCCTGCACGGTTACCGGAATTCCGGCAGAGGACATAGCTATCCCCTTCTATGTGAGAGCATTTTCCACAGTGGGGGCGGACACAAAATATACAGCGGCGAGGAAAATCACTGTCGGTGAGCTTAGGTGAAGAGAAAGGGGGGTGCTAACATGAAAAAGGAGTATGAAAAACCGGTTATTGAAATTATGGAGTTTGAAGTGGAAGATATCGTGGCCTATGGTTTAAGTGCCAGAGATACCGGCCCCGGGGATGAAGTGGGCTGGGGAGAAATTAATTATTAGACTCCCATTTGCCACCTGCCCAACCCCTTGAAACTGAGGAGAGGATCGCCTTGAGACACTACAAAATTGCCGGCTTATTTATCACAATAGCGGATCACGGAAACGCCCTAATAGGCAAAATGAAACCCTATGAAATAAACACGGCAAGGCAAACTGATATGACCATGGTCATAGACCGGGAAAAAATGCTTTTAACCAAAGAAAGATACCCGCATTTGACTCTGGATGAATGGGAATATATCCGGACAGGTTTTGCCTTCGCCCACCGGCTGTTGGATTTTGATGGTTTTTGCCTCCATTCTGCGGCGGTTGCCCTGGAAAATCAGGCTATCCTCTTTTCCGGTCCTTGCGGCGCGGGCAAGTCCACCCACGCCGGTTTGTGGCAACAGTACTTTGGCTCCGGGCAGGCTATCGTCATTAATGACGATAAGCCTGCTCTGCGCCTGAGGAAAAACAATTTTTATGCCTACGGCACCCCCTGGAGCGGCAAAGGGGATTTGCATACCAATATCAAGGTGCCCCTGGGCGCCGTTGTCTTTCTAAAACAGGCCCAGGAAAACAGGATCCGGCGTCTGGATAACCGGGAAGCCGTAAAAATGTTGGTTTATCAAAGCCTGCGCCCCAACAGCTGTATGAACAAAATGAATCACCTGCTGACCTTACTTGATGCGTTGCTGAAAAAAACAGCCGTATATCAATTGTATTGCCAGATCAGTCCCCGGGCAGTGGAGTTAGTTTATAAAACAATATATAAGGAAAAAGGAATGTTTGTAAAATGAAGATCAAAGACGGGTATCTCTTGCGGGAGGTGGCTGGAAATCATGTGGTGGTCCCCACAGGCAAGGCGACCCTGGACTTTTCCGGTGTGATTACCTTAAATGGTGCGGGGGCGTTTTTGTGGCGGCTGTTGAACACAGAAAAAAATGAACAAGAGTTGCTTAGCGCTATGTTGGGGGAATATGAGATCGATGCCGCCACCGCCCAAGCAGATCTAGTTGAATTTGTCACCAAGCTGAAAGAGGCGGAGCTTCTTGCGTAAGCGGGTTTCTTTATCTGAGCTTTCTCCCCTAATTAACGAAGCCCTAAAAAATGGCGATGAAGTTGTTTTTACCATTACAGGTAACAGCATGGCCCCTCTGCTCCGCCACCGCAGAGATAGGGTCCGCCTGGTGGGGGTAGGGGTAAAGCCCTTGGGCAAACACGACATTCCCCTTTACCTCCGCCGGGACGGTAAATATATTTTGCACCGGATCATCGCCGTCAAAAAAGATGGTTATGTAACCGCCGGGGATAACCAGGTAAACAAAGAATATCCCGTTTATCCTTCCCAGGTGATTGGTGTCGTCAATGGTATTTGGCGGGACGGGGCCTATATATCCGGTGATGATTTTCGCTACCGGATATATTGTTGGCTTTGGAGCTTTCTTTACCCGATCAGGCGGTATTGTTCTAGACTTAAGCGTTTATAGACTGCTAAAAGGGGGCGTTGCCGTGAGCACCTCCAACCTGGAAAAAAGCTACCTTATTCATTTAATCGCCTCGTTAGCGCACAATAATTCCCTTGCAAACCCGCCCCAAAAACTTAATTGGGACAGGCTGCACCATATTTCCTCCCGTCATCGCTTATCTAATATGGTTTGCTATGGGGTGGAAAAATTGGCGCCCGGGCAGCAGCCTGACCAGGGGGTGCTGGAGAAATTTCAACGGGATCGCAAACTGGCCCTGGCCAGAGAGGCGGCCCAGCATTTTTGCTTTGACGAACTGATCAAAGCCTTTGAGGCGCACCGGATCTGTTGCCTACCCCTAAAAGGTTGCCTGATTAAGCATCTCTATCCCCAGCCGGATATGCGATCAATGGCCGACATTGATATTCTATTCCAGGACGAACAAACAGAGGAAGTAAAAAGCCTGATGCTGGGGTTGGGTTTTACCTTGAAAAACTTCGGGGGAAATCATGACGTCTATATCAAAAAGCCCTTTCTAAACATTGAAATGCACCGGCGCTTGGTGGCGAAGGATTCACCCTACAGTGAATACCTATCAAAAACCTGGCAGCGAGCCCGCATTGAAGCCGGCTATAAATATGTCTACCACCTTTCTCCCGAGGATTTTTATGTCTATCTGCTAATCCATTTGACAAAGCATTATATCAATGCCGGAACAGGTATCCGCTCCATCCTGGATGTCTATCTCTACGAAAAACATTACGGATCCAAAATGGATATAAAATACATCGGGCAGGAACTGGAACACATTAAACTGCAAAAATTTGCAGAAAATATCCGGGTCCTGGCTAAGGCCTGGTTTGGCGAAGGCCGGGGCAGCACCCTCCACACAGAAATGGCCCACTATATTTTTGCCAGCGGGGTGTACGGTACCGAAAGGCACGGTACCATTGCTTCTTTGAACAAAAATCAAGGCCATCAAATAGCATCTGTGGGCATGACCAAATTTAGATACCAGCTAAAATTGTTCTTTCCTGGGTTAAAGCACATGAGCATCCTTTATCCTTACCTTCACAGGCTGCCCTTTTTGTTGCCCTTTACCTGGGCGCTCCGGGGGCTAAAATCACTATTGCTTAAAAAAGAGCGCACTTTCAGGCTGATTGGGAATGTGCAATCAGTGACCAAAAACGAGCTGGATAAAATATATGATTTGCACCAACGGGCGGGGTTATAGGTGGCTAGACGGTGCCATGTACTCCGTGCCATATTGCGGGATCTTTGCTACCGCTGGGTGAGGAGGAGGCTTCCTTGGGAGATCGGCTGACTGTGCAATGGTTGTATCGCCATTCCCGGGACCAACTGGTGCCGCTGCTTGTAGTTATTGCGGGCAACGCTGTTCTAGCCCTGGGTGGTGTGGCTCTGGCCCTAATTTCCCGGCACATTATTGATAGTGCTGTGACTGGAGACCGGCGGGCCCTAATCAGTTTTGCTCTAATGCTGCTGGGGCTGATGCTGTTGCAATTGCTGCTGAATCTTCTTTGCCGCTGGTTGGAGGGGATCACCAAAGCCGGGCTGGAAATGAAATATAAAAGTCGCCTTTTTGATCAGCTGCTCCGTAAAGACTATGCTGCCGTATCCGCTTATCACAGCGGTGAACTGCTTAATCATCTAAC
>JAAYRI010000138.1 GCA_012518875.1 Peptococcaceae bacterium
AAAAAAAAACAGGGGTGGGTGGCGACCTCCCTGTTTTTCTCTTCCTGGTGTTTAAATACTAACAAATTTTATTTGCTGGTTGCTGAAGGTGGCCACTTCCCGGTAGCCCACACTCCTGATTAACTCTAGGGCCTGGGGCAAACCGGCGCCCACGTCTTCCGGCCGGTGGGCATCTGACCCCAGGGTAACCGGTAGTCCATGGGCAAAAAATATTTGCAATAGCTCCGGCCCAGGGTAAATTTCCTGCACCGGATATCTTAACCCGGCTGAATTTACCTCCACACATACTCCCGCATTTTTAAAAACCCGGGCCGTTTCTTCATACAAAGGCCGGGGGTCCTGATGCGGGCGATAGTTAAACTTCTTTATCAGATCCGGGTGGGCCATAATGTCAAAAAGTCCTGTCTGGGCTGCCTGTTGTGCCAGGGCAAAATATCGCTGGTAAATTGTATCTATATCCCTACGGGCATACTCGGCCCGCTCTGCCGGATTGTCGAAACCCCAACCGTCTATAAAATGGACGGAGCCGGTGATAAAATCAAACTTGTGCGGGGCCAGCATGGCAGCCAGCTTTTCTTCCTGACCAGGTATGAAGTCAGCTTCTATCCCCAGTTTCACCTGTAGCGGCGCCTGGTCGGCCAGCTTTCTGATCATATTTACATAGCCAGGCAGCTCATCTTCATTCATGGCATAGTCGGGAATCATTTTATCCGGCGGTAGAAAATAAAGAGGCAAGTGATCACAAAAGCCTACCTCTTTAATCCCCAGCCTTACCGCCTGGGATATATATGCACCGACCTCACCCGTAGCGTGGCCGCAAAGCCTGCTATGCAAATGGTTGTCAACAGGTATCAAAGTCTTGTCTCACTCCTAGCTGATATTAAAATTTTGTCCCCTAATTTTCAGAATCACTAGCAAAGGCTACCATAGCCTCATGGTATGCTTCCAGTGTTTCCACAGCAATATGCTGCCAGTCGTATATTGTCAGCACCTTTTTCCAGGCGCGCCTGGTCAGGTCCCGGGCCAACCCGGGGTTAACCAATATTTCCCTGATGTAGTAGGCCAGAACATCGGCCCGACCGGGCGGCACCTTGTAGCCGTCTATACCGTGGGCTACAACTCCGCCTAAACCCCCGGTGTCTGAAACAATAACGGGGACCTGGGCCGCCATCCCTTCCAGGGCTACGATCCCAAAGGGTTCATAAAGGCTGGGAAACACAGCCACATCTGCCTTTCTTAAATAATAATTGCGTTGTTCCTCCTGCAGAAAACCGGGGAAATCTGTATTGTCCTGCACTCCTAGTTCTCTAGCCCTATTTTTCAGGTAATCAGCATAGGGCCCCACACCACCCACCAGCAACCTGACGTCCTGTTGTTGCTGCAGCAGGATGGCCATAGCCTCCAATAATACCTGAACCCCTTTTTCGGGTACCAATCTACCGAGAAAGATGATGTTTTTTTGTTCGGAATTGGGTTCTTTTACACCGGGCACCAGCTTTTTGGGTATACCCAAATTGGCTGGGTCCACCCCGTTGGGAATGGAAAAAACCTTTTTCCCATCTAAACTAAATAACCTTACTACCTCATCAACCATATAATCACTGCAACAAATAACAGTATCCGCCGACTGGGCCAATCTTTCCTCCAGGTTGTGGATGTGGCGCTGGGTATTAGTGTGAATACCCCGGTTGCGACCGTATTCTGTGGCGTGTATGGTAGCAACCAGCGGCAGCTTGCTAATGTTCTGTAGTTTTATTGCTGCCTCTTGCACCAGCCAGTCATGGGCATGAATAATATCGAATTTTTCCCTGCTCAACAGGTCTTCCGCTAGTTCAGCCATAGCCCTATTTAACTGTTTTACCCATTCCATAAACCTGGTGGCGGTAACTGCATCAGCATTGACCCGGTGGACATGAACGCCATCAACCAGTTCGTATTCGGCAGCCCCTACTACCGGACAGGTGAGCACGTGGATATTCTTACCGAGACGAGCCATAGCAATGGATAGGTCATTTACATGGCGGGCCAAGCCACCCACTGTTTTGGGCGGGTATTCCCAGGACAGCACCAATACCCTTAATTTCTCCCCTCCTATGCCCTTCCCCGATCTGCTGTCGTGGCTGAAACGATAGTGGCGACTGTATATGGAATAGTCTATATCGGGGAAAATATTGTCTTCCTTTTCCATTTCGGCTAGTTCAGTTTCATCTACATGTCCTTCTGTTAAACGGGCGGTAAGGCTGTTAAAACGATTGATGTGCACGCTGGTGCGATGGACGGCATATTGAACGGCAGTACCGGTCTTGATGATAAAAGCCCAGTCACTGCTCTGGGCTAGCAACAGCTCCCTGGCCGCCTGGTTTAGAGCACGACGCATAACCCCTTCTGCCTGAGGATATAGATCGGCCAGATCAACCATTGTTGTCTCCGCCCGATGCAGGTGTCTGTATATCCAGTCATTGCGCGGATTGAGCCAGACTTCATTGTACCCCCCCTCCCCCCAACTGGAAGCAGCCAGATCCACAACCTGGTTGTCTGGATAACGGGCCAGATAAGCGGCAGGTGTGATCATTTCTATGCCGTGTTTTCCTGAGTCTATGACCCGGCAAAAATGTTCCAGCCACACAGGCCCTTCATACCACCAGTGACCGAATAGTTCTGCATCATAGGGAGCAACAATGATTGGCTTGCGGTCCATCTGTTCGGACAAAAGCTCCATCTGATCCATCCGGCGACGAGCAAAGTCTGCCGCATCTGCGGCGGCCGTTTGCTCTGCCACCCGGGGTTGATAGATTTCCTTGTGCACGCCCTCACCGGTAATGCGATAATATTTTAACCCCGTATCACAGCGGATATTGCCCCCCGGCAGGTAGGGGGCCAGGTAATCCAGGGGCAAATCAAAGCCGATATCCCGGTAAAACTCCCGGTAATAAGGGTCGCCGGGATAACCGGCATGACTATCCCAAACCTGACGCGAACTTTCCGGATCGCGACCGAAAGCAGCCACGCCGGAACGACAGTACACCGGTGCATAAACACCGTAACGGGGTACGGGGAAAGCCAGGTTGATGCCATGTGTTTCCACGAAAAAATAACGGATACCATACTCCTTTAATACCTCATCCAAACCAGGAACATAGGCGCATTCCGGCAGCCAAATTCCCGCCGGTGGCCGGCCAAAGTTATGGGCATGCTTTTCGATGGCCATTTGCACCTGTGCCCTTTTAGCCTCTTCCCTCATGATCAAAGGCAGGTAACCGTGGGTAGCACAGGTGGTGATCACCTCCAGCACCCCTAAAGCCTGCAAGCTTTGGATAGGCAAAATTAGAGAACAGTCATAGTCATTTTCAAAGGTGTGGCGCAGCTCCCTGAGACGGTGAAAATACATCAATGTCACGTCTCGCAACTCCGGGTTATTTTTATTTCTTTCCATTTCTGTTCCAGCCAACTCGATCAGTCCGCTGACATGTTGTAGATACCTTTTTTGTAGTAATTGATCATTCAGCATGCTGACTAACGACGGTGAAAGGGAAAGGGTAACTTTGAATTTTACACCTTCCTTTACCATTTGTTCAAAGGAACTGAGCAACGGTAAATAGCATTCTGTTATGGCCTCAAAAAGCCACCGTTCTTCCATTACCCCAGGGTCCTTGGGGTGACGGATATATGGCAGGTGGGCATGCAGGACCAGTGCAAAATACCCTTTTTTCACAGAATTATCCCCCTCTTAAAAAATTATCCATGCCTTGATTATAGCATGGATAAATAATACATAATTTTATTTTATTTCCCGGAACACTCGCTACAGATGCCAAAAATTTTTAGCTGGTGGCTGGTCATAGTAAAATTGTGCTCTCTTTTTATCCTGCTTTCAATTTCGTTGATTAGATCCACGTTGAACTCTATAATCCTGCCACACTTGGTACAAATCAGGTGATGGTGATGCAGATCGCTATCATCCTCTATACCATATTCATAACGCTTACGCCCATCTCCAAAGTCAATAGCTCGTATCAGGCCCAGCTCCTGAAAAAGTTCCAAAGCCCTGTAAACAGTCGCCAGGCCCACGTCGGCAGCCTCAAGCTTGACTAGATTATATACTTCCTCAGCGCTTAAATGCTTGTCTCTATTTTCGAGAAGCACCCTTAAAGTCATTTCCCGGCGGGCAGTAAGCTTGAAGTCTAGAGCCTTTAGTTTTTCCGCTGCCTCAGAAATAATTTTTTCCACATTACCACCACCATTTGGCTTTATGCCCTAAACCCGTTTCTCTGCTCCTGCTAATAATATTGCCTGCGGTGTAGTAACATATTGATTTGTGAAATGCTGTCATGGACTGACTATTACCAATAGTAATTATATTTCCTCCTACCACGTATCACCAGGCGCCTCCTTCTGGCTTCACGATAACAAGAACCCAGGAACGCCAGGCCAAGAAATACTGCCAGCGTCAGCAGCCAAAACCACCATTGAGCTGTTGGCTTTCTAAAAACATCATCCTTTAACAGCAGATCAACCCGGCCCAGCTCCTTCCCGGCAGCATAAAAGACCAGTTCCCCGGCCTTACTGCCGGCGTCCACAGGGGCTTTAAGCGTGTATAATTCGGCCTTGCTGGTAATGGCCTCCTGGCTGTCAAAGGGGAAGCAATATTTCAAGGATCCGGCAGTGACCACCGGGGCATGATCTAGTTTGCCATATTTCACAGGCACATCAGCGGCGTGTTCACCGGGCAGAGACAATGTCACTGTCTTGAACTGTGTAAAACCATAATCCAAAAGGGTCCTGGAATCCGTCCAAATATTTACCCCTTCACTTTTCATTACCACAGATATTAGTTCCCTGTTGTCCCGTATGGCCTCCGTGACCAAACACTGGCCCGCTGCCTCTGTGTAACCGGTTTTAATACCCACAGCGCCATCATAGTTCCAAAGCATCTTATTGGAATTGCAAAGATAAACCTGGGCTTCCGGATCACTGCGCTCGATGGTTTGTGTTTTTGTGGACACGATATTGCGGAAACTATCATTTTTCATGGCATAGCCGGCAATCAGCGCCATGTCCCGAGCCGTGCTGTAATGGTTGGGATCCGGCAATCCATTGGGGTTGTTAAAGTGGGTGTTCACAGCACCAACCTCATAGGCTTTCTTATTCATCTGTTGCACAAACCCATCCACAGACCCACCCAGGTGGCAGGCTATGGCCACAGCACAATCATTTCCCGAATTTAGCATCAGGGCATAAATCAGGTCGCCAAGGGAAATCTGCTCCCCCTCCTGCAGCCCCACTGCCGAACCCTCCACGTTGCACGCCTCTAATGGTACAGCAACAATATCATTTGTCCGTCCACTTTCCAAAGCAATAATGGCAGTGATAATTTTTGTGGTGCTGGCAGGGTACATCCGTTGATCCGGGTTTTTGGCAAAAAGCAACTGTCCGCTGGAAAAATCCATCAACACAGCGGCCTCACCTGTAACCTCCGGAACTGTAGCGGCAGACGCTGGGGTAACATTCAAGGAAGCAAAAAGCCACAATACTAAAAGGGTCACCGGGGTTAAAATTTTTAAATACATATTACACCTTTAATTCTTAATAGACTGGATAAAAACTATTCCCAATAAAAAGAATTATACCATAAATATCTTAGTGATAAAGGTTCTTATTTGTTCTTCTCGTCACTGTTAGGCGCAATATAGCCAGCAAACTGGCCGTAAACACAATAACCAAACCAGCTAACAGCAGTAACTGCAGGTAACCAAACCCAGCGGTAACTTCCAGCAGGCGGGTTGCCCCACCACCGAAAAGAAAAGCCAGGACAAATACACTAATCCAAATCAGGGCTCCCTCACGCCAACCACGCTCCTTAAACATGATCAGGGCAGAGGCAATACAGGGAACAGTAAGGGAAAGGGTCAGCAGAATGACAAAGTTTTGCAGCGGTGACATATGCAGATTAAGAATTGCTGCTGCCCCAAACTCCTTTCTAATCAGTCCCATCAGTAATATATCAGCCACCTCCGGCGGCAGGTGCAGCCAGTTCATAGTTAGCGGTTCCAGCAATCTTCTAATGGCGCTCAACAAACCCGTAACGTCCAGGATTCCTAGAAACAAGGTTCCCGCGGCAAAGATGGGAAAGGCTTCTTTAAAAAAGTCCAGGGCTCTGCGCCCAGCCTTGACCACAACATTTTTCATTTTGGGTAGGCGCAGGGGCGGCAATTCGATCAGCAGTGGAGACACACTGCCGGACAAAAAGGAATTGAGCAGGGTCCCGGTCAGAATCAGCAGACAAAATATAAAGGTAGCGTATAAGACCATATAGGCCGCACCCTGACCGGCCATAATCGCCATAATAATGGCTAACTGGGCGGAGCACGGCACGCAGAGGGCCAGCAGAAATACCGCTATGCGGCGTTCTCGGTCGGAAGCCAGCATGCGGGTGCTGATCAGGGCCATAGTAACACAACCAAAACCCAGAATGAGGGGGATAATAGCCTGCCCATTCAGGCCCATACCGGCCAGGGTACGATCAACCAGGGTGGCAATGCGAGGCAGATAACCAGTGTCCTCCAGAACCGCCAGTATCAAAAAAATGCCCAGTACCAGGGGCAGTAAAAGCCCGATCAGGTACGTCACCGTGAGGGTTAGAACCCCATAGTCACCGGCCAGGAGTCTGCTGATCACAGAGTCGGGATGCATAAAAAAGGCCAGCAGAGAGCGAATGGCTGGTTCATAATATTCACCCATAAAGCCTTCGGCGCCATCAACAACGACCCCGGCCAAAAGTACACCAACTAATTCATAAACAAGAAACAGGGTTAAAGCCAGGATGGGAAAACCTGTCGCCGGCCTGAGCATCCAGCGCCCCAGCCTGGCACTAAAACTTGTGCCCCTACCCGTTTCCCTAATCACCCGTTCTACAATCTGGTTCACCCTTTCCCGGCGGGTCTTGTACATAGCCTCCCGGTGGGGCCGCCGTTTCAGGCCATTCCTGGCGCTAATAGCGTCGTCCCCTTCCAGGATCAGCAGGGCCTCTCTCCTGTCAACCGGGGGGTGCAGATCATTTATCTTATCCACCAGGGAAGGATCAATGTGACCGGTACGGGCTGACTCTAGCTTTTTTTTCAGATCAGCCAGTCCAATGCCCCGTTCCGCCACCATAGGAACAACAGTGACCCCCAGGTACCTTTCCAGACGGGAAATGTTAACATCAATGCCTTCCCGTTCAGCTTCATCAATCATGTTCAGGGCCACAATCAGCGGGATACCCATGTCGATAATCTGCAGGGTTAAAAACAAATCCTGTTCCAGGTGAACGGCATTAACCACGTTTACCACAATATCCGAAGCCAAAATTATGTCCCTGGCGATGGTTTCCTCTTCGCTAAAGGAGGAAACACTAAAAACACCCGGGGTATCAATGACCACATCCTGGCCGTACCGGCCACAGGCCATGTTCAGGGTGGTCCCGGGGTAGTTGGAAACATCCATATAGAGCCCGGTCAGGGCATTAAATATAACAGACTTACCTACATTAGGATTCCCGGCCAGCACTATTTTTTTTCCGCCGGCCGGGACGTCATCATTATTGTTTGATTGTCCCACGCCCAGTATCGCCTCCAGAATCAATTCCACAATGCATGCCACATTTTCTGACTGATAGATAGGTAGATATTATAGCTAAATAAGATAAAACCTGCGTGTGGGGGATATTTTTTAGAAGGGTTCAACCTCGATGGTTTTGGCCAGCCTCCTACCAATGGCAATTTCCTGCCTATTTCTGGCCACCACCACCGGCCCCGCCGGCACAACCTCCCGGCAGGTGATTACAGTACCCTCGGAAATACCCAGACGCAGCGCCTGTACCCGGGTTAGTTTATTAGGGATACTGGTAATCCTAACTGTCTGCCCTTTCCGAGCCTGATCCAGCTGCAACTCTTCCCCTCCATAATATACTGCAAAAATGATAAAGAAAACCATTCTCATTCATATTATATGGAAGTGCTATGGAAATATCAACAGTAATTTTCGATATATAATGACAACCTTTTAGGATTATAAATTAGGGCAAGCATTACCAGGCACCTGGGAAACCTGGCGATAAATTTTTTGTATTAATACTTGAAAAAGGGGCAGACCTTGATTAAAATATATATTAGCAACACTCTCATAAGAGTGCTAATAAAAATATGATCTGGAAGTATACTTCTAATTTGATTGCATGCTAATTGGGGGTGTTGTTCCTAATCTTATTATAATAGTCGCCGCTAACACTCCCAGCCTGGGCCGGGGGTGTTTTTATATCCTAAAAAAAGGAAGTATCGGCAAAATTTACAGCAGTGCAAATACCCAAGAATACGCAATCTGCCTAAAATGGCCATTAACATCAAAAATCTATAGTAGGAGGAGTTATCATGTCAAAAATAAAAATAGCCACTGCAGGCATAGGAAATTGCGCCAGCTCGTTACTACAGGGGATTGAAAGGCACAAGAACACACCCGAAAACACCATTGGCCTTTTGGCTTACGATGTTGGTGGATACAAACCAGGTGACATCGACATTGTGGCAGCCTTCGATGTGGACAAAAGGAAGGTAGGTAAAAAACTAAAGGAGGCCATTTTTTCTCAGCCAAACTGCACCACAGTATTTTATGACGATTTACCAGACTACCCTATTGAGGTACAGATGGGACCCGTTTTAGATGGTGTATCTGAGCACATGGCTGATTATAATGCAGACAACAGTTTTGTAATCGCTAATCTAGAGCCCTGTGATGTAGTCAGAGTTTTAAAAGAAAGTGGTGCAGAACTACTGATAAACTACCTGCCAGTGGGTTCAACCAAAGCGGTGGAGTTCTACGCCAATGCTTGCCTGGAAGCTGGGGTTGGATTTATTAATGCTATGCCTGTGTTCATTGCCTCCAATAAGGAATGGGCGAAAAAATTTCAAGAAAAAAACATTCCCATTATTGGGGATGATGTAAAGAGCCAGCTGGGGGCAACGATAGTGCACCGCACCCTAACCAAACTGTTTGAAAACCGTGGTGTTGTGCTGGATCGCACCTACCAGCTAAACTTTGGCGGCAACACAGACTTTTTGAACATGTTGAACCGCAAAAGACTTTCCACCAAGAAAATATCCAAAACCCAATCCGTGCAGTCAGAGCTAAAAACCCCACTGGCTGACCAGAACATCCATATCGGCCCAAGCGACTACATCCCCTGGTTAAAGGATAATAAAATTTGCCATATCCGCATGGAAGGCAGGGGCTTTGGCGGTGTGCCGCTTACTCTGGATGTTAAACTATCCGTTGAGGACGCCCCCAACAGCGGCGGTGTGATGATCGATGCTATAAGATGTATGAAACTAGCCCTTGATCGCCAAATTGGCGGTAATTTAAATGCCATTTCCGCTTATTCAATGAAATCACCACCAGTACAATATACGGACACAACAGCGACAAAAATGGTAGAAGAATTTATTAACGGCGGGTGTAGCTGCTAATGAAAGCTGTCCTTCTTGCTGCTGGTGAAGGAAGGAGGCTTAGGCCTAACTTTAATAGGCCTAAGCCTCTTGTGCCTTTGTTAGGTATACCTCTAATCACACGAAACATACTGACTCTGCGGAAACATGGCATTAAAGAAATAGTTGTTATCATTGGTTGTTATGGTCAAGAAATTAAGGCACACTTAGGCACCGGGGAAAAACTGGGGGTAAAAATAAGATACATCCACAATCCCGATTGGAGACTGGGTAACGGCATGTCTGCCTATGCATTTCGCAAGGATTATCGTCCCGGTGAAAAATTTATACTAATGATGGCAGATCATATCTTTCAGCCTAATATATTGCAATCATTTATAGCTGCAGCAAAAAAAGTGAAAGAAAATGAAATTCTCCTTGCCGCCGATAGACAATTAGAAACTGTACACGATTTGGATGAGTGTACCAAAATAAAAGCTGAACAAGAATATGCCCGCCAGCTGGGCAAGAACCTACCCCATTTTAATGCTGTTGATTGCGGCCTATTTGTGGGCACAAGCGCACTGCTGAATTCCTTGTCCAACGCCATTGCCCTAAAACAATATGCCCTCACAGATGCCGTTAACATGCTTGCCAAATCACGCCAGGTAAGACTGCATTTTGTAAAGGGCTGCTGGGTAGATGTGGATGACCAGGCCAGCTACAAACACTGCGAAAAACTTTTGCTGCAATCGCTGGTGCCTCCAAAAGACGGCTTTATTTCTCGGGTGCTTAATCGCAAGCTTTCCCTCCGAATTACAAAATTACTGGCCCCCACAGGCATTAAACCAAATCAAATTACCCTGTGCTCATTTTTATTAACATTAGCCGCAGCTGCATTTTTCGCTGGGGGCTACCCCCTTTGCGGAGGGCTGCTTGCCCAGCTCAGCTCTATTGTTGATGGGGTTGACGGTGAAATTGCCCGGGCAAAATTTTTAAGCAGCAACTACGGGGGCCTGCTGGATGGGATATTAGATCGATACGGAGACTTTTTGCTTATCATGGGCATGACTTATGGTTGGTATAGTGTTACAACTGGTGGGGTGGCATTGCTGGTGGGGGCAGCCGCCTTAATCGGGGCACCTATGTCAATGCTGTTTAAGGAAAAATTCCACGCCTTAATGGGAAAACCCTACATACCCGAGACTCACGATGGACTTTGCCGCTACCTGCCTGCCAATCGTGACGGTAGGCTATTTATAATTATGCTGGGCGGTATTTTAAATCTGGTTCCGGCTGCTTTAGTTCTTCTGGCAGTTATCACTCATTTACAAACTGCATTCCGTCTCTGCTATGCGCGCCACCTAATGTGAAACCCCTTGCTTTATGTTCATCCCACCCATTGCCCATTGCCCGGGACAGTGGAACTGCCTGCCGCCGGGTAAAAATATGGTTACAAAGATTAAACCTCGCCAGCAGATGCAGGGCTTCTGCTATATAGTCACCTAGTTGGTCAAGGGTATGGGCATCGCTGCCCACTGTAAAAACCTCAATACCCAATTTTGCCGCCAGCGCTATAATGTCCTCGCTGGGGTGGAATTCTTTTAACCCCCTTCTGCTGCTAGAGGTGTTAATCTCCAGACCCATCCCCCGGCGAGCCATCTCTTTTAGGATAGGTTCTATAATCCCCCGATGTGCCATAAGAATTTCAGGCCCGTAAAATCTAGTTCCATAGCGGCGATAAAGGTCTACATGGGCAATACAATCAAACAGCCCAGTGACAACAGCTTCCTTTAATGTGCTGAAGTAATCCCTGCTCATCTCTGCCAAACTTCGACGCTGAAAATAAAGGGGGCTCTCTTTATAGGAGGAAATAGCCACATGATTTAGACAATGAATCGCCCCCAAAACATAATCAAAGGGGTAATTATCAATAATTTTTTCGATATCCCTTTCAGTGCCTAAAGAGTAGCCCACTTCAATCCCAGCCTTGATGTGGAGATTTGCAGAGCTAAATTCCTTTTGGGCCTGGGTGATTTCCGAAAAATAGCTGTCCAGCCAGTATGGGTTAAGGACAGATACCTTTTGTCCATTTAGAATCACAAAATTATCTATTTCCTTGCGCATCGGATCAAGTTCCAGATGGGTGGTAAAACAGATTTCCACCAACCCCAACTCCAGGGCCCGGCAGCAATAATCTCTAATAGGTGTAGGCGAAGCATCCAACGAATAGTTGGGATGAATATGATAATCGGTTTTAGCAGATTTCATAATCAACACCCTCTTTTAGCATAATGTCAACACTAGCCCATTAAAGTGTGGGCGTGCCTCACAAGACCAAATTATAATACATGGACGGCCTCAAATCCTTTTTGAATATAAAAAGGGCACCCCAGAGGAGTACCCATCAGCTAAGGCTTTTGAAAACAAAAAGCGGTGTAGCGAGCAAATCGATAAGCCGAGTTCTGTCGTGGATGATCATCTATCTGGGACACCTGTTACCAGGTGCCTCAAGCGACCTAACCCGGGAAAAACAGCGGGCTACTGCAAAAATTCCCCTATTTGGTCTTGCTCCAGGTGGGGTTTACCTAGCCGACCGGTCACCCGGCCGCTGGTGCGCTCTTACCGCACCGTTCCACCCTTACCCCGCACTCAACCTGGTATTTGATAGGCAATGATGACAAGATTATTGTGCCGGGAACCGGTAACCTATCAAATATTAGGTTAAGTGCCGGGCGGTTTGCATTTCTGTGGCACTATCCTTGGGGTCGCCCCCACTGGGTGTTACCCAGCACCCTGCCCTATGGAGCTCGGACTTTCCTCAGGTCCCTTATCGGCACCCGCGATCACCTAATTTGCTCACCCCATTACCTATAAAATTATACCATTCCCGCCTTTGTCAGTAAAGCATCCGGCCGTTTTGTGTAGGCTCTCGGGTTATTGGTCCCGCCAACCCCGTGTTGTTGGCCGCGAACAGGTCTAGGACTGTTCAACAACCACGGGATCCCCTTCCTTTACCTTATTTAAGTCACCTAGATCCCCTATAATACGGCCAAAAACATTGACGGCACCTGCTGCCCTGATTTCGCTTCCCCTGCTCAGGGGCGTTGATCCAAAAAAGATACAAAATGCTTTGCCGGTAGGCCAGTATCCAAGGTCGCCCTTTGCTACCAAATCAACAGCCTCGGCTTCCAAGTCAGCAACCACTGGAATGGTAAAATATATTTCCTGCCCCCAACAACTAGCTGCCCCCTGTAAAGGAAGGGCCTGATAGATTAGTTTCCCGGTCGGTGTGGGGGCAATCGTCGCCTGCCAGGATAAGGGCCCTGATTTAATAATAATTTTCAAACCTAACACTCCTTAAAAAAATGACTGGATAGAAAAACATCATCCTTGCTTTTCCCAGTAAAGCATCCGGCCACAATTACTACAATAAACCAGATCGTCACTATGTTTCAGCATTCTAAGCTCGTTAAAGGTGATACCCATGCGACAGCCCATACAGGTGGCCTTTTCTACTCTTGCCAGGGGATCATTAAATCTTTCTTTCATATCCTCGTATCTTTGCCATGTTTCCCCATCTAATTTCTCCACCAGCTTTTCCCTGGACAAAGGTATCTGGGCAATTAACTGCCGGATCTTGTCCTGCTCTGCCAACAAAGCTCGGTGCTTACTGCGGTATTCATCAGCCTTATTGTTCAACCGGATGCTCATTTTTTCTAATATGGCCCGCAGCTCATCCTGTTTTTCCATAAACACCAGGATGTTGTCCTCTGTCTCCCTTATCGTGTTTTTTAGGCTTTCTAGTTCTTTGCTGTTTGCATTCATCTCTTTAACATTGGTAATAGAGCCATCATACAGCCTTTTCTCCAGGTTTTTTACCTGCTCATTGGCGCATTTAACATCCATCTCTTTGGCCTTCTGATTTTTTTTGATATCATTGTATTCTTTCTTTATCTGATTAAACAAGGCCCCCCCTTCCTCAATATCTGCCTTGAGGGGCTTTAGTTCCTCTTCTTCCCTGGCCCTTTCCAATTTATTTTCCAGGTCTCTTTTGCGGTCATCAAGGGCCTGGATTTCCCATAGCAATTTTAAATCCGGCATACCTACATCTCCTCAAAAAAATATAAGATAGGAAGCGTTGATTTCCTATCTTAAATGAAAGTAAATGGGTCTGTATTAATTTCCGATAAAAGCAGCTGGATGTCAAGGTGATCCCGGCTGCAAATATCACCCAGGTGTTTTTGCAGTACAGGCAACACTACTACCTCCGTACCATAATGGCCGGCATCGATAAAGTTCATACCTGCCGCCAGGATGTCCTGGGCAATGTGATATTTCAGGTCACCGGTAACTATTGTGTCCGCTCCTGCCTGCAGGGCCAGGGGCCACAGGTCGGCACCGGCACCACCACAAACTGCTACCTTTTGCACCTGGCGCTCCCCGCCACCTATACGGACAGCCTGCAGTCCCAGTTTGTTTTTAACCAATTCGGCGAACTGATCCAACTGCAGCGGTGGGGCCAGTTGCCCTACCCGGCCCAGGCCGAAGGAGGCATTCCTGTTTTCCAGGGGCAAAACATCATAGGCCACTTCTTCATATGGATGTGCATCCAGCAGCGCCTCTAGTACCGGCCCTAGCAAACCAGCGGGGACAATGGTTTCCAACCGGACTTCATCCACCTCCGCCAGCTCGCCTTCCCGGCCATAAAATGGATTTGTCCCCTTCAGGGGCCTATATGTACCTGTTCCCTTACCGGAAAACGAACAGTGGCTGTAGTTCCCAATCCAACCGGCACCAGCATCCAACACCGCCGTGCGCACTTTTTGCTCATATCCCACAGGGATAAAAACCACCAACTTATAAATCCGGGCCTGGTCGGCCTGCTGCAAAACAACCGGTTTAGACAAACCAATTATTTGGGCCAGAGCACTGTTTACGCCACCCACTGCCAGGTCCAAATTTGTATGGGCGGCGAAAACTGTAATCTTATTGGCCATTAGATAATTGATCAGCGCACCCAGGGGTTCCCTAACGTTAATCGTTCGCAGTGGGCTGAACAATAGCGGGTGGTGACTGATAATTAATGTAGCACCCCTGTCCACAGCTTCCTGGGCCACAGCAAAGTTAACGTCAATAGTGAGCAAAACCTTCTCCACTACTCCCTGGAGATCACCCACCTGTAGGCCACAGTTGTCCCAGTTCTCTGCCAGATAAGAAGGGGCTACCTCTTCCATTAACTTAAGAATATCAGCACATTTTACAGCCAAACCAACATCCCCCTGATCCGCATCAGTTTGTTTTCAGTAACCAAAGCCTTTTCCCTGGTGACAGTGTTGTTTGCTACCCGCATGCCTGCCAAGGCCCGCTCATAGCGGCCGGCAATGATCTGCAGATATTTGCCAAGCAAAGGATCCTTTTTTTCCACCAGTCGCGGCCCCAGCTCCAGCAGTAAGTGGTCTTGCACCGGCTCATGGCCCGGCACGGCAGCAATAACAACATAAATTCTGCCGCCCTCGGCCACCAACTGTTCGTCATCTATTTTCCAACCATTTGCCGCCAGCCAAACCCGCAAATCACCGGGGTCGGCCTGGGGCTGTAGAACGAGCATTTGGACAGTTCGTAGAACCTCCGGGGCAGCCGCCAGTATTTCTCTAATCGTATTGCCGCCCATGCCGGCCAAAACCAGCACCTGGGCCTCTGCAGGCTTTAATACCTGTAGCCCATCCCCCAGCCTGAGGTCAATTTTATCACCAAGTTTATGTGCCGCCACCTGCCGCTTAGCCGCCTGGAAAGGACCAGAGCGCAGTTCAGTGGCGATCACCCGCGGGCAGCGTCCCGTTTTGACCAGGTAAATAGGTAGAAAGGCGTGATCTGCACCAATATCGGCCGTCACCGACCCTGCCGGCACATAAGCAGCCACAGCAGCCAGGCGTTTTGCCAGCTCCATAACTAACCCCCATATGCAATTATATTATGGTAAGACCAGTATA
>JAAYRI010000139.1 GCA_012518875.1 Peptococcaceae bacterium
AGACGATCTACTCATTGATGTATTTCCCGTGGCCACCGGCCGCCTGCCCCACTATACACCGGAAGGAAACTGGCAGGTGGTCAGCAAGCTGGTTTATCCCGCCTGGCGGCCTCCCGGCGGGGGAGCACTCATACCAGGCGGCATACCGGCAAATCCCCTCGGTCCCCGCTGGCTGGGGCTAAATGCTCTGGGCACCGCCGGCAGTAGTTACGGCATACATGGTAACAACAGTCCCTATTCCATCGGCACCTACGCCTCTTCAGGCTGCATTAGGATGTACAACGAAGACATTCTCTGGCTTTATGAACATGTACCCATTGGCACTAATGTACAAATTGTCAGCACGGGGCAAGACTTACAATCCCTTAAGAAATACAACCAGGTTTATATCAACGGTGTCAGGCAGGAATTTGCCTCCTGCCTGGGCCCATTGCAATCCGGGGACACCACCTATTTATCGTTGCGAAACTTGGCACCAATCCTTGGTTGCCGCCTCACCTGGGAAAGCTCCTCCAACAGCCTTATTATTGCCAATATTGACAGTGAGGTGCAGCTAACCATAGGAAAAAACACAGTCACCGCCAACAACACTGCCTATGAAACTAAGGATGCCCCCATCCTGCTGGAGGATACAACCTATATCCCCGATTACTACCTTAGGGATTTTTTCGGGGCTGTTTTTCTAGCTGAGGAAAACAAAACTCTGAAGATAGATCTGCCCATTAGCCCCATTGGCATAAATCTGGTTAAACACCATTTTCAACTATCAATTAACGACAAGGAAGTTTGTTTACCTGAGTCCTGTACACCGCTTATTGAGGATGAAAATCTGCTTGTTCCTCTCAGACCCCTATGTGCAGCTACCGGCGCTGAGATAGAATGGAATGCGAATCAGCAATCAGTGGAGGTTAAAACAAAAGGCCGTCTGCTATCCATACCCGTAGATGGTTCCAATGCCATGTTTAACAATGATATCTTAACCCAACAAACACACATTTTTATCCATAATGGCACCGCCTTTATCAGCCTGGATTTTCTACGAAAGCTACTTTGCTGGGAAGCGGAGGTGGACTATAGCACCCGCACCTTGAAAATTACTTATACAAAAAGAGCCCGTATCGCTACCCGAATCCTACCCCCGATCCAGATGTCCCTCAGAGCAGTTTGATTTTTCGTTTTCCCATTGGCTGACCCGGTCATCAGCAATAACCGATATGTGGGCGTAAGAAATCTCTTTAAATTTTTTCTCAATAAGGCCGTTTACAAAAAAACCAATGTCATCACTATCATCCAGCTCAAACATCCGATCTGCCTCTACCACCAACTCCAGCAGATAGCTGTTCGGCCCCACACACATGGAACGAACATTATGTATGTCCTTGATGCCGGGGATGGTCATAATGTAGTCACCAATTTCTTTGACTAGTTCCGGATCTGCGGATTCACCGAGAATAGCCGAAACATTTTCCCTGGCGGTACCAAAACCAATAAAAAACAGCAATATACCGATAATGATCGAAGCCACCCCATCAAATACGATGGCCCCGGTGTGTTCAACAATGAGAATTGCCCCACCGGCCACAACCAGCCCAAATAGCGCCGCCGTGTCCTCAAGGAAGATAAACCGGGTGGATGGGGTAGCCTTTGCCAGTGCGGGTAGGATAGAAAAAATCAATTTTAGCCCCCGTGCCTCGATACCAGTTTCGCGCACGATAGCCCGCATGGCCATTAGAAAGGAATATACCTCCAACAAAATACTAATCACTATCACAGCCAGGTTAAGCAGTACAAACCCAATGGGTTCCGGATGGATGATTTTCAACACGCCGCCATAGATGGAGAGAGCCCCACCAATAAACAACATACCCAGGCTGGCGATAAAACTCCAAAAAAATATACGCTTGCCATAGCCGAATTGGAAACGATCATCACTAGGCCTGTTGGCCTGTCTGATCCCAATGAGCAGAAAAAAACCATTGGCCCAATCCCCCAGTGAATGTTTGAATTCCGCCATCATGGAGGCGCTGCCACTCAAAATGGCTGCTATTAATTTCATCGCTGCAATTAGTCCGTTAG
>JAAYRI010000140.1 GCA_012518875.1 Peptococcaceae bacterium
CACACTTTCTAATTTATTTTAAAAGTGTGTTCGTGGCACACACCTGTCCCCACGTCCCACCCATGTCCCACTAAATATCCCTGCTGCCGGGTTTTACTGCTGGGATGCCCTGCCGACAGAGGGGGCATTGGGCCGGATCATAGGATACAGCTTCGGTGACCAACAGCGCTTCTCTCTTCACCCCCAGGTCCACCTTGCCGCCGCTCCTATCTACGAGCAGGCCGGCACCCACCACTGTGCCGCCCTGACGACGGGCCAGGTCAATGACCTCCCGAACTGAGCCGCCGGTGGTAATCACATCTTCCACCACCAGCACCCGTTCCCCCGGTTCAATGGCAAAACCCCGCCTGAGGGACATCACACCATCTTCCCTTTCGGCAAAAATACCACGCACACCCAAGGCCCGGGCCGTCTCATAAGCAACGATAATTCCACCTGTAGCCGGGCCGATCACCACTGAAATGCTTTCTGCGGCAAACCGGATAGCTAACTCCCGGCATAAACGAGCAGTATGCTCCGGATGCTGCAACACCTGGGCACACTGGAAATAGCTGTCACTGTGTCGGCCTGAGGTCAGCTTGAAATGGCCCAACAACATGGCCCCGGTCTGTTGAAAAATGGATGCAACTTCTTCACTGGTCAGCATTGTTTCTAACTCCCTTACTTTCATTGTGGCGGCAAGCAAACCCGCCGGTTGCCAATCACCATATAAACATTATCCCTATTATATTACACCTTAAAAGGCTGCACATCCACGAATAGGTATGCGGGCTTTAAATTGTCGGGCCTTGCCGGGCGGGTTGGTGCCCTCCCCCCCCACGCCTCAGGTTGAAGGTTTTACAGCACAAATGGTAATATATTATATAGAAGCAATAACAGGAATAGTTGCCATATAAAAATACTGCTGCAGGATAAACTGTCCAGTGCCCTGCAAAAAATTCAAGGAGGAATCAGCCGATGTTTGCCGAGTTAGCAAAGAAAAGGCGCAGTGTGAGGGCCTATAAGCCGGATGCGGTGGAAGAGGATAAACTGACGCAGGTGTTGGAGGCAGCAAGCCTGGCGCCTACCGCATGCAACTACCAGCCTTTTCAACTGATCGTGATTCGCACTGCTGGAAGAGAAGAGGAACTAAAACGAATTTACAAAAGGGGCTTTTTTATAGAAGCACCCCTGATCATTTGTATCTGTGCTTTGCCGGGGCAGGCTTGGTCGCGCATGGATGGGGTAAACTACGCGATTGTTGATGCCACCATTGCGATGGATCACCTAATCCTGGCAGCCACGGAACTGGGGCTGGGCACCTGCTGGATAGCAGCCTTTGATCCGGATGCCGCGCGGGAAATTCTCAAACTGCCGCCGGGCGTGGAGCCGATAGCCTTCACCCCCCTGGGCTACCCCGCAGACCAGCCGGGTGAGAAAAAACGCAAACCCTTGTCACAAATGATCAGGTACGATCAGTGGTAATTCTTTGTGGGGCACGGGGACGGCAGGCCTTGTGAAAAGTCCAAAATTTAATGGCTTTAGGGCAAAAAGTGGGGGTTGTAGGTAGGGATATTGACTTTATATACCTGCTTAACCCCATTTGGGGGCCCGTATAGGTGTTCGAGTGGGAAAAATAATTATTTCCAAAAATAGTTTTTGCACAGTCTGGCGGTTACCTTGTACCAGCCCTGCCCGCTAACCAGCCCTCTGGTGGTTGGTAGTTAATCATCTGGGGATATTCCCAAAAAGATACCAAAACAGGAGAACTGGGACACATCTCTATCTAGGACCGGGATTTGATGCCGAGAAATATCCCCCAGAGGTTGACCCCAGGAAAGCCCCTTCTACCAGTATTTGGTGGGACAAGGTACCTGTCCCCGCGTCCCACCCC
>JAAYRI010000141.1 GCA_012518875.1 Peptococcaceae bacterium
GGCATGGTCTGGTTAGCATCAACATTTAGTTTACCCACCAGTATTTTGCCGTCAAATTGCTCAGCCACTTCCTCAATAACAGGCGCAATCATTTTGCAAGGACCACACCAATCCGCCCAAAAATCAACTAGCACCGGCAGCTTTGTTTCGCCCATAACCTGCTTAAAATTATCGTCGTTAATTTCTATTACTTTTTCGCTGGCCAAAACACTATCCCCTTTCATATTGATTATCCGTAGGCTGTCTATTTAATATTTATAGAGTATAATAGCACCTCAGGTAATTTTAGACAGTCATTATTATAATCTTATTTAAAACCCCTTGTCAATGCAATAGAGGCTAATAATTCATGCTAATTCCTTATGCTAACTAGCGGAAAAAACTAAAGGTTTTCAGTTGAGCACACTTATTGTCACTGAAAACCATTACCAACAGGACCTTTTAAGACCCCACAAATGCCGTGCCCACCAAAAGTTTGAACCTGCTCTCACAGGTGGGTGCCTGCCTGGATGATTTATGTTCCCTCACGATGAGGCTTGCAAGCCACATCCAGAGCAAATGCTCCCTCTTCTAATGTGTTGGATCAAAACTTCAGGGTAGACCACGTACACAGTAGGGCATTGATTTACTGCATTTATGTTACCATAACAAAACAACTTTTACAAGTGTGCACCCGGCTCCTGTCCAGTCAATATGTTACAATTTTTTTCACCGGAAATCCCCCCCCGGCTAATAGCAGATAATGCAATTATGATATAGAAAATCGTCCAGCAAAGAAAAATCCCCTTCATGATAGTATGCCGACAAACGCCTATTAAATTCCAGCAGGTCTTTCTCCTTAACGGTAAATACACCCCGCCCCGCGGGGATGAGAATTTTATTGGCAATAAGCATACTGTTTCTCTTATTGCCATCCCAAAACAACTGGCTACGGGTGGCCCAAAGGAAAAAATAGATCGCCTGAGACGTGACTGTCGAGAGGCTTAAAATTCTGTCCAGTTCACCCTCTGCCTTTTTTTTAATGGGTATGGGCGGAACATAGGCGGTACCAGAAATACCAACCCGGCCTGTCCTAAGTTCACCCCACTCCAGGGCCTCGTTTCTAGCAACCTCCCCATGTATTTTGCATACATAGTCCAGTGTCAATGGTTTTTCTATGGTTCTAAACATAAGTCTCCATGCGTTGCGGAGATTCAGGATGCATTCAATATCATCGATACTCACCCCTGGCACATTAACCCCATTTAGAATGGTTTCAGTTTCGGGGAAGGTCACATTACAGCCTTCCAGCCTGGCTCCATTGTAAATATTCTCCACAATGATTTTCTTGGCCTGAAAAATATTTTCTTCGATAGACAGGCTGCATTTGTCGGGATAATCCTGATACACCCCGGCCGGCCCCCTTTCCCCAAAACATGTTGTTTTCTGCAACCATGTTAGCGGCCCTGCTTGGGCTTTTTTAAATCGGTTTTAATATGTAGTTCCCGGAGCTGTTTGCCGGCCACCGTGCCAGGTGCCTGGGTCATAAGGCAGGTAGCACTCTGGGTTTTAGGAAAGGCAATGACATCCCTAATTGTTTTCTTTCCTGCCAGCAGCATCAACAGGCGATCAAAGCCCAGGGCTATACCTCCATGGGGCGGTGTGCCGTACTCAAAGGCTTCCAGCATAAAGCCGAATTTTTCTGCCGCCTCCGCGCTATCAATGCCAATCGCGTTAAACATTTTTTCCTGGATGTCCCGGCGGTGAATACGGATACTGCCGCCGCCAACCTCCACCCCATTGAGCACCAGATCATAAGCCCTGGCCCGCACCTGCCCGGGGTTACTCTCCAACAATGGCAGGTCCTCCTCCAAAGGAGCGGTAAATGGATGGTGCATGGCCTGGTATCGCCCCTCCTCTGAATCATATTCCAATAGGGGAAAGTCCACTACCCAAAGAAAATTGTAGAGGTTATCGGGGATTAAATCAAGATGCTGGGCCAGGCGCTGGCGCAAAGCCCCCAGGGAAGCAGCCACTACATCCGGCTTGTCGGCCACAAAGAGCAGCAGATCCCCTGGTTCGGCTTCCAGCCTGGCCATGATTTGGGCCAACTCCTGCTCATTAAAGAACTTGCTGATTGCAGACTTGATACCTTCCTCAGTAACGATGAAGTAGGCCAGCCCCTTGGCCTGATAAATAGCCACAAA
>JAAYRI010000142.1 GCA_012518875.1 Peptococcaceae bacterium
CCCTGCACTGTAAAAGCCCTGTTGAGAAGGGCAACAAATTCTGCCCTGGTAATGTTGTTGTCCGGTTTGAATGTGCCGTCCGGATAGCCTTTGGCTAGGCCACTATCCACCCACTTTTCGACACTAGCCTGGGCCCAATGGCTGTTTACATCCGGCATGGACGCGTAGGCCGTTGAAGCGAGGCCGAGCACCAAGCACAGCGCCACCGCCAGGCTTAGTAATTTAGCATATTTTTTCATATTATTTCGTCCATCCCACCTTTTCGTACTATTGCCCTGTTTGCACCGCTTTGCTCTGAAAAAAGCTGTGTTACTGCCGCCTTTTCCCAAATGCGGAGTGCAAACCAGCGTGACATCTTATTCACCTTTGGCGTCCTTTTCGTTCGCCTCACCCCCGTTTAATCTCGTTCCGTGATAATGATCCCCAAAAAAAAGCTCGTCTACTGTCACTCCAAAAAAATCAGCCAATTTTTTTTCTATTTCCTTGCGAGGATGGCGATGCCCGCCTTCGATCATGGCATAAGAACTTTGGCTGATCCCTACTGCTTCGGCTACTTGCCGCTGACTAAACCCCATTTTGCTTCTTAACCCAAACATTTCTTCGTTTCTAGTGTTTCCTTCGCCCCTAAGACAAACTTAAATCCCCCCCCTCCTTTCGATCCCAGCTAAGCCAGCGGGCACAACAGGCCTGCCAATCCTCTTTTTACTAGAGTGAATTCTGTGCAAACAATTATAGGTAAATTATAATCACGCGGCGCGATTATTGTCAAGTAGTCTGGGACTAAAAAATCCGTTTTAGTGATAAACTATTGCTAGTAATCACAACGGGTGTTATCTTTATTATGCTTTTATTGCTACTGCTTTTTTAGGGGTGCCATAAGGGCGCATATAAAAATTACAACACCCATTAATTGGACAGTGCCTACCTAATTTAAACATGCTTTTGTTGCTTGTTTGGGCCATCTCTATTCCAGTTACGTGAACTATCAGCTGAGAAATTATTTTATTATTTTGTATAACATAGTCTTTAGTAGTATTTTGGTTTCTTGGGATATCTGGATATAGTGGGCAGAATGCGGGTGATGCTGCGGTTCATCATCTGGAATGGGGGGCACAAATGACTTTAGGTCAAAGGCTAACTTCTTTGAGGAAGGAAAAAGGGTTTTCCCAGGCTGAATTGGCCTATAGGCTAAATGTGGGGCAGAGTACAATTGCCATGTACGAGAGAGATAGGCGCAGCCCGGACTACAAAATGCTGGAGCGGCTGGCTAGCTTTTTTAATGTTTCCGTGGACTATCTGCTGGGGCTGTCTGAGGTTCGGGAGAGAATAAGGACAGATGGGATGGGTCCTGACAGGACCACACTTTCCCCCGGACTCAGGCGGGTGCTGGACGATCCTTTGTTCATGGATTTGTTTTCCCGTTTACCGGACCTAACCCCGGAAGAAAGAAACTCGCTGATAGAATACTGGGGCTGGGCCTTGCAGGTAATTGAGAAAGAAAGACAGCGGCGCAAAAACAATTTGTAACCATAAGAGAAGGCATTAACTATTGCTGTTGTTGATATAGTAAAGGAAGGCTTTATGATGAAGCCTTCCTTCTTTATATTATTTACTGCTAATTATTCGTCATATTTTTCTACGCTCTGATCTATACTGAGCAGTCGGGCCAGTTCTCCGGCCCTGCCCCGACCGGGTATGCAAATGTTTGGGGCGATTTCCGCCAGGGGCACCATAACAAAGGCCCGTTCAATCATGCGTGGATGGGGGATAACCAGGTCGTCGCATTTAACCCGGTCGCAGCCATAGATCAAAATGTCCAGGTCAATCGTCCGCGGTCCCCAGCGCACTGTGGGTTTTCTCTCAAGTTTATTTTCGATGTCCTTTAGCTGGATTAGCAGTTGCCGGGAGGTTAGAGTTGTCTCTATCTCCACCACTGTATTAAGAAACCAGTCCTGCCGGGTCATATACAACGGTGCCGTTTTGTAAAGGGAGGCAACCTTTTTTACCTGTATGCCGGGGGTTTTCCGCAACAGTTCCAGGGCTTTTTTGATATTGGCTTCTTTATCGCCCAGGTTGCTGCCCAGACCAATGTAGGCGGTTGTCGCCATTGTGTTTTCCTCCTGGGGTGAATATTTTTTGTTAGTTAGTGTGTTGTTCTATTATTATACATTATGCTGGTGGAGCTTCATAGGGGACACACCTCTGTTCATTGGTTTCACAGGGATTTCTCCTTC
>JAAYRI010000143.1 GCA_012518875.1 Peptococcaceae bacterium
CATATTTTTGATTCCATGGCTGTTTCAAATGGTGTTTAAATTTCCCATCCTTGTGGGGCTTACTAGCTTTATTGTGAAAATAAGAATACCAGTGGTCGGAGATAGAAATGTTGGCATTTTGATCGGGATTAGAATGGTACCAGGCGAAACCGTGGTCACCGAAGCTGACTGATCCACTTTGGTTGTTACCATGGAAAACAACCCTATTTGGTTGGTGGGCAAGGGCTACTGTAGAAAGAACCAGTGACAAAATAATGGTAAATACCACAAGTAATAAAGGCTTACGCATAAAATCGCTCCTTTCTATTAGTATTAGACCCAGATTACTATATGTCCGGTTAGGGGTTCAAGATGTAAATGATGTAAATAAAAACACAAAAAACAAAACCCTTTATTTAAAGGGTTTTAAAAAAATGCTGTAGCTAAAAAGGATTTGTTGCTATACTGCTTTTTCTTTGGGCACCAAGGAATGATACCAGTTATAATCTATATCTGGAAAAATATTATTTCGATATTCTAAATCTTTTAACCAACCCTCATCAATCCTGTTGCCTTCTATTTCATCATGCAGGCGGAGGAAGTTGTTAAGATGGGTTTTAGTTCTTTTCACCGCATATTCAACCATGGTACCGGTACTCATAATGAAAGCCCAGTCGCTGCTTTGGGCCAGCATCAACTCTCGCGCCGCCTGGTTAAGCGCCCTGCGAAGTATACCCCCGGCGTTATTCCCCCAGCGATTAGCCATGGCGATCATCATATCGGCAGCTATATGCAGATGTCGATAAATCCAATCATTGGCTTCACACAACCAGACCTCGTGATATCCCTTATTGCCCCAACTGGAGGTGCAGGGTACCGCTACCTGGTTGCAGGTAAACCTCTCCAAATAATCACCAGGGGTGATTAACTCAATAGTATCCTGATCAAAAGCTATTTTTCTCATCAAATATTCCAGCCAGCGGGGACCCTCATACCACCAGTGACCAAAAAGCTCAGCGTCATAAGGGGCAACAATGATTGGTGGCCGATCCATCATGCGGGCCAGGTGCAGTATTTGATGTTGGCGGTTAAACATAAAGTTACCGGCATGCTCTGCCGCTTTTTCTTCAGCCCGTTGGGGGGAGTAGGGTTCTTTTTGTCCCAACTCAACCTTCCCGGTTATTTTATAATATTTCAAACCGGTATGCGTTCGCAGTCCATCCGGGTGGATATAAGGTTTAATGTACTCCATATCCAGGTCATAGCCGATATCCCTGTAAAATTCCCTGTATTCATAATCACCGGGATAACCTTCCTGGCTGCTCCAGACCTGTTTTGAGGATTCGATGTCCCGGCCAAATACCGCCACCCCGGAGGGGCAGTATATGGGGGCGAAAATCCCAAAGCGGGGCCGGTGGGAGGCATAAAGTACACCATGAGCATCAGTAAAAAAATACTTCAGGCCGTTATTTTTTAGAATCTCATCTATACCTGGAGCATAAGCACATTCCGGTAGCCAAATACCCCGCGGTGGTGCACCCAGGTGACGAGCATAAAGATCAACTGCCGCCTTCACCTGGGCGTTTACAGCCTCCGGATGCAGCATCATAAAAGGCAGGTATCCATGGGTGGCGGCGCAAGTGATAATCTCCAGTCTTCCATTATCCTGAAATTTTTTGAAGGCGTTAACCAAATTGCGGTCATATTGATCACAAAAAATATCCATGGCTTCCTGGAGGCGTTTTTTATACATTAAGGCCGTTTCATGGAAGGGGCTACCATAGGTGCGCCCCTCCTCCTTATCCACCAGTTCAAGTAGTTTTGTTAAATGGTTGATATAGCGATTCTGCAACAGTGGGTCCACGAGCATGGTGATCAAGGGTGGAGATAGGCTCACAGTTAGCCGAAAATCAACATTGTCTGCCAATAGCCGATCAAAAGCCTGGATCAAAGGAATATATGTTTCAGTAATAGCCTCATATAGCCATTTTTCTTCTAAAAAATCTTCATGTTCCGGGTGACGTACGTATGGTAAGTGCGCATGCAATACCAAACAAAGGTATCCTTTTGACATTAAGGGGCTCCTTTCATTTATTAAGCGTGCCAATTCCCTGGGGAGCTGATCCCAAGC
This sequence comes from Peptococcaceae bacterium, assembly GCA_012518875.1. Lineage (GTDB taxonomy): Bacteria > Bacillota > Desulfotomaculia > Desulfotomaculales > Pelotomaculaceae > Syntrophopropionicum. The sequence goes on from JAAYRI010000143.1 coordinate 2,111, forward strand.
GGGAGTACACCTTTTCTTCGGCCCAGCTCCTCAATAATAAGCGGGGAACTGGCGCCATACCTGACTTTCCCTATAGACTGATACAGCCCCTCAATCCACATCCATTCTTCGTCCAGGCAGTCGGAGAGGGAGGCGCGTGGGGTAGTGACCGTATTAGAGCGGAGTAAGGTGATAAAACGGCCGTCGGGAAACATACGTCCCAGGTCTACGCAAAATGAACGGTCGGGTTCACCCACTTCAATGTGCCAGCTATCAACATTGTCCTCCATATGGTAATCAAAATAGTTGAGGGCATTATTGCCGTTAAAATCGATGCCGGTAACATCGTAGATTCTTAAAACGGGGCTGGTGGAAAGCCATGCTTCTTTACCGTATATGCCTGTAAACTCTTCTTGTTTTGTGGCAGTGACTTCCCAGTAGGCGAACAGCCAGTGTGGATCGCGGGCGAGAAGGACCATCCGGTCCATCCCATAATTGTGCGGCAGGTAAATATCCTGTGTCATAGAAGGCTGTTGTTTTGTTGTTATAGGAACATCGATCCCTAGTTCCTCTGCTGTTTCTTCTGTGAATAATGGTTGGGGTGGGTTAATAATTTTAGCTGCACGGTTACGTCTAAAAGACCATAAAAAAACACCCGCTACTATAAGTATCAAAGCCGAAAAAAACAAAAGCGATAGTGCAGACATCAGTTGTCCTCCTTTAATATAAGAAGAGATGATCAACCAAAAAATCATGGTATAATTGAACTATGACCATGCTTTTTTTATTATTGCCCAGAAATAAATGCTTTATTAGCAAAAGGTGAAACAGAGGTTTGAAAAAATATTGAATATAGAATAGTATTTGTAACTGGCAGTGATAACAGGTTTCAGTTTCATTTTATTTAAGGATGCGCAAACAAAGGGGTTTTATTCATAGGCAGCATAAGATGCACAGTAAAGGGCAAGGTTTCCA
>JAAYRI010000144.1 GCA_012518875.1 Peptococcaceae bacterium
CACTATGCAGCCGGCAACAAACCGGCTGCATATAATTTATTGTGTTCTTTGGGTGTAATCATAACAAAAGCCCTTCTGTTTTTTAGAACAGAAAATATGATACGCACTAGTTTATTCATAACTGCGCCCAATGCCTGTTTCTTTGTTTTGCTTTCCTTTTTCTTTTTGTAGTAATCGTAAATTACCTTGTTCTCGAATTTGCCTTTTTTGCTTCCGCGGACGGACACCATTGCAGCCAGATATAATGACCGACGGGCAAAAGGGGAACCCCTTTTGGTTAGCCTGTTTTTTGTCCCCACAAATTTACCAGACTGTCTAACAGAGGGGTCTATGCCTAGAAAGGCAACCAATTGTTTTGCGTTGCTAAACCGATCAATATCCCCAATTTCGCCTGCTAAGGTGGCTGATATTTTGGGGCCAACACCAGGTATGGTTGCTAATAGCTCTACTGCTGGGACATCAACGGCATAGGCCCCAATTTGAGTTTCAAGTTCTGCTAGTTGTTTATTGACTTCTTGCAAAATGGTGGCATAAATTTCAATACAGGTAAAACGTCCATCCAGTTGAATGCCAAATGTGAAGGCATCCTGGGCACACTGTTTCAGGGCCTTATATTTGTTTTCTGCATATTTCTGTCCCTGTCTGCTTATGGATCTTATTAATGCAATAACATCCTTGGCAGGTGCATCAAGCAGCTGGGTGGGGCTAGGATAAGCAAGCAGCAGAAAAACGGCAGTCTTTGAAGACAAGGCTAATATTTCAGGAAATCCGGGCCAGGATTGCTCTAGTTGTGATGTAAGGTGGCTGATGAGCTGGACCCTCTTTTTCCCGAGTAGATGATGGGCCCGGGTTAAAACCTTTAGGTTGGCTACGTCATCATCTAACATTTTGTACTCTCGTAGATCTAACATAAAGAACAGCCTCGCAATTTCCTGGCAATCCATTTTGTCTGTTTTTACTTTCCTAATGCTGACATTTTTGATAGAATGGGATTGCAAGGGGTTTATTAGAAACACTTTATAGCCGTTTCTAATAAAGAAATAGACGAGGCGCTCGGAATAATGACCGGTGGATTCCAGCACTATTGCTGGCTTGGTCTCTAGCGCCTCTTCTGTTTTTTTGAGACGACCGATCATTTTCGTCAGTCCCTTAGCATCATTTGTTGTTTCGGACGGTTCAATATGCAACTTGCCGCTAGAAGTAAGCACACAATAATAGGACGATTTTTTACCGACATCAATACCGACCACTGGACAATCAACACTCATAATAGCACCTCATTTGGTAATTGGTAATTTGAAGGGGTTGCCCATTCTCCATTCCAGAAAGATGCATCCTTGCGCGTGAAGCGGGAATAAAGGTCCCAACCAGCTAAATCGCATATACCTTCCTGAATGGGTAACAGTCTCACGTATGGGTATAGATTTCTCTTCCCTGGGACAGGTACGTTAATACCCTTCAACAAGAGTATAGTACAATTTACAAGGTCAAGAATTTTAAACTGACAACCCCTAACCATAACTTACAGGGACAGGTACCTTGTCCC
>JAAYRI010000017.1 GCA_012518875.1 Peptococcaceae bacterium
ATTTGCCGGCCTTGATATCCTTAACTGATTCAATAGACACGTCAACACCAAAATCGGCATAATTAGCTACTACAACATCATGGTCATCAGCTACATCGCCACTGATACTGACCTCAATTTCACCATACCTGGCATCCCTGTCAGCTTTGATTGGGGTCTTGATAGTGATAATACCACGGGTAGTCCTGGCATCACTTTCATCTTCCAGCTTGCCATTACTCCCTATTACCCCAACAGGATTGAAGCGTATATACATGGTGCTATCGTCATATTCTATATTAAATTGTCCATCACTAAGACCAGCATTAACAATTTTTATATCGCTTAAACCACCAGAGAATGTTACCAGCTCTTTTAGATCAGTATATTTATTGCTGTCCCACTTAAAACGGGAGGGCAACTTTAGCTTGATGTACTGTGAATCGTAGCCCAAGGAACCAACAGCGGCTTCCTCAATGCGAATGTCGCCACCCACATCACGGTCTCCAATGGTTTTAACAGAAAGAGCCCGGGCAGTAGTGTTATCACCGGACACGCGGGCAAACACGTAGGTGCCGGCTGATACACCAGAATCTAGAGGATCTACCTCAACAGTGATATCTCCAATGGCACCATCAACCTCAATGTCCATAGGTACAGCAACTGCATCCACACCATCGGGATCACAGTCATTAAATGTGACTTCCATTATTTGGTCACTAATGATTTCTGCCTTTGCGCAATCTGTCCCCCCAAGAGTCTCGGCTCCCACTCTCCAATTAACGCCATCCGGCAGAATCAACTGGAACACATCGCCATCCACAAAATCATTTACCCACTTGGTATCTTCCCTGAGTTCAAACGTCACTCCTGTTGGCCCATCGTGATCATCTGCAATAGACACAATCTTGTCAGCCCTGTTGACACTATAGGCCCCGGCAGGTGCTGCCAGGGGTACTAATAGTACCAGGAGCATAGACAGAGTAACTAGTATTGATACTAGCTTTCTGAATCTCTTTACCTTCATTACTTAACCTCCTAAAAAATTTTTCATCTCTTTGGAACCTGAAAGGGCTGTCCGGCAAAATCCCTATAGGCAAACCCTTTTTTAGCTAAACCTTTTCATCCCCCCTCCTGGTAGTAATAAATTTCCTATAATCTACTACTGTAAAACTGTGCTGCGTATATTGCTGCGTCTGCTGTTGATAATCCTCTAACATAGATAGCAGGTAGAAAGACATATTCTACACCTTTAGGCAAATTCCTGCCGGTTAGGCTATACCTTCCTCTTTTGCTACCTGATTAGTTAGACAGCCATCCGGCACCAAAAGTTCCATTTCCGTATAAAATTTTTTATATTTTTGTTTTTTGAGAAATTGGTACCAAAGAATACCACTGCATTGCACCGCATAAAGCCCTGTGGTATCATCAAAACAGGTTTGCTGCGGCTTCTATATATATACATCTATAGAGGCCGCTTAGCTGATTAATGAATAAAAAAACTGCGGAAATTCCTCTGGTTGGAACTTTTCAGGTCCGGCCGGGGTCTAACAGACAAACGGGGGTTTCCGCTATTCAGGAGATACTTTCCCGTGGATGATACAGTGCTATTAGTAGAAAGAGCACAAAACAATGACATGGCAGCATTTGAAGAGCTGGTCCGTATATACCAGAACAGGGTTTATGCACTTTGCGTTCACCTGACCAGCAATGGCGCCGACGCCCAGGATATAGCCCAGGAGGCGTTTATCAGGGCCTATAGATATCTGGGGAGTTTCCGCCAACAGGCTGATTTTGGCACCTGGCTGCACCGCATTACTGTAAATGTATGGCTAAATTTCCGGCGTAAAAATAAAAAGCTCGTGACCCTGTCACTGGATGAACCATATGTTGATGGCGATGGGGGGGAGCTGCAGCGTGAAATGGCCAGCCCCAGGGGGGATCCACTACAGGCACTGGAAAAAAAAGAGTTCCGTGGCCTGGTCCGGGTAGCCCTGGATGAATTGTCTCCAGAACACCGGGCAGTCCTGGTGTTGAGGGAGATAGAAGGCTATAGCTACGAGGAAATTGCCCGGATGTTGGGTTGCTCTCTGGGTACGGTAAAGTCCCGCTTGAGCCGGGCCAGGAGGGCCATGCGGGACCAGATGATAGATTTGGCCCGGGAGGCTGGGGAAAATCTACCTGTGGAATAAGAAGGAAGGTGGGGGCATATGGACTGCAAGGAATTTAATAAAATGGTTTGGCCCTACCTGGACGGGGAGCTACAGGAGGACCAGTCGGCCCGGTTGGAGGATCATGCAGCTCACTGTGCTACCTGCGCAAGAGAACTGGCAGTGCAAAAAAATATTAGCCGGGCTTTAGCCGAAATGGGCCGGGAGGAAATAGAAGCGCCGGCGGAATTGTGTGGGGCAGTAATGTCCCAACTCAGAACAGAACGCCGGGGCATACTGGTGAAGCTTCCCGCCGCCTGGCGAAAAACTATTGCGGCGGCAGCAACCCTGCTGCTTTTGGCCGGTGGTTCACTGGGTATTAACGCCGGGCTCAAGCTAATCGGCAGTGGCCCAGTAATAGCAAAGAATCCAGTCCACACAACTGAGGTGGATAGTGGAGAAAAAAGTGGCGGCAGTGTTACCACCCCTGATACCACCCCGGATGGCAATATAATAGAGGGCGGGGGAGAGGCAGGGACGGAAGGCGGGGAAACCGGCGACATAAGGGAAAATGACCCGGGTTCGGGCAGTGCAACTGCCCCACCGGCAAATGACCCGGATAAAAATATTACTACCGAGAATCCGGCTCCCCCTGAAACAGCGCTGCTAAGCCGTAAAGTAAAAGGCACTATTTTAAAAGCTGCTGTAGATGACGTGGGGCAAGCCCGGGCCCAGGCAGTAGCCCTGGCAGCCGGTGCCGGCGCGACCACACAGGTATTCCCAGAGCAGGATGGCGGCAAAAACATTGTAGTGATGCGATTTGCAGCCCCATCTGAACGAGCGCCTGGTTTAATCAACGAGCTTTCGGGTCTGGGCAGCCTGTTCGACAGGACTGATGAGAGTCGGGACATTACTGCCTTATATAATGAAACACTGGTACAATACACAGACCTGCAGTCGCGGATAAATATAGCGCGGGATACAGGGGAGCGCCGCCAAATGGAAGCCCAGGCAGCCTCATACAAGGCTCAGTTGGATGCCTGGGATGCAGAAGCAGGTAAACAGGTGGTAACCTTGTGGCTGGAAAACAAATAATAAAATAGCAGATGATATTTTAAAAGCTGGGTTAGCACCCAGCTTTTTTGCTTGTTCCATCCGATCCTTTTTCCTATAGGTTTTTCCCACAGTAGTCCAGAAGATGTTTAAATATAGTAGTGATTTCCTCTGCAGTAATCTTTTCACTGCCGGCAAATGTACCACCCCGGCGATCGGAGAAAAGCCCGGCGGCATCAGCTATCCCAAGGGCAGAAATAGCCCAGTGCGGTATGGTATCTGCATCCAAATAGGGCAGGGGCCCATTTGTTTCCACAGCAAGGCCCAAATCATCCAGTGCATTAGCGCATATGGCAGCTACCTCTACCCGGGATAGGTTATCCAGGGGGCGGCAGCGACCGTCCGGGTCCCCCTTAAGAATACCCCTGGCCCCTGCCTCTGCGACAGCAGGGCGATAGGATACCGGGATTTCATCCTTATCGCTGAATGTTAGCGATGATCCATCTCCGCATTTGGTCCAATTCAGCAGCCTAGACAGCATTTCGGCCATTTCCGCCCGGGTCACCGGCAGCCCCTCATTTTGTATATCCCATCCGTCTTTAAATGGCCCCACCCGGTCACCTATTATCCCACCTGTGTGTCTATCCAGAGCCACCAGAGTGAGGCTGCTTTCCGCATCTGCTGGCTCCAGCCGAAGATTGAACTCCCCTGATTCTGCAGTAAAGGCCTGCCGGTAGGCGTGGCCGGTCCAAACATAAACTGCTGTATTAGCACCTGTCCGGCCGGTTACCACCAACCCGTCCGCTAGGGGGACAACAGCAGCTTGCAATGCCGGCGGCAAAACCCCGGATTCGGCATGCAGGGAAACCAACACATTGCCTGTAGGTGGGGGCGCTATGGCATACTCCAGCTCCATATATTCCCCGGGACGCAAACCATCCGGGGGCACAGGGTAATTATTCTTGTAAAAACGAGAAGCATCGGAAATGGTATACTGATTGCCTTCAGCAGTGGTAATCATGCCGGCATCTTTGTCAACAGATTTCAGTATTCCCTTTTCATAAGCCGTTTCAGCTATATCTAATTGCCAGACCGTTTTAACCTCCGGGTCCGTGGTAACCCTGATTCGGTTACCGGCTCCAATGGCATCCGCCGTTGTCCTCAGTCCCCAGCGGTAAATTATGGCCCCGTCGGCCAGGTTTAAAGCACGGTAAACACCATCATCATCTAAAAAGTAAATGATCCTGTCTTGCCGCGAGAAATCGATGGCCTTACCATAAATTACACTGCTGAAAACAACCAGACCGATGGCTTCCCCGGTATCCGGCAGGATCACAGCCGCCAGGCGATCCCCCGGCTGTACTAGTTCCAGGCTGCCGGTCCGGCCATCTCTTTTTACCGGCGCACCTGGCAGTACCTTATAGCCGGCCCCATTTTCAAACAGGATTTCCCCCTCCGGGTATTTAACCTCACACACAGTACCCAGGGCCACTGTCCGTTTTACAGCCAGGTACTGGACCTGGCCGCTGGAAGGTGCCAGGCGCAACAAGACAGGCATTCCCGGCAAAATCTCCTCCAGTTGTTCTAGAGCGCTGGTGCCGAAAGGCGTATCCTCCTGATCAACATTGGCGTAGCTGTCGGCATAAGAATAAGCAGCCCCGGGGGAAATCCGATAGGAACCCCCACCTGCCAAATGGAGTATCTTTTCTCCATTTTTCCCTTCACTTATAGCGGAAACAGCCCCTGTCCTTTCCGTATATGCGGCGCTAACCAGCCGGAGCTGTTGATCATAGGGATTGGCTACAGCGCTGATTTCCACGCCGGGAGGAATATCCGTCGGGTTAACCGGTGCATTATTAAGCATTACTTCCTCCACGTTAGCCGCCGGGCTATAACCACCCAGTCGAGCTGCCGGGTTGATTTCAGTAAAAACTGATCCTTCCGCTGTCTGGATGACCCGCACCCCTATAGACCGCCATAGCCGGGCGGTCAGGTAAATCCGTTGGGGGGTTTTCTGCACAGCCGCACCGGTAAAGAGATGACCGGCGTCGGCGGTAGTGATATTATCATTGACCAGATTCACTGTGGGGGTCTGTTCAAAATCAAATGTGTCACCACTGGTGAGTTTAACTATACTGCTGTTTACCTTTTCCACCATATCTTTAGCCGGTGGCTGGCCCCAAACCAGGGCAAAGTCCTGCTGGGGAATGCAGGTGCCTTTGACTGTGTTCCGGCTGATGGTTGCTCCCTTCACTGTTATGGTGTAATCACCGGGTATGGGCGCCGGCAGATAAACCTGCTCCACGTTGTTCGTCCGGTCCGGGGCATTAGGGCCCACAAAGTGATTACCATGATATATTCTACCGTCCGGTGTTTGGACGACTAAATCCAGGTCGTTTACCAGGGTTTTAGCACTGCCGGGTTCCGCCGGCGGGTCGGCCCAGGTTAGGGTGGCCTTAAAGGGCGCCGCGGAGTCGGAAATATGGTAGGTATAAGTGATTTCTTCTCCCTGGGCCAAACCGGACCATTCATCAGTGAGGGAGAAGGTGTTTTCCTCCAGGGCAATAATGGTCCCCGCCAGGTCAATTACACCGAAACCTTCCTGGGAAGGGCCTCCATCCCCCGTCCGGGCACCATTAATCAGGACCGCCTTAACCAGGGCAGCGGAAGGGGTGGCCAGATCCAGATGTTTTTTTAAATACTCCCGCACCAAAGTTGCTGAACCACCGCCAACTGCCGCCGCCATGCTTGTCCCCTGCAAACGCGTGTAATCCGGGTATCCCGGCAGGTTGCTTTCCACCAGGCGGGATTTGGCAGAAATTACTGCCGAGGCCGGCGCCAGAAGTTCCGGTTTAATCCGCCCATCTCCGGCTGGACCGCAGGATGAAAAATGGGCCGGTGCAGTGGTGTCACCCTCCCCGGGCACAAAAGCGGGGCGGGGGAGGATGGAAGCACCCACAGCCAGGACATTTTTACTATTGGCTTCACTGGTGATAGTGTTTGCCGAGGGTCCGCCGTTTCCGGCGCCGAATATGGCTAGAAAATCAGGATGGGTCCGGGCAAAGTCGTCCACCTGGGCTGCTGAACCCAGGTAGGCATTCGGTCCGCCGCCCCAGCCGTTTACATGCACGCGGGCACCGGCAGAATAGGCCGGGTAGAAAAGGTCCGCCAGGTTTGCCGGTGGTGTTGGGTTCCCGGCGCTATCCAGTATGGCCTGGAAATAGATGCTGGCCTCCGGCGCCATACCACGAAATTTTCCCTGGGAAGCAGCACCGGTACCGGCAATAGTAGCTGCCATGTGGGTACCATGACCATCGGGATCATCAGGCACCGGCCGGTCCGCCCAGGATTTTAGCAAGACAATCTTGGGCATTTTACCGGCTGTGCTTTTTAGGTCGGGGTGGATGTCATCCATCGACCCGATGTCCAGCCCACTGTCGGCCAGGGCCACTATCTGGCCTTGCCCCGTAAGCCCACCGGGGACAACAAAACCCGGTACATTAACCGCCGTGGCTCCAGTAATATCCCGGGCCCGGTCATTAAGAAAAGAGATGGGATAATCCCGGCCGGCTCCGGCGGATGTCATGGCAGCCAGACCCAGGCTGCATATGATCATTAATACAAACATTGTCTTGAAAAAACGAGAAACAGTGAAGTAACGCATAAAAACCCCCTGAATCGCTTTCAAATAAGTTAAACCCTGTGTCCCCAACACCTTATCTTAAATAAATTAGACGCTAGCGCGTCAGTATCCGTTCAACAAAATGGCCCCAAAAGGGCCTCCATTTTCCTCCCTTTCCTCTAGGCTGGACAATATAGAAATATTCACCTTTCATAAAAAGAGACAGTTAATACGGTTCGACGGCATTTTGACATTTTCCTGTCAGATTGCAAGAATAGCCTATGGTTTTTTATGCCAAATAAAAAGGGGGCGGTAAAACCCGTCCCCTGACAACCTGATGTCTTTTATGACTACCAACCAACCAGGCCTATCTTTTGACCACCCTTTTTTTGCTGGCGGCGCTGATTATGCCCATGTTGTGCAGTGCTCGTCCAGTTCCTTTGGCCACACAGGACATCGGATCCTCAGCTATATAGATCGGCAGCCCGGTTTCCCGGCACAAAAGCCTGTCCACGCCATCCAGCAGCGCCCCGCCGCCGGTGAGGATGATCCCCTTATTCACTATGTCGGCAGCCAGTTCCGGCGGGGTGTTTTCCAGCACCTCTTTTACGCCGCTGACAATAACATCCAGTATTTCCTTAATGGCATCATGGACTTGCCAGCGGGAAACCACAACCCCCCGGGGCAAACCGGAAAGCATGTCCCGGCCGCGGATTTCCATACTATTGTTGTCTGCTCCCTGCAGGTCGGCAGTACCTATTTCCATTTTTAACTCTTCGCCGGTGCGCTCACCAATGGCCAGGCTACATTCCCGGCGGATGTATTTGACGATCGCTTCATCTATTTTATCTCCCCCCATTCGCAGGGACTTACTGCAGACGATTCCACCGAGAGAAAGGACAGCGATGTCGCATGTACCCCCGCCAATATCAACAACCATCGTACCGCTGGGCTGGGAAATGTCCAAGTCTGCCCCCAAAGCGGCCGCCAGAGGTTCTTCAATCAGGTAAGCCTCTTTGGCCCCGGCCTGGATAGCCGCCTGCTTTACCGCTCGCACCTCAACTCCGGTCACCCCGGAGGGAATACAGATCATCAGGCGGGGGCGCAAAAAGAATTTCCAGCCCCCATCTGCCTTGCTGATAAAATATCGCAGCATTTTCTCCGTCACATCATAGTCCGCAATCACCCCATCACGTAGCGGGCGCAGGGCAATAATGTTCCCGGGGGTACGACCCAGCATCTGGCGGGCCTCAGCACCGACTGCGATAATTCGCCCATTTTCTTTATCCAGGGCTACAACTGTGGGCTCATGGAGTACAACCCCTCTATTTTTGACAAATACCATTACATTGGCCGTGCCAAGATCCAAACCAATATCACTACCGGTAAACATTGCTTGTCCCCCTTCGGTGTCCGAGAAATATATGGGTCGCGTCCCTTTCCTTTGGTGGATTTAACGGTGGGATTTGGGTAAAGGTTCTAGATCCAGATTAGGGTAATATTCTACCTCTTTCGTCAAAATCCCTTTTGTGGGATGTTTTTCAGGCCAAATCTTTATATTTTCTTCTGGTGGCTTCCCCGCCCCGCAGGTGCCGTTCCGCCTTGTTGTATTCCAGTACTGCCTTAATTTCTTTTGCCAACTGTTTATTTAGAGAAGGCAGGCGCTCAGTCATATCCTTATGCACCGTGCTTTTACTGACCTTGAACACTTGGGCCGCCTGCCTTACCGTAGCTTTGGTCCTCAATATATAGGAACAGATATCTAGAACCCGCCTTTGAATATAATCCTGCATTACCCTACCTCCAATTTTAGCCGTGGAAGAAACCTCTCTATGCCCGGCATAAAAGACTGACCGGTGGTTAGCTGATGTCGGAAAAAGGCTTTTTATTTCCATTAGACTTACTTTCTCTAGATATATATGGCCGGAGCGGGTAATAAATGTGCCTGCAGGTAAGGAAAGAAGCTAGAAGGTATTTCCTCCAGATTTATTATCGGGTGCCACGAATTACCTTTGTATTGTTACAAAACGAAATACAGGTTGATTGGGCCAAAAAAGGCAGCAGGTTAAAAAAATCAGCCTTAATTAACCGCATTAGCCCGACGGGGCTTTTGACATTATATTCTTGTTAAAATAACATAAGGAAATGGACTGACTGGTCAGTATAAAAAGGGGCGGACATATGAAAAGATCACCATTTTCCTCCGTGTTTAGAGGCGGAACAGTTGATGACAGCAGGCATTTTCTCCGCATTGCCGCTCAAGCATTCGCCAAAAAAGGCTATCACAGGACCACCGTTGATGAGGTTGCCGGAGCTCTTGGGGTCGCCAAGGGAACAATCTATTATCACTTTAAAAGCAAGGAGGAGCTGTATCTGGCCGTTATTCATGAAGGCATATACCTGCTGGAGGAACAAATGCGCGCCAGCATATCCAATGTAGAAACACCTGCCGAAAAAATAAAAAAAATAATCGACTGTATACTTTCTTTCGTTGAAAAGGAAAACGGCCTGGTCTTTTTGTTTATTAAGGAGCTCTGCGGCACAGAAATACAAAGAACAGTTCAAGCCCGGATGCTTTGCGGTAGTTTAAAAATCATCCACAATGTGCTTGAGGAAGGATTGGAAAACGGCTCTTTTAAAAATGTAAATGCTGAAATAACGGCTAGATCACTTTACGGCATGATTATCATTTCAGCACTGCATTATCTCAGCTTCTCGGAAAAAATCCCACACGATCAGGTCATAAAATCTGTAGAAAAGGTTTTTTTGGAGGGTACACTGGCAGCGGAGCACAGGGGGGATTCTTAATGGATATTTTAAAAACCACGAAAACAAAAAAAATCCTGACCACTCTTTTGTTTCTAGCCATAATCACCATCATTTTAGTGCTGTTTTTTTCTCTTAACAAAAGCCGGACGGCAGCTACAGAAGCCCAAAACAGCCTGACCGCCACCGGTACGGTGGAGGCCAGGAAAGTGACGGCCTCCTTTAAAATTCCCGGCAGAATTGAAAGCATGTTGGTTGAGGAAGGCAGCGAGGTCCGGGAGGGACAGGAACTTGCACGTCTGGATGATCGGGAGTTAGGTGCCAAGCTTAGTCAGGCGGACGGTGCCTTTGAGGCAGCGAGGGCCCAGGCCCGCCTGGCCGAAAACTCCATTCTGTTAACCAGCCGGCAGATTGAAACTGCCATTGAACAGGCTCAGGCCAGGGTATCCCAGGCGGAGGTAGGATTGAATACAGCCCAGGATCTGTATGAAAAGATGAAGGAACTGTACGAAAATGCAGCCGTTGCCGAAAAAACATATACAGACGCCAAAAACAACTATATCCTGGCCCAGGGCGTGCTCAGGGAAGCGCAAGCAGCCCTGGATCAAGCCCAGACGGCACGTCTTAAAATAGATCTGGCTCAGGCCGAATATGAAGCAGCGACCGGCCAGAGCGATCAAGCCGGTGGCGCCGTACATGAGGCCCGGGCCTACCTGGACAACACCTACCTGCGGGCGCCCATCTCCGGGTTCATAACCCAGAAGTACCTGGAACAAGGAGAAATGGCCAATGCGGGCACGCCGGTATTTGAAATATCAGACCTGCTGCATACCTATGTAAAGGTTTTTATCAGTGAGGAAAAAATCGGCCGGGTTCATCTGGGTCAGGATGTGGAAATCACCGTGGCTTCATACCCGGATCAAGTTTACCACGGTAATGTGGTGTGGATCAATGACGCCGGTGAATTCGCTGTACATAAGGCGGTAAATGAGCAGTACGACCATGATATACGCAGCTTTGAGGTTAAAATAGATGTACCTAATGCGAACCTGAGCCTTAAAACCGGTATGACTGCACGGGTAAATATTATTGAAGGCTAAAATATAAAGGAGATTCTGTCGGCATGACGCCTTTAATCAAGGTTGAGGATCTAAAACAAACAGCAGGCAAACAAATAATTCTAAATAGCCTTTCTTTCCAGGTTTCTGGGGGTGAATGTCTGGGCCTGTTTGGTGCCCGGGGAGCGGGAAAGACAACCTTGCTTCATATTCTGGCGGGAGTCAATCGGTTTAAATCGGGCCGGGTAGAAATTCTGGGCTGTGATATTAAAAAAAATGGGGCCTATAAAAAGCAGATGGGACTGATCACCCAAAAGCAAAGCCTTTTTAAGGATTTACGAGCATACGAAAACCTTGACTTTATTGCAGCGCTAAAAGGTGCTGATAAAAATAACATACCGGACCTGGTGCAACGATTGGCATTGCATGATATTTTGGGGGAACCGGTTGCAAAGCTGGACGCCGGGGTTTACCAGAGACTGTCTATGGCTTGCGCCTTATTAAATGAACCCCGGGTTTTGATCGCCGATGATCTAATAAACAACATTGACCCTTTTTCCCAGAGCATTATCCACAGGGAGTTGGATTCCTTTTTGGAAGGCGGCGGCGCCTGCGTCTGGGGCTTCAGCCGCATCGAATTCTGCCGCTATACAAGCAAGGTTGGTTGGCTGGAAAAGGGCACACTGACCCCCTACTCACCCCAGGCAGTTCTGGAAGAGTGGGATCGCCGGTGGCATCACATTGCACAGCAAAAGGAACAGCAAAGTGGTGAAAGCCATGCTTAGTCAGTACCTGGCCATCGCCCGCCGTGAAATTCTTCTAATCTGGCGGGATAAGGACCTGCGTTATATTTTGTTACTCGGCCCCCTGGTTGGGCTGCTGCTTTTCTATGCCATATATAGCCGCCAGGCGCTGGTAGAAATCCCTGCTGCAATTGTGGATCTGGATCGCTCCCATGCCAGTCAGGAGCTGATTAAAAACATTGGGGCCGCGGAAAATTTAAGGATTACTACCTTTGCTGAAAGTTACAACGAGCTGGAGGATTTAATAGCAAAGGGCACTGTTGTAACCGGAATAGTAATCCCGGAAAATTACGGCAGGGACTTATCTCTTGCCCGGCAGACACGGCTAGCCATGATCGTAGACGGCAGCAATATGATTTATGCCACCAACGCCACAAGCACCATGCTGGCTGTTAGCCGTACCCTTGGTGCCCAGGCAGGCATTAAAACCCTTATCGGTAAGGGCATTGCACCGGGCCAGGCCACAGCAGCTTATCAATCTGTCACCTACAGGGAGGAGGCCTGGTTTAACCCCACGTTAAACTATGCCTATTTTGTTGTCCTTGCTTTAGCCCTGAACATGTGGCAGCAGTGTTGCACCTTGGTTGCCTGTATGACCATTGTAGGGGAAACCTATGCTGCCAGTTGGTGCCAAATCAAATCATTGGGGATCTCCCGGCTGAAGCTATTCATCAGCAAATCCACCACACAAATTGCTGCATTTATTGCTGCATTGCTGCCGGTGTTTTTTCTGGCCATGATGGTGTTCAAGCTACCGCTACACTGCAGTCTTCCTTTGTTTTTCTTATTCAACCTGGCTTTTGCCGTGGCCTTGCATAGTGTTGGCGTCCTGGCTTCCAGCATTGCCCGGACCCCTGTAAACGCCGCCAGGTTTGGCATGCTCATTGCGCTGCCTTCATTTTTACTTTCCGGCTACACCTACCCGCTGGAGTCAATGCCGGGCCTGCTACAAACAGCCGCCCAGGCACTGCCACAAACCTGGTATTTTCAGGGGATAAATCTGCTATCTTTTAAAAATCCCGGTTATGCCTTGATGTCCCCGTATTTCCTGGCGTTCCTGCTCATTTCAGCAGTATGTTATACCACGTCGGCAATTATAGTGGCCAAAAAAGCCTAATCAAACAGAAGCATTTAGCAATAGAAAGGTGACTGACTGGATTGAGGCAGATTCTTTACATAACCTATTATGAAATGATCCACATTTTCAAAGATAAGATACTACTGCTGCTGATATTTATTGTGCCGCTATTGTATGGGATCTTTTTCGGCGCTGTTTACTCCCAGGGCATTCTCTCCGATATACCCCTGGCAGTTGTCGACCTTGACCAATCCGCACTCAGCCGGGAAGTAGTAAAGTCCTTTGAAAACAGCCCGCGTTTCCACGTTGTTGATGATATTACAACATATCCCCTGTTGAAAAAGGGCATGGGGGAAAATACAGTACGCGCCGGAATCGTGATTCCTGAAAATTTTGCCGGTGATACCGCCCTGAGTAAGGGAACAAAAATTTTGACTGTCTATGATGGGTCAAATTTAATCTGGGGTTATAACATCCGCAAATACACCCAGGAGGTGATTAACCAGTTTAGCAGTTACCAGGCCTCATCATATATGGCTGGTTTGGGGTTATCTAAAAAGGAAATCATTAATGTACTGGACACAATATCAACAAATATCACTGTTTGGCACAACCCCACCTTCAGCTATGCATCCTATATGCTGTATGGCCTTATTATGCTGGTGATTCACCAGATCTACCTCCTTAGTGTTAGCCTAACAGTAACCAGGGAAAAAGAAAACAATTGCTGGATACAGTTCCTCTGCTCTCCATTGCCGTCATGGAAAATTTTCCTCGGCAAGGCACTGCCCTATTCTTTAACCGCCTTCATGAATTACTGCCTGCTGCTGTGGTTTATTTCCAGTTTTATGCATTTAAAAATTAATGGCTCCATAACCTTAATCATGTTACTGGGCCTGCTATACACTGCAGCAGTCACCAGTGTTGGATTTTATATCTCACTGGTGGCCAGGAATTCCCTCCAGTCCACCAGATACATTATGCTCCTATCGGTTCCCCTGCTTATGGTTTCCGGCTATACCTGGCCCCAGACCCATATCCCGGCTTTCATAAACAGTTTTGCCCGCCTGCTCCCCTTTACCTGGATGGCTGAAGGGCTGAGAAATATTGCCCTTAAGAACCTGGGGGTCAACAGCCTGACTCCGGCTATTTTGGCCCTCTCCCTCATGTTGGTTGCGGGAATATTGCTTGTCCTGACCTTTAAAAAAGTCCTAAAACGAGAAAATCATATCGAGGTCTAATATCCAGGCGACATTGCGGGTCAGGGGGCAGCAGTGATTTCTGCCCCGCTGTAATAATGGCTTAAAATAACCCGGTAATCATAACCATGATCGGCCAGTCCTTTGGCCCCAGACTGGCAAAGGCCTACACCATGGCCATGTCCGGTAGTGGTAAAGGTGATCGTATCGTCTTCAATATCCCAGGTAAATTTCGTAGATTGCAGATTCAGTAGATCCCGCACCGCTGCCGCCGTTAGTTGACGGTTTCCAATCTGCAAGGTCTTCGGTCTCCCTGTGCCTGTCTTTTCCAGTAGTTTAATATCTGTTTCCATTGTGTTTTGCCCCGACACCGGGATTGCAGACAAAGAGGTCCCCAGGGCCTGGTCTATTTGGGCCAGGCTATAGGATGCTGTTGAAGAGGGATTTGGAGCGGTATCATAGGGACAAGGGACACTCTTTAGGTAGGGTGCCTGGTAGGCCCACACATCTGCCGCATTTTCTGTCCGGCCGCCGCATGAGGCGTGATAGACGGCATCAATTAACTCCCCCTGATAGGTAAGCACCTGCCCCCTGGTCTCATCCACCGCCTTTTTCACCTTATAGTAATATTTGTAGTAGCGAACAGCACCCCAACGTTTTTTCAGCTCCTCGCGGGGCAGCCAGGCCTGACTATGGCCCGGATCATCGCATACATCGGCACCGGGATGCAGTGCGTTAGGTGCATCTGCTGTTTTAACCCGTTTAAGGGCATAGGTTCTGGAAGCGACAGCCTGTGCCTTGAGGGCATCGAGGGGAAATTCAGCCGGCATTTCTGCCCCTACCACCCCCACTAGATAGTCCTCCATCTGCATGTAGACAATCCTGTCCTCCTGGTGCTGGTATAACCGCACCACAGTGACACCAGGGAAAAACAGGGCTGGTATCTGCCGGTTCAATAAAAAAGGCAGCCCCACAACCAGAGCAATAATCAAAAAGGTTGTGCCGTTGAATAGTCTGCGCATAAAAAACACCTCATGTTAGCAGAACAAACACACCGCCGTTTTCGCAAATTGTGTCCTGGTATGATGCCAACACTGCTCTTTCTTCCTGGTAGGAGGCACCTGGTTAATTATACTAATTGGTTGGTATATATATGACCACCACTTTAGGAAAGTATTCGGGTGTTAGTATTCCGCAAAAATAACCGGTGAGGCCACATAGACGTAAGTTACTTGTTCGGCCCGGTTGCTACGCAAGGCTACATTGAGGTTAACCCTTTTTCCCGTGTATCTAATGTCATTTACCAGACGGGGGCTAAAGCCGGTCAGACTGACCAAATTGTCCTTAACTGTTTTTTCTTCTACCTTGGCCCCAGCTATTGACATCATTTTTTCCGCGGCTGTCAACAGTTCTTCAGCATTGAGCGCTTTTTCGATCACGCCGGCACAGGTCAGGCTTACATGTCCGGTACCTATACCACAAAACACCTCGTTGATTCTATTTCTGTGGTACCCTGATTTCCTACTCTCAACCCCTTGCAGGTTGATCATGGCGTGGGTTACCATTTTGTCCGGTTCTATTTGCATACTCTGCCCCTGTATTGATAACGCCTGGCCCCCGGCTAAAAACCCTTCTATTTTAGCTCCCCGGGCATACTGGTTTGTCCAGTTTTCCACCTCCCGGTTGGCCCTGCTCATGCCCAGTTGTTCAGCAATAGCAAGGGCCAGTTTTTCCGGGTTATTCATCTCGGGCATCTCTCCCTCCAGCCTGACCCAGCCGGTAATACTGGCCGACTGATAAATTCCGCCCGTTGACTTGATTAGATTCCCCAGCAAGGCTTCTTCCCGGTAGGAACTAATCATATCCCGCCAATCAGGTGAAAAGGCACAAAAGGAAAAAAACAGGGCGATCAATATGCCTAAAGAAACGAGCAAGGGCATTTTCTTTTTTGACAGATAACTATTCATGTCTCTATTATTTCCAGTTGCTGTCAAACCAATACCAGATGGAACCTTAGCCTGATCACCCTTCCCCGGAAAAAGAAAAAACCGGAGCTGTTTGTCCGGTTTAATTCAAAGCAAAAATCCTTGCCTATACATTCTATTTTTCACTGGCTGCTTTTATGCGTGTTATAGCCCTTTGCAAGGCCAGTTCAGCGCGCGCCAGGTCCAGGTCGGGGGACCCCGCAGCTATCCGATCCTCGGCCCGCTGTTTGGCAGCCTCGGCGCGAGCCACATCGATTTCCTCTGTCCTCTCAGCAGCAGTGGCCAGAACGGTCACCTTGCTGTTTCGCACATTGAGGAAACCACCGCTCACAAAAACCTTAAACTTTTTGCCATCTTGCTCTATCCGCATGATGCCGATGTTAAGGGACGTGATTAGCGCGGCATGGTTTGGGAGTATCCCCAGTTCCCCTTCGGCGCCGGGCGCTACTAAAAAATCTACTTCCTCGCTAAAAACCTTGCCTTGAGGAGTAACGATTTCCAGTCGCTGTTTATTTTCCGACATAGTGCGCACTCCCCCCTATTATACGGCTAATAAACTCTTGCCTTTTTCTACCGCTTCCTCAATGCTGCCTACCATATAGAAGGCGTCCTCCGGTAGGTCGTCATGCTTGCCGTCCAGAATTTCCTGGAAGCTGCGTACGGTATCCTTGATGGATACAAATTTACCCGGCATGCCGGTGAATGCTTCCGCCACACTGAAAGGCTGTGATAGGAATCTTTGCAGCCTACGGGCACGAGCCACGATCAGCTTGTCATCGTCAGAAAGTTCTTCCATACCAAGAATAGCGATAATGTCCTGTAGTTCCTTATAACGCTGCAATATCTTCTGAACACCGCGAGCCACAGCATAGTGATCTTTACCCACTACCAACGGGTCAAGAATCCGTGAGGTGGAGTCCAGGGGGTCCACCGCCGGGTAAATACCCAGCTCCACGATCTGACGGGATAGCACCACGGTGCCGTCCAGGTGGGCAAATGTAGTTGCCGGGGCAGGGTCGGTGAGGTCGTCGGCAGGCACATAAACAGCCTGCACTGAGGTAACAGAACCTTTCTGGGTTGAGGTAATTCTTTCCTGCATCTGGCCCATCTCTGTGGCCAGCGTCGGCTGATAGCCCACAGCCGAGGGCATGCGGCCCAGCAGAGCAGAAACCTCTGAACCAGCCTGGGTAAAACGGAAAATATTATCAATAAATAGTAGTGTATCTGCACCCTCTTCATCACGGAAATACTCGGCCATGCATAGTCCTGTAAGAGCCACACGGAGGCGCACTCCGGGCGGTTCATTCATCTGACCGAACACCATCGTAACCTTGTCCAGAACACCGGACTCTGTCATTTCGTTATAAAGGTCGTTCCCTTCACGGGTACGCTCACCCACACCGGCAAATACTGAAATACCGCCGTGCTGCTTGGCGATGTTATTGATTAGCTCCATCACTATAACAGTTTTGCCTACACCGGCTCCGCCAAACAAGCCGATCTTGCCGCCCTTTAGAAAAGGAACCAGCAAGTCAATAACCTTAATGCCTGTTTCCAACTGCTCTGTTGAAAGAGCCTGCTCCGCCAGGGGGGGAGGTGTACGGTGAATAGGGTATTTCTTTTCGGTCTCAATGGGACCTTTACCATCAATGGGCTGACCCAGCACGTCCACAAGACGGCCCAGGGAAGCCTGGCCTACCGGCACGGATATCGGGGCACCCGTGTCTACTACCTCCATACCCCGGACAAGACCATCCGTGGCGCTCATGGCTACCGCACGGACAGTGTTGTTACCCAGGTGCTGGGCAACTTCCAGAGTAAGGTCAAATTTGCGGCCGAACATGTCTTCCTTGTCGCTTGTAATCTGCAGGGCATTATAAATGTCAGGCACCTGGCCTGGTGGAAAACGAATATCCACCACAACGCCGATAACCTGCACAACATGACCAACGTTCATTCGCTTCTCTTACCTCCTTCGCTTCAACCTTGGTTGAAAAACGATTACACAGGATCCAAAAAAACTATTTCACAGGATTTACAGGACGTTAGATATTATGCTGCCCTATACTGCCTCTTCAATAGGCAGCGTATAGGCCCTATCAATCCTGTGATAGGTACGTTTATTCCAGAGCTGCTGCGCCACCAACTATTTCTGATATTTCCTTGGTAATCTGGGCCTGGCGCGCCCTGTTCATGGTTAAGGTTAAACTATCTATCATTTCTGAGGCGTTTTGTGTCGCATTCTCCATAGCTGTCATCTGGGCACTGTAGAATCCTGCCTTGGTTTCCAGTAGCCCCTGGTAGATAGCATTCTCAATATATTTCGGTAGCAGCTCAGCCAGAACTGCCTCCGCCGAGGGCTCGAAGATATAAGGCATTCTTTGGATCTCTTTCCCGGCACCGCCTTCCTCAGTAGGTGGTTCGGCCGGCAAAATTTTAGTCTTGATTGGTTTTTGTACCAACACATTTACAAACTGGCTGTAAATGAGATATACCTCATCATATTCTTCCGCCGAATACTTGTCTATTACGTAAGAAGCAATATCCCTTGCTGTAGCATATTGGGCATCATCACCAATCCCAATATACTCCTTGGCTATTTCAAAACCACGGCGGCGGAAAAAATCCCGGCCCTTGCGGCCAACAGCGAGCAGTGTAAATTCTGTCTTAACCCCTTGTACCTCCTGGGTAGTCCGTCGGATAATGTTACTGTTAAAACCGCCGCACAATCCCCGGTCAGCCGTTAAAACCACAAAAGCTGTCTTTTTCGGCTCCCGCACCTCCAGCAGTGGATGCCTGACACCGCCACTGGCCACAGCTACCCCCCCCAACACATTCTTGATCCTCTTTGAATAGGGACGGGCGAGGGTAACTGACTCCTGCGCTCTACGCATTTTAGCTGCTGAAACTGCTTTCATGGCCTTGGTGATTTGCTGCATGTTTTGGGTAGCTCTAATACGGCGCCGGAGATCTCGCAAACTTGCCATATAATATTTTCACCACCTTAAAAGTGGAGTCATTTTAAGAGCATTCCTACTAGATTTCCATGACTCCAAAGGACCGAAAAATGCAAGTAACCAGTCCTTAATAGCCATGGGCTATCTTGAAGCTTTCCTTGAACTCTTCAACAGCCGCAATCAGTTCCTTCTCCACATCCTTGAAGTCCCCGGATGAACGAATGGACTCAACAATTTTCGGTTTATCAGATTTCATAAACCTCAAAAACTCAGCCTCAAAGGGCTGGACAGCCTCAACCGGCATATCATCTAAATAGCCGTTGGCGGCAGCAAATATGCTCATGATCTGCTCTTCTACAGGCATGGGCACAAACTGGCCCTGCTTTAGCAGTTCCACCATGCGCTCGCCACGGGTCAGCCTGGCCTGGGTTGCTTTATCCAGGTCGGAGCCAAACTGGGCGAAAGCCGCCAGCTCACGGTACTGAGCCAGGTCAATACGCAGACGCCCGGCAATGGCTTTCATACCTTTTACCTGGGCGTTACCTCCCACCCGGGAAACTGAAATCCCCACGTTAACAGCGGGACGAACGCCGGCGTAGAAAAGATCCGGCTCTAGAAAGATCTGGCCATCAGTGATTGAAATCACGTTAGTTGGGATGTAGGCTGACACGTCTCCAGCCTGGGTCTCAATAATGGGCAACGCAGTCATGGAACCGGCGCCCAGATCATCTGATAGTTTACAGGCCCGTTCCAACAATCTGCTATGCAGGTTGAATACGTCACCCGGGTAGGCCTCACGACCGGGAGGCCGGCGCAATAGCAGGGAAAGCTCGCGGTAAGCCGCAGCCTGCTTGGAAAGGTCATCATAAATAATTAAAACGTGCTTGCCTTCGGCCATAAACGCTTCACCCATCGCAGCTCCGGCAAAAGGAGCGATAAACAGCAATGGAGCAGGGTCGGAGGCAGTAGCAGACACAACAATAGAATAATCCATCGCACCAGTTTCAGTCAGTTTCTGCACCACGTTAGCCACAGTAGATTGCTTCTGTCCAACGGCTACATAAATGCAGATCACGTCTCCACCCTTTTGGTTGATGATGGAGTCCACAGCAATAGCAGTTTTGCCTGTTTGGCGGTCGCCAAGAATAAGTTCCCGCTGCCCACGGCCGATGGGAATCATCGAGTCAATGGCTTTAATACCAGTTTGCAGAGGTTGGTGTACCGACTTGCGGTAGATAACACCGGGGGCAATTTTCTCCACCGGGTTATAGGTATCACTTTTGATGGGCCCCTTACCGTCCAGCGGTTGGCCCAGAGGGTTAACCACACGCCCAATCAGGGGATCGCCTACGGGTACCGATACAATCCTCCCGGTGCGCTTAACAGTGTCACCCTCCTTGATATGTCTATAAGGTCCAAGAATAACGCAGCCGATGTTATCCTCTTCCAGGTTAAGGGCCATTCCCAACACGCCCCCCGGAAACTCAAGCAGTTCCATTGACATACATTCCATCAGGCCATACACGCGGGCGATACCATCGCCGACCTGGATAACGGTTCCAACATCCGTCATCTCAATCTCTGCCTGATACTTGTCAATCTGCTGCCGGATAATCGAGCTGATTTCTTCAGGTCGCAAATTCATCTACTGGTTTCACCCCTATCTAGTTAACTTATTGCCTTAAGGCTTTCTTTCATAGAAGCCAATCTGGTTTTGACGCTGCCGTCAATAATTTTATCCCCCATACGCACCACTACCCCGCCAATTAGGGACGGGTCCACAGCAAAAGAGATTTGCACCTTTTGTCCGGCCAGTGTGCCCAGGATCTTCCTCAGCCCGTCTTTTTCCTTGTCATTTAGTTCCACAGCTGATACAACCTGCGTCTCCACTATGTTCCGGCCGGCGTTAGCCAGGGCGATGTATTCATCAACAATATCTGGGAAATACATTTCCCGCCGGCGGTCTACCAATAAGGCAAGAAAGTTACCTGTTACATTAGAGATCCTTCCTTTAAACAACTTGTCTAGCGTTTCTTTTTTTGCAGTAGAGGTAATCTGTGGGTGATAAAGGAGATTTTGCAGGTTATCATTTTCTTCAATAACCTGCCTCACTGCCTTCAGTTCTTCCTCAACCTTATCCACCTTACTCTTCTGCTTTGGTAGAACCTTTTCTTCCGAGGCAAGTTCGTATAGCGCTGATGCATAACGTCCCGCTACAGGCCCTCTCATTGTAGTTCCCCTGCCTCCTTAATAAAGTCCTTAATCATACTACGTTGTATGCCTTCTGTCATTGACTTATTGATAATCTTGCCAGCAACCAGAACGGAGAGAGTAGCCACCTGTTCACGTAGTTCCGTGACTGCCCTTTGTTTCTCCCGTTCTATCTCGGCAAGAGCCTGTTCTTTCAACCGTTCGGCTTCATTCTTTGCGTTACTTACAATTTCCGCAGCCTGGTCCTCACCAGCCTTGGTAGCTTTTTGGATAATTTCCTGGGTTTGCTCGCGGGCGTTCCGCATTTCAGCCTCATATCCAGCCTTGAGCTGTTCCGCTTCCTGCCTTTCCTGTTCAGCGGCGGCAATATTACTGGCCACACCTTCAGAACGGGCCTCCAGGAGTCTTACCAAAGGCTTATAGACCACAAGCCTCAAGAATATTAATAAAATAATGAAGTCAACAATCTGCGCCAGCAGCGTTGCATTAAACTCTAACCCCACTAAGGTTTTCCCTCCTTCCACTTCTTGTGGACAAAAGGAGGCTTAGCGCCACAAAACGGTTGTAATCTAGTAGTTGGATTAAGGGAATTCGGGTTCCCCTACCGAATTCCCTCAGTATCATTTATTGTGCCACCAGGATGTTTACACATTAACCATAAGAATTGCATAAAAAAATATTATATCAACCCACTACCCTGTTTACACCCGTTGCGCTACGCCTTTTTTGCCATAACGGACAATAGTGTTCTTAAACCTTACCAAAGAGCATGAAGGCGATAACAACCCCGATGATGGGGAGAGCCTCGATCAGACCAACGGAGATGAACATAAGGGTCATAATGTTACCCCTTGCCTCCGGCTGGCGGGCTATACCGGCAACAGATTGGCTGGTAACAAGACCGTTACCGATACCGGCACCCAGAGCGCCAAGACCCACAGCAATGGCCGCACCTAGAGCAGCACCTGCACCTATTTCCATTCATTTCCCCTCCTTTCAATAAAAAATTTAAATTGCAATACCCCCATGACAAATTTGTTATTCAACCCCACATCTTAATTAGTGGTCAGCAACAGCTTGCCCCACATAGGCTATGCTGAGCATGGTGAAGATGAAGGCCTGAATACAACCAACGAAGATACTGAACGCCAGCCAGGTAACTGAAGCAAGAAACCCGCCGAAAACGTGTGCCCAGCCGCCTATTAGTCCTAGTAGGACAGCTATCAACACTTCACCGCCGTAAATGTTACCGTACAGACGGAAAGTGAGTGTGATTGGCTTGGCAAAATCCTCAAGAATATTTATTGGTAGGAAAAAAACAAAAGGCTTGACATAGTGCTTAAAGTAGCCCAGACCTTTGTATCTGATCCCAAAGATATAGATCATGGCAAAGGTACAAAGGGCCAGACCCAGGGTTGTGTTGTAGTCGGCCGTCGGTGAACTCAAGGTGGGGACAAGGCCAATTAGGTTAGCAAACAGAATAAATATAAAATAAGTGACAACCACACTTAGCAAAGCAGCGCCTTTTCTGGGATCCATGTTTTCGTTTACCAGGCCACGGATAAACTCCCAAACAATCTCTAGAATGTTTTGCGCCCCTTTGGGCCTGGTCATGCTCATTTTGCGTGTTGCCGCAACACAAAAGATTATCACCAGCAACATTGTAATCCAGGTCATGATTAGTGTTGTTGGGTTAAAGGTCAAATGAACATTTCCCACATACATCTCCCAGGTACCGTTGGCCGGCCAGTTCCAAAAATTCAGTAGTTCTTCTACCTCATGTAAATCCTTCATATACTCCATTCTCACCCCCTTCTTTTAAAAATTGTTTACTTCATAGAGTTGACCTCCTTGGGTTTCCTGTTATAGAGAACTTTAATCATATACAAAGTAACCAGGGTAAAAATTAATGGAACAACAAAAAGCCCCGCTCCAGCGGCATAAAGGCTGATCCACTGGGTCCGGGCAACATAAAAAAGCACAGCAAACATAATAGTTAGACGCAAAGCTATACCGACTTTAACATGGGCATTTGCTTTAGAAACGACCATGTCTGCTATCGAGCGCAACCTCCGGCCGAGAAAATAAGCATTCCACATACTTACTGCTGTTCCTACCAAAAGACCCCAAACCAGGGGGTCATTAGGGCGCCACACCAAAATAAGGCATAACAACACCAAAATAATGGCAGCTATTTTTAATGTCACAGCCAGTTGACCAGCAAAATCCCAGTCACGCATTTGTCCTACTCCCTCTCAAAAAAACCCATCAGTGTTTTATAAACACCCACGACCCCCACAGCCAGTCCCACTAGAACACCTGTTAGCAGAAGCCATGGCCCGGTGGCAAATACGCCATCCAGGTATTTACCCCCGTAATAGCCCGCCACCACGCTAACAGCCAATTCCACGCCAATTGTGGTGGTCACGGCAAGCGCCTGCAATGCACCATTCGGGGTTTTATTTTTCTTTTCTTTATCTTTATTGTTTGTTCCAGGCATCCCCATTGATCCCTATTTAACTGTTTACAACCCTGTTGATCTATATGTAGATTACCCCTTAATTGCATATTATTTAGATAGCTTCTACAAAAATATTATAATTCCTCCACCGGTCGGATAAATTTTATCTTTATTATAAAAATTTTAGCATCTTAGCCCTTAATCCTGGGATTAAATGTGGCCGGCTTGCTACCTGACAGCCCGGCCCAGTATTTAATGGCATGGACTATCCGTCGGGAAGCAAACCCGTCACCATAAGGATTGATGGCATTGGCCATCCCCAGGTAGAAATCATTATCGTCCAAAAGCCGTTTTATTTCAGTGGACACTGCTTCTCTATCGGTCCCAATTAAGCGCACTGTCCCGGCTTTTACCGCCTCAGGCCGTTCGGTAGTGTTGCGCAATACCAAAACCGGCTTACCCAGAGACGGTGCCTCCTCTTGTATACCGCCGGAGTCGCTGAGCACCAGGTAGACCTTGTCGATCAAATTGACAAAAGGCTGGTAATCCATGGGTTCAATGAGATGTACCCGGGTTAGGCTACCCAGCTCCTCCTCTACCACATCCCGCACAGCAGGGTTTTTATGCACGGGAAAGATAACCTCTATGTCCGGATAGCAATCCACTACACTGCGCAGGGCACCGTATATTTCCCGCATCGGGGCGCCAAGGTTTTCCCGCCGGTGGGTTGTAACCAGCAACACCCGGCGCCGGCTATAGTCAATCCCGTCTAGCACCTCATCATTAAAATGGTAACCCGGCTGCACTGTAGCCAGTAAGGCATCGATTACTGTGTTACCGGTGACAAAGATTTTATCTGCCGGAACACCTTCATTGATCAGATTTTTTTTAGCTGTTTGGGTCGGGGCAAAGTGGATGTCGGCCAGTACCCCCGTAAGGCACCTGTTCACCTCTTCTGGAAAAGGTGAATGTTTGTTGTGGGTTCTCAGTCCTGCCTCTACATGACCCACGGGGATCTGCAAGTAGTATGCCGCCAGGGCAGCCACAAACGTGGTGGTGGTGTCACCATGCACCAAAACCAGGTCCGGTTTTTCCGCCAACATGACATGCTGTAAACCAGATAGGGCCCGGGCAGTAATGTCAAAAAGGTTTTGTCCCTGCCGCATGATATTCAGGTCATGAGCAGCCTTAATTTCGAACAGAGACAGCACCTGATCAAGCATTTCCCTATGCTGGGCCGTCACCGCTACCCGGCAGTGAATAACCTCCGGGTATTTTTCCAGCTCTTTGACCAGGGGTGCCATTTTGATGGCTTCAGGCCTGGTCCCAAAGACTACCAATATTTTTAGCAAAAGGACCTCTCCTCACACCAACAGTTCAATTTATATTACCTGTAAAAGCAGGATATTCCTAAAATGTTATGGCCGGTAATGAACTAGTTCAACACCGGCCTCCGCAAAAAGCGCCAGGGCCAAGGGGTCTGGATATTCCCCCTGAAATATGACCTTCTTTATCCCGGCATTGATTAGCATTTTGGCACAGAGACTGCAGGGCTGGTGGGTTACATAACAAATTGCCCCCCTGATGGCCGTACCGTGCATAGCAGCCTGGATAATGGCGTTTTGTTCGGCATGCAGGCCCCGGCAAAGTTCATGGCGCTGGCCGGAGGGGATTCCTTGTTCATCCCTCAGGCACCCCGTCTCGAAACAATGTTTTAAACCTGCCGGCGCCCCGTTGTAGCCACTGCACAAAATTCTTTTATCCTTTACCACAATAGATCCCACCTGCCTGCGCAGGCAGGTAGAGCGTGTGGCCACAACATTGGCTATATTCATAAAATATCCGTCCCAGCCGGGCCGAGATGACGGTTCCCCGGTTGGCTCGCCAGGTTGTTCTTGTATTTTCCCAGATACCTTAAATTCGTTTCTCATATCCATCCCCGCCAATCTTCATATAAAAAGACACAGCAAGGTTAATTTCCTTTCCCTAAACAATCCGGTCGGGTTCGTAAAATCAATACAGTGGGTACTGCTCACAAATGGCAGCTACTTTATCCCGCGCCCCGGCCAACCTGGCTTGGTTATTACGGTTGGTAATGGCATAATCCATTATTTCCGCAATCTGTGCCATATCCGCCTCAACCAGACCACGAGATGTCACGGCCGGGGTACCGATACGGATACCGCTGGCAACATTGGGCGGCTGGGGATCATAGGGTATGGCGTTTTTATTTATGGTCACACCCACAACATCAAACAACTCCTGGGCTTCGCTGCCTGTTATGTTTTTGCTCCGCAAGTCCACCAGGATCAAATGGTTGTCCGTACCGCCTGAAATCAGTTCAAAACCCCGCTCTTTTAGGGCTGCGGCCAGTGCCCGGGCGTTGTTTACAATCTGCTGTTGATATTGTTTAAAACCAGGCTCCAGCGCTTCTTTCAGGGCCACTGCCTTTGCCGCTATAACATGCATCAATGGGCCCCCTTGAATACCGGGGAAAACGGCCCTGTTGAGCTTCACTCCATATTTGTCGCCATATTTACTTAATACCAGACCACCCCGTGGCCCCCGCAGTGTTTTATGGGTAGTGGTGGTAACAACATCTGCATAAGGCACCGGACTCATATGCAACCCGGCAGCGACCATCCCGGCAATGTGGGCCATATCCACTATCAAATATGCCCCCACCTCTTCTGCTACTTCCTTCATCTTATAAAAATCTATCTCACGTGGGTAGGCACTGGCCCCCCCGATAATCAGCTTCGGTTTACTTTCCATGGCTGCTGCAAACAATTGTTCGTAGTCAATCCGGCCGGTTTCCTTATCCACACCATAGAAAGCGGTTTTGAAATATTTTCCGGAAATATTAATAGGGCTGCCGTGAGTGAGGTGCCCACCATGGGCTAGATCCATGCCGAGAATCTTGTCACCCGGCTTTAGCAGGGCAAAATAAACAGCAGTGTTGGCCTGGGCGCCCGAGTGTGGCTGCACGTTGGCGTAATCAGCACCAAACAACTCCTTGGCCCTTGATATGGCCAGGCTTTCCACTATATCTACAAACTCACAGCCGCCATAATAGCGACGACCCGGGTATCCCTCTGCATATTTATTGGTCAAAACTGAACCCTGGGCCTCCAGTACTGCTTTACTGGCTACATTTTCTGAGGCAATTAGCTCCAGGGTTTGCTGCTGACGCCTGGTTTCCAGACTGATGGCATGGCTCACTTCCGGGTCAACTTCTGCAAGAAACCGCATTAACTTCATAAAACATCCTCCCCCGACCGGTAGTAATTGTTACCGGCTACAACGATTATATTTTTGCTCAACGAAACTGATCTTATCTACCCGGCGGCCATGGCGGCCCCCCTTAAATTCCGCTTCCAGCCAGACCTTAACAATTTCCCTGGCCAGGCCAACCCCGATAACGCGTTGGCCCATAGTGAGGACGTTAGCGTTATTATGTTCCCGCGCTGCCCGGGCTGAAAATGTGTCGTGGCATAGAGCAGCCCTAATACCGGGCACCTTGTTTGCAGTTATGGCTACACCGATACCGGTGCCGCAGCAAATTACACCTCGCTCATAACCACCGCTTTGCACGGCCTCCGCCACCTGCAGGGCATAATCCGGATAGTCCACAGAATCCTCAGAAAATGTACCAAAGTCTGTATAGTCTATCCCCCATTCCCTGAGAAAACCGGCAACCTGTTCCTTTAATTTTAAACCACCGTGATCGCCAGCCAAAGCAACCTTCATGTTTGGTCTCGACCTTCTTTCCACCTGGTGTGTTTGTAGCATGTACTAACAGGATTCTACAAGAAATATGGTTTTCCCTCTAAGTCCGTGGGCATTAATCTTCCGTTTCTAGCCCCTAAAATGTTGTCTGCCATAGCGCCTTGACCACAGCCTCAAACCAGCTTGTCCAGCACCTTGATAATCATTTCCTTCAGCTTGTGGGCACACTGGCGATAGGTTTCCAGGGTCTGCCCCACAGGATCAGGCACGTCACCGCCATGTCCGGCAAAATCAGCCAGCAGGAAAACCTTCTCATCACTGCCGGGGAACAGACTGTTCACTTGTTCACTGTGTGCCCGGGTCATAGTAAGGATCAAGTCCGCCTCACGCACATTTTCTTCTGTCAGCAGGGCTGCCCGATGATCACTAAGATCAATTCCTTCCCCGGCCATAACCTGTACGGCAAAGGCCGCGGCCACATCCCCCGGGAAGGCGGCTAGACCAGCAGAGTTCACACTGATATTACTATTGGGGCCGAATTTTTTCTCCAGTAGTTTGCCTGCCAGTGCCTCCGCCATGCAGCTACGGCAGGTATTTCCGGTGCAAACAAAGAGTATTTTTATTCCAATAACCCCCCTCCTGGATCAGGTTTTAAAGAACAATATAATTTGCAAAACCCTCTGCGAAAACAACGTTTTTAAAAAAAGAGTCTCACACCGATGCCAATGAGTACCGCCCCACCGAACAACTGGGCCCTTTCCCCGACCAGACTGTTCATAAAGCGCCCACATGCCAGACCGGCAGCAGTCATAATACCGGCCACAAGGCCTATCGTGGCTGCCGTTCGCAGCAATTCCACATGTTGTGCACCAAGGGTAAATCCCACGCTAAGGGCGTCCATGCTTACACATGCACCCAGCAGAATTAGCCCCCAGGCATTAAAACTAATTTTCGTGCCCGCTTTCTTCCCCTGCCCCCTGCTGTCCCAAATCATGTGCAGGCCCAGGTAGATGAGGAGGGCAGCCCCAATGAGGGATGCCATCCGGCCTAGTAAGGCACCGGCCAGTTCGCCTATGTACCATCCCGCTAAAGGCATAACCACATGAAATACTAGAACAGTAATGGTAATAGTTATCGCCTGCTTGCGGTCTACCCCAGTCATACCAATTCCCAGACACAAGGAAAAGGCATCTGTGCCCAAGGCCACGGCTAATATTATTAATGTAAAAAACCCCATAGCCCCTCCGGGATCTAGAAAAAATGTTTGGCTAGCAAAAGTGCTGCCCTTGTATATCTATTATGTAACGGTAATGCAAATTACACTTGTATCAAACGCCCGTCGGCGGCCTTCTTGAGACGGTTCATCACTGTCAACCCTATTCCCTTCTCCTCCAGCCCCTCCACCAGGATAATATCCACTGCCAACTCATTGAAACTGCGCAAAGCTGCATACAACCCGGCAGCCACTGTCTCCGGGCTCCCCTTGTAGCCAGCAAAAACCACTTTCCCGGCGGAAGAAAAATCCTCGCTATCGACATAGGTAAGAATACCCACCCGCCTGCCGTTACGTTTCTCCGCCTCGGCCAGCCGACGAATTTTACTTGCCACTGCCGGACCACTTCCAGTAACCAGATAGAGTGGCGCATGGGGTGCATAGTGGGTGTGCTTTGCCGCCCCATCGGTTATGTTTATATTCACCCCACCCAAGCAGCTACCTAATTCCTCCAGGGTTATCCCCCCCGGCCGCAACACGGTGGGTGCCTGGGTGGTCAAATCAAGAACTGTTGATTCCACGCCAATCCCGGCAGGGCCACCATCCAGGATAGCATCAATGCGACCATCGAAATCCTGCAATACATGTGCCGCCTGGGTGGGGCTGGGCTGCCCCGATAAGTTAGCACTGGGCGCTGCCACGGGCACACCGGCCGCCTTTATTAGTGCCAGTGCTACCGGGTGATCAGGCATGCGCACGGCTACCGTAGTCAATCCACCTGTAACTATATCAGGCACTACCGGGGCCGCAGGTAGAATAATTGTCAGGGGACCGGGCCAAAAGTCATTCATAAGCAATTCTGCTTCCACAGTTATATCTTTTACAACCGCCTTCAATTGGCTGCGGGAAGATATGTGCACAATAAGGGGGTTATCCGGTGGACGACCCTTGACCTCAAAGATCCTGGCTACCGCCCTGGTGTTTGTAGCGGCAGCTCCCAGACCATAAACAGTTTCTGTGGGAAAAGCCACCAGACCTCCCCGGCGTAGAACCATCCCCGCCCTGGCGATGGCATCTTTCTCCGGGTTAACCCGATCAACCTTTAAGTGACATGTTTTTATACCCCGCACAATAAACCGACCTCACATTTAAATAAAATGCCTACCTGCACCTTTGTACCTGGCCACAACCAGTCTATCCAGACCGGCCAGATCCGGTTTGATCTGCACCTCCCAAAACTGTGGGTCAAAAAGCCCCCGGGCAGGGGGACCCTGATCAAACCCTATTTCCATTAACAGATAGCCGCCTTCCCTCAAGCAGGTAACTGCCTGAGGTATAAGCCGCCTGTAATGGGCCAACCCGTCCCTCCCACCGGCCAGGGCCAGACGGGGCTCAAACATTCTGACCTCCCCGGGTAGCTCAGGGAGGTCACCTTCAGCAATATAAGGCAGGTTGGCAGCAATTAGGTCAACGCCGCCTTTCGGTGCAGAGCCAACAAGGGGCTGCAGAAGATCCCCTGGTTGCAGCGTTACCCTATCACTCACACCATGCCTGATACAATTGTGCCTGGCCACCTCCAGGGCCGCCACAGAGCGGTCAATAGCAGTAACCCTGGCCCCCCTGTTGTAATAAGCCAGACTAACAGCAATAGCCCCACTACCGGTACCCACATCCACAAGGAAAGGGCAGGGCGGCATAATTTCTAGCGCCTTTTCCACCAGCAGCTCAGTTTCCGGTCTGGGTATCAGCACAGATTTATCTACATAAAAATCAAGACTCATAAACCCCTTATTACCGGTGATATAGGCCACCGGTTCGCCGGAAAGCCGCCTGTTGGTAAAAATATTATATTGCGCAAGCTCTTGATCCTTTAGGGTCCGGTCCCACTCCTGGTAGAGGGCAGCCCTGTCCATGCCAGTGATATGCAAAACACACACCTCGGCGTCCAGCGCCGCCGTATCTATACCATGGGTCCTAAACCTTTTCCTGGCCATCCTAAAGGCCTCTCTTATTGTTAGGGCTATATCCTTTCACCTCACAGGTCCGGAGGTAGAACCTTCCGGCCCCTAGTCAATCTGTTTTAACTGCTCGGCCTGATCGGTGGTAACCAGGGCCTCGATGGTCTCATCAAGATCCCCATCCAGTACCCCATCCAGCCGGTGCAGTGTCAGACCGATCCGGTGATCGGTAACCCTGTTTTGTGGGAAATTATAGGTTCTGATCCGCTCGCTGCGGTCACCGGACCCAACCATTGATTTTCTAGTGCTGGCCAGTTTTTGCTGTTGTTCTTCTTCCATGCGGTCCAGCAAACGGGCCCTCAAAACCTTCATCGCCTTATCCTTATTTTTATGCTGGGATTTTTCATCCTGCATGGAAACCACTATTCCCGATGGAATGTGGGTGATGCGTACTGCAGATTGGGTTGTATTTACCGACTGTCCACCATGTCCGGAAGAACAGAATACATCTATCCGCAAGTCATTGGGGTCTATTTCCAAATCCACTTCCTCTACCTCCGGCAAAACTGCCACCGTGGCAGCAGAAGTATGGATACGCCCACCGGATTCGGTAGTAGGAATGCGCTGTACCCGGTGAACACCACTTTCAAATTTCAAGCGACTATAGGCTCCACGACCCCGAATAAGGAAGATAAGCTCTTTGAAACCGCCAATATCTGTGTAGTTGGCGTCAAGGACCTCAGTTTTCCATCCATGCCGCTCAGCATAACGGGAATACATGCGGAACAAATCTGCAGCAAAAAGTGCTGCTTCTTCTCCACCTGTACCGGCGCGTATCTCTAGAATCACATTTTTCTTGTCCTTGGGATCCTGAGGCAATAGCAGCAACCTCAATTGTTGTTCCCGAGCTTCCTTTTTTGCATAAAGTTCATCGAGTTCAGCCTGGGCCATCTCACACATCTCGGGATCATCTTCCTCGTCTAAAAGGGTTTTCGCACCCTCAATCTCCCCATCAATTTTCTTAAATTCACGATAGGCAGTAACCAAATCGGTCAAGTCGGCATGTGCCTTAACATACTGCTGCCAACGCGCCAAATCAGCGATCACCTCCGGATCCCCGATTAAATTTCCCAACTCTTCATATTTCTTTTCCAGGCTGGCTAGTTTTTCCAGCAAATTCAGTTACCCTCCTTAAATACAGCCTTAAAAGCAGCAAGGGCTACCTCCACCTGGTCGTCATCAGGCGGGTTCGTAGTTAGCTTTTGCAGCCATAGACCTGGGGTTATTAATATACGACACAAAGGAACAGTGGCGTATTTACCTGATAGTTTAACCAATTCATAGGAAATACCTGCCACCACCGGCAATAGCAATACCCGAGACAGGATCCTCCACCATAATACCTGTTTTCCCAGCAGGGAAAAAACTAGAATGCTAATTACAATCACAATCAGTAGAAAACTGGTGCCGCATCTAGGATGCAATGTTGAATAGCTTTGGATTTTTTCCACCACCAGCGGCTCCTTGGCCTCATAAGCGTTTATGACCTTATGTTCGGCGCCGTGGTATTGAAAGACACGTTTGATATCTTCCAGTCTGCCAATGGCTACTATATAGATAAGCAACACGGCAATACGAAAAAACCCCTCTATTATATTCTGTATCAGTGTACCGGGGGCAATGGTAATCATCAGATGGGCCAGGGCAGTAGGCAGCACAGCGAAGAGAAAAATTGCCAGGCCCATAGAGAGAATAATCGTGATCACAATTTCCTTGATGGTCAGTTGCTCCTCTTCCTCATCGGTAGCCTGGCTGGCGGAAAAGGACAGCGCCTCAATTCCCATAGCCAGGGATTCAATCAAGACGATTGTCCCCCGCACAAAAGGCCATTTCAAAAAGGGCACCTTTCTTGTAACCGAGCCCACTTCTTTTTCATCAACTAGGATAGATTGGTCCGGTTTTCGCACCGCAATAGCACGGCTATCAGGGCCGCGCATCATCACACCTTCAATTACAGCCTGGCCTCCATACTGAAACTGGGAACTCATATCATCACCCCTTTAGCAGAAATAGCAGAGCTCCCGCCCTGCTATTTTTCTTACTTGGTTAAGCCGTATTTTTTGCGGAATCGTTCGGCTCTGCCGCCGGTGTCGATTGTCCGTTGTGTACCGGTATAGAATGGATGGCACCTGGAACATATTTCTACCCGCAGTTCCTTTTTTGTTGATCCTGTTTCAAAGGTCGCGCCACAAACACAGGAAACCTTGGCGACACCGTATTCTGGATGTATATTTTTCTTCATTTGATTCACCTCGCTATCGCCACAAGAAAAAACACTTTATAATTATAGCATACGTGGTTACAACTCGCAACAAAATAACCTGTGCTGTTAGTGTCAAGTAAAAGTAGGCAGGTATCCCATCTTTCCTGTAGCAGAGTCAAGCAGACCATCGTGATCAACCTTTTACAACCTAGCCAAACATGACTTCATTTTAAAAAACA
The DNA here is from genome assembly GCA_012518875.1 of Peptococcaceae bacterium. Taxonomy (GTDB): domain Bacteria; phylum Bacillota; class Desulfotomaculia; order Desulfotomaculales; family Pelotomaculaceae; genus Syntrophopropionicum. The sequence goes on from JAAYRI010000017.1 coordinate 32,725, forward strand.
CAATAAAACAC
>JAAYRI010000145.1 GCA_012518875.1 Peptococcaceae bacterium
ATGTTTTAAATGATCCAACTGCAGAATATGTGGTGATCAAGGCGCTGGAAAATGGGGTGACCATAATTGGCCTTACCCGCGGCATGGACACCAAGTTTCACCATTCGGAAAAGCTTGATAAGGGCGAAATTATGATTGCTCAATTTACTGAACATACTTCAGCCATAAAAATACGCGGTAAGGTGGAGCTCTTAACCAGGCATGGCAGTATTCATTCCAATGACTGAACACTGTAACGTGGAAACATGCTTCAGAAATGTAGAGAAGGTTCAAAAAATGTAGGAGATGAAAATTGTAAATATAATCTGATAATCATAAAGAGGTGCTGTTTTTGATTTTGGATACCAATCGCAAACAAAATGATTCTTTTGCACCAACAGAGTCAGAAAATCGTGATATTCCCGACGATATTTGGAGTAAATGTGGACGCTGTGGCGAGATCCTATTGAACAAGGATTTGATCAAAAATTATAAGGTCTGCCAGTGTGGTTTTCATCATCGGTTAACGGCTCCGGAACGGATACAAATGACTTTGGACAATGGCAGCTTTCGGGAAAAAGATGCCGGATTGCTGCCGGTAAATCCCTTTGACCTTGCTGATTATGCGGGCAAGTTAGTGGATGCACGCAATAAAAGTGGTCTTAATGAAGTGGTGGTTTACGGAGAAGGAACAATCGATAAATGGCCTGTTGTTGTTGTAGTTATGGACACAAATTTTATGATGGCCAGTATGGGGACGGTGGCCGGTGAAAAAATTACCAGGGCAATAGAACTGGCCACTGCCACAGGTAAATCATTAATTATATTCACTGCTTCCGGCGGAGCCCGGATGCAGGAGGGAATATTATCCTTAATGCAGATGGCTAAAACAGTGGAAGCACTGGGCAGATTAAGCAATGCCGGCCAACTATATATCACAGTGATTACTGACCCGACAACAGGTGGCGTCAGCGCCAGTTTTGCCGCACTAGGAGATATCATTCTAGCTGAACCGGATGCCATGATCGGTTTTACCGGACCGAGGGTGATTGAACAGACAATTCGCCAGAAACTGCCGGAGGGATTTCAACGGGCTGAATTTTTTAAACAGCATGGTTTCATAGACAAGATTGTTCCCAGACCACTAATGAAGGAGACCCTGGCAAAAATTTTGGCATTACACCTGCAGGGGGTAAGATGATAAATGGCGGTAACATTAGAGTTTGAAAGACCGATTCAAGAACTAGAGGATAAAATAAATGAACTGCGCAGGTTTTCCCGGGAAAAGGGTATTGATCTATCAAATGAAATAGCCATTCTAGAAAAAAGGGTTGGCGAAGTGATGAGGTCCGTATATAGCAACCTCGATACATGGCAGCATGTACTTATTGCCCGCCACCCGGAACGTCCTAACACAGATGATTATATCAGGTATATCTTCGATGATTTCATCGAACTCCATGGGGATAGATGTTTTGGTGACGATCCGGCAGTGATGGGGGGCATAGGTAGATTTCACGGGCGCGCTGTGACAATTATCGGCCAACTAAAAGGGAAAGATACCAATGAAAACCTGGCCAGAAATTTTGGCATGGCCCACCCGGAAGGGTACCGTAAGGCTGTGCGACTAATGCAGCAGGCGGAAAAATTTAAACGGCCGGTGATCTGTTTTATTGACACCCCCGGGGCTTATCCCGGTATAGGTGCAGAGGAGAGAGGCCAGTTTGAGGCTATTGCCAACAGCATGTTGGTTATGTCTGCACTAAAGGTCCCCATTATCACAGTAGTGATTGGCGAAGGATTTAGCGGCGGCGCTTTGGGTATCGGGGTGGGAGATCGGATTCTAATGCAGGAACACTCCATTTATTCCGTAATAACCCCAGAGGGCTACGCCAGTATTTTGTGGAAAGATTCTTCCCGGGCCCGTGAGGCAGCCGAGGCGATTAGGATCATCGCCAGGGATATACAGGAACTGGGTGTGGCCGATAAAATCATACCGGAACCATTGGGAGGGGCGCACAAGGATCAGGAGGCAGCCGCGGAAATGCTGGATGAAGTGCTGGCTGAAACATTGGATGAACTTGTGGGGATAAAACTGGAGGATTTATTATCCCAAAGATATGAAAAATTCCGTTCCATTGGAAATATAGAATAGAAGCGTGGGTCAGGTTTTAAATTATTATGCCTGGCCTTTTTATTTGCTAAACATTTGACGGCTGTCGAATGTTTTTTTAGATCGGGAGCAATATATATACAGAAAATATTATCAAACTGGGGGCAAGACTGTTGCAAAGAATTGCCTTTTTGACCAGCGGTGGGGATTCGCCGGGGATGAACGCCTGCATTAGAGCGGTGGTGCGCAAGGCAATTTACCACGGTCTTGAGGTTATCGGCATAAAAAGGGGTTTTAATGGTTTTATAGAAGCTGATATGATACCAATGAATCCCAGCTCGGTAGCCGATATCATCCACAGGGGCGGCACTATTTTACGTACGGCTCGTTCCGAACAATTCCTTACCCCTGCCGGCAGGGCCAGAGCATATGAAAATGTCCAACGCTTCGGTATCCAGGGGTTGATCGTTATCGGTGGGGAAGGTTCTTTTCGTGGTGCATGCATTTTTAGCCGGGAATATGGCCTACCGGTTGTCGGTGTACCGGGCACAATAGATAATGATATTCCCGGTACGGATCAGACTATCGGGTTTGATACTGCCGTGAATACGGCGGTGGAAGCAATCAGCAAAATTAGGGACACCGCCACCTCACATGAACGAACTTTTATTGTGGAAGTAATGGGCAGGCATTTTGGCCATATTGCTATGGCCGCCGGGCTAGCGGGTGGGGCGGAGTCTATACTGGCGCCGGAATGCCCTTTTAATTACGATGAGATTTGCGAGCGTCTTTTAAGGGGTTACCGGCGGGGTAAACTGCACAGTATTATTGTCGTTGCAGAGGGAACAGCCAGCGGCATGGAGGTAGGACGTATTATCAAGGAGCGCACCGGTTTTGATACCAAGGTTACTATCCTGGGGCACTTGCAACGAGGCGGTATGCCTTCCGCAGCCGATCTAATCCTGGCCAGTCGCATGGGTGCAAGTGCGGTGGAGATGTTAATGGCGGGTGAAGATAAAAAAATGATCGGTGTTAGGGCGGGTGAACTGGTTTCAGTACCTTTAGAAGACGCACTGTCACAGACAAAGCCTTTTGATCAGGCTCTATGTAACCTGGCCATAACTTTGTCCATATAAAAATGTTAATATCTGGGGGGGGGAGATCTATTGCGGCGAACCAAAATTGTCTGTACTATCGGTCCTGCCAGCGAAAATGCAAATACCTTAAAAGAATTAATGTTGGCTGGTATGAATGTAGCCCGTCTTAATTTTTCTCATGGGACCCATGAAGAACACAAACGAAAAATAGTGGCCATTCGGCAGGCAGCGGAGGAAAGCGGTAAACATGTGGCCATCATGCTGGATACCAGAGGTCCGGAGATACGCCTGGGCCATTTTAAGGAGGAATCGGTGCAGCTGGTGCAAGGTGATAGGGTGACGTTAACTACCGAGCCCATCGAGGGCGATAAAAATCGGATCCCGATTAACTATGCCGGTCTGCCGGGGGATGTCCACAAGGGGGACACCATTTTAGTGGCGGATGGTTTGATCGCCTTGCAGGTTCTTTCCTCCTCTGATACAGAAATACAATGCCTGATCATGAACGGCGGCGAGTTGACCAGCAGGAAGGGTGTTAATGTTCCTAACGTGGCTATTGGCTTGCCATCTATTACCGATAAGGATATTCAGGACATTGTATTTGGCGTTGAGCATAAACTTGACTTTATAGCTGCTTCCTTTATTAGAAGGGCCGCAGATGTTCTTGCCATTCGCCGGATAGTAGAGGAAGCCGGTGGCAGCCTGGATATTATATCCAAAATTGAAAGTAGAAAGGCTGTAAACAACCTTGATGAGATAATCAAGGTTTCAGATGGAATTATGGTGGCCAGGGGGGATCTGGGTGTAGAAATTCCGGTAGAAGAGGTACCGCTGCTGCAGAAGATGATCATTGAAAAATGTAATATTGCCGGTAAACCTGTGGTAACTGCAACACAGATGCTGGAATCAATGATCCATAATCCCCGTCCTACCAGAGCGGAGACCAGCGATGTGGCTAATGCCATTTTTGATGGTTCCGATGCTATCATGCTATCTGCTGAAACAGCTTCAGGTAAGTACCCCAAAGAAGCTGTAGAAATGATGGGGCGAATTGCCTATCAAGCTGAGGCAGCCCTGCAATATGAAGAAATACTAGGTAAAAAGGGCGTTGATAGGCATAAGCAGTCAGTCACCAACGCCATTAGTTTTGCTACCTGTTCTATTGCCCAGAATCTTGGTGCTGC
>JAAYRI010000146.1 GCA_012518875.1 Peptococcaceae bacterium
GGGCCAATGAAAATGTTCCCGGGCTGCTCATTGCCGTGCAGCCTGCCACCGGCGACAAGTGTGAACGCTGCTGGATGTATCACGACGAAGTAGGCGCCGACGAAACACATAAAACCCTGTGCCCCCGCTGTGCCCAGGTAATGAAACAGATTTAACTGGGACAGGGGGACAGGTCCCTTGTCCCACCAGGGGGTGGGACAAGGGACCTGTCCCCCTGTCCCAGTTAAATCTGTTTCATTACCTGGGCACAGCGGGGGCACAGGGTTTGATGTGTTTCGTCGGCGCCTACTTCGTCGTGATACATCCAGCAGCGTTCACACTTGTCGCCGGTGGCAGGCTGCACGGCAATGAGCAGCCCGGGAACATTTTCATTGGCCCGGGCAGTTGTCGGGGCCTCATCCAGAGAAGCCAGGCGCACAGCGGAAACAATGAACAGCACCGGTAGTTCGGCCGCCAGAGGTGCCAGGAAATCATGCAGGTCCCGGTCCAGGTACAGCTCCACTGCCGCCTGCAAGGAGTTGCCGATCACCTTATCCCGACGGGCAGTTTCCAATACCTTCGTTACCTCGCTCCGTACAGCCAGCAGCCGATCCCATTTTTCTTCCAGTTCAATGTCGATATACTGATCCACAACCTGGGGCATTTCGGCCAGTTGCACACTGACCAACCCATCCTTGTCCCCGGGCATATGGCGCCAGATTTCCTCCGTGGTAAAGGTCAGCACAGGCGCCAGCAGGCGTACCAATGCCGACAGGACCTCGTACATCACCGTCTGAGCCGAACGGCGTTCCTTAGAAGCCGCAGGCATGGTATAGAGCCGATCCTTGATAATATCCAGGTAGAGAGAGCTCATGTCTACCGTGCAGAAGCTATGAATAGCATGGTAGACCACATGGTATTCATAATTCCGGTAGCCGGCGGTGACCTTTTGGATTAGTTTTTGTAGCCGCAGCAGGGCCCAGCGGTCAATCTCCAGCAGTCCCTTATAATCAACACCATCAGTTGCCGGGTCAAAGTCATATAGATTACCCAGCAGGAAGCGACAGGTATTTCTGATTTTGCGGTAAGCCTCTGTAAGCTGCTTTAAAATACCAGGTGAAGAAGCCAGATCACTGCGGTAATCAGCGGAACTGACCCACAACCGCAGGATGTCGGCACCCATTTGCTTGATTACTTTGGCCGGATCCACCACATTGCCCAGGGATTTTGACTGTTTGCGGCCTTGTTCATCCACGACAAAACCGTGGGTCAACACCGCCCTATAGGGAGCCTGACCTGATACAGCTACAGCAGTGGAAAGGGACGAGTTAAACCAGCCCCGGTGCTGGTCGCTGCCCTCCAAATATAGATCTGCAGGCCAGCTCAGGCCCGGCCAGACGGCAGGCTCATCCAACACCCCATAGTGACTGGTGCCGGAGTCAAACCAAACATCCATAATATCCTTCTCTTTGGTAAATTCCGTGCAGCCGCATTCGCATTGTACACCCGGCGGCAGCAGATCCTCAGCCTCCCGGGCAAACCAGACATCGGAACCATTTTCCCGGAATAGATCCTGGAGGTGTTTGATGGTCTGATCATTGATCAGCTCCTTGCCGCAGTCCCGGCAATAGAAGATGGGGATGGGTACACCCCAGGTGCGCTGGCGGGAAATACACCAGTCGCCCCGGTCTTCCACCATGTTGTAGATACGCTCTTCACCCCAGGCGGGAATCCAACGTACCTTGCGGATGGCCTCCAGGGCAGCCTGACGGAATCCATCAATGGAAGCAAACCACTGTTCGGTAGCCCGGAAAAACACAGGCTTTTTACAACGCCAGCAATGGGGGTACTGGTGCATAATGGTGGATTGATTCATCAAATTTCCCCGGTGCTCCAATTCTTCCAGCACGCTGTCGTTGGCCTTGAGGAAAAATTGACCGGCGAAAATACCCCCTTCTTCACCAAAAACCCCCCGGGAGTTAACTGGGGACAATACCGGCAGGCCGTACTGTTTGCCCACGTCAAAGTCTTCAATCCCGTGACCGGGGGCCGTATGCACACAGCCGGTGCCCTGATCCAGGGTTACGTGGTCACCAAGGATTACCAGGGAAGTCCGGTCCACAAAGGGGTGGCGGCATTCAATATGCTCCAGCTCGGCACCGGTAAATTGGCCCACTACTTCGGCCTGACCCAGGCCCACATTTTCCAGGAAATCGTCTTTTAATTCTGCGGCCACCAGATATTTTTCCGAGCCCACCTGAAGCAAAACATACTGATATTCAGGGTGCAGGCATATGGCTACGTTGGCCGGCAGGGTCCAGGGCGTGGTGGTCCAGATGACCAGATAGGTATCTTTCTCCGGCAGCAGGCCTTTGCCATCTTTCACCGGAAACCGCACATATATGGAAGCCGACTCTTTGTCTGCGTATTCCACCTCGGCCTCTGCCAGGGCCGTCTCGCAGGCAGCACACCAGTACACCGGTTTCATACCCTTGTAGATGTATCCTTTTTTGGCCATTTCACCAAAAACACCAATCTGGCGGGCCTCAAAATGGGGCTGCAAGGTGAGGTAGGGTTTGTCCCACTGGCCCCGCACACCTAAACGTTTGAATTCTTCCCGCTGAATGTCAACATATTTCAGGGCAAAATCCTTGCATTTTTTTCTGAACTCCACCAGGTCGATCTCATGGCGATTGAGGCCAAAGGCTTTAATCGCCTGTTGTTCAATGGGCAAACCGTGGGTATCCCAACCCGGCACATAGGGGGAGTCAAAACCAGCCATAGAATGATATTTAACGACAATATCCTTCAAAACTTTATTTAAAACGTGGCCCATGTGGATATGCCCGTTGGCATAAGGTGGGCCATCGTGGAGAATGAATGTGGGACGACCGCTGTTTTTTTCCTGCACCTGACTATAAATGTCAACCTCATCCCAAAACTTGAGAAATTCCACTTCCCGTTGGGGCAGGTTGGCCCGCATGGGGAATTTTGTTTGCGGTAAATTTAAGGTTTTACCATAATCCATTTTGAACACCTCTCTAAAAGTCATAAAATTGTTGGAAAAAGCTTTTGGCAATGCAAAACAAAAATCCCGCCCTTCAAGGGACGGGACTATTTTCACCTACCCGCGGTACCACCCTAGCTGCAGCCCGGCCGTACCTCTTTGGAGATAGCCGGAAGCTAACCACTCAAGCTGCCTGATAACGACGGCAAGCCGGCCTGGCTTAATTTTCTAGGGAAGTTCAGCAGGCGCCTCACGGGTGATTTTCAACGGCAGGCCCATACCCGGTTTCCAGCAACCCCGGGCTCTCTTATAAGGGCATTATCCGCCTACTCTTCCCGCTCATAGGAATTTACATTATACGTCAACACGAACTATTATATAAAAAAGCGATATGGTAGTCAACCAAACCGTGGCCCGACCGGAAAACTAGTCTGCTTTTCCAGACCGGCGTTAGGGCATGAGCGCTTTTAAAACCTTTTCCGCATTGAGACCATAGGCCCTGACGACCTTATTGCGGCTGGTATGGCCACCGACAATCTCCACCCGGGCGCGGGGCACACCCAACCTCTTGGCCAAAAACGCCCGGCAGGCTTCGTTGGCCTTGCCCTCTAACGGGGCGGCAGTAAGCCTGATCTTCAGGGCATCATTGTACACCCCGGCCAGACAATTTTTGGAGGAACGGGGCATCACCCGTACCTTAAAAACTACATCACCATTTACCTCTGTCACTTGCAACAAATTTGCTAGGCCCCCAGTGTGAC
>JAAYRI010000018.1 GCA_012518875.1 Peptococcaceae bacterium
GTGATCGAAAGACAGGAGGCGCCACATATAGCCGGGGTGCTGGTGGTGGCAGAGGGTGCTGTTGATGCCCGGGTGAAGGCAAAACTATATGAAGCGACACGGGTAGCGGTGGGGGTAGAGCCCCAGCGGATACTGGTACTGCCCATGGAAAGGAGATAATATGCAGGCAATGATTATTAGGCGGCGTACCCTGATGTTGATATTATTGGGTGTATGTGGTATTTTGCTCCTGGTGATTGGGCTCAAGGGTGGCCTATTGGAACAAAGGAACCAGGAATGGGACATCCCTGTTAGTCAACCCGGTCTGCCCGGGGATGTCAGTATTGAGGAGGTCCCCCCTCCTTCCCTCCCGGTGGATGACACCGGAAAAACGGATCTGGCTGTGATTGATGACAGTGCAGACTTTTTTGTTGAGTACCGGTTGGAAAGGGATCGCACCCGGGGTCAGAGGGTAGAATGGTTGAGAGAAGTGATCAACAACGAACAGTCAGCAGTGGAAACCAGACAAAAAGCCCAGGAGAGTCTGCTGGCCATCAGTAACAAAATGGAGACAGAAACAGAACTGGAAAGCCTGCTCAAAGCCAAAGGATTTAAGGATGTGGCGGTTATTGCTGATGAACAGGCAGTTACTGTTATTGTTACCTCAGAGGTATTGTCTGCCGGTGAATGTAGCGAAATTAGCAATCTTGTTTCCCGCAAGACAGGTGTAGATGCCAAAAATATTGCCATTATAGCCAGAATATGATTATAATCCAGCTATTTATATGGCATATTGTATACTGCATTATGACGTATATATTGTATACTTGCACCAAAGAGGTTTCCAAACCTTTATGAATCAAATATAATATGTCTATAGACACAATAGTTGGGTCAGGTTGTCTTAAAAATATATAGCAACCTGATTTTTATATTCCTGTCACAGGGGGGATTGAATTTGGAGAATAGAGTAAAGATCACGGACACTACCTTGCGTGATGCCCATCAGAGTCTCTGGGCCACAAGGATGCGCACTGCAGACATGCTGCCCATTGCCGAGAAACTAGATAATATCGGCTATCATTCCCTGGAGGTGTGGGGTGGGAATACCTTTGATGTGGGTTTACGGTACCTGAACGAAGATCCCTGGGATAGGCTGCGCCAGTTGAAAAAAATTATCCGTAAAACACCTTTGCAAATGATGATCAGAGGCCAGTCACTGGTCGGCTATCAACAGTATCCGGATGATGTGGTAGAGGCATATATCAACAAATCCGTGGAAAACGGCATTAGTATTATCAGAATATATGATGCCTTAAATGATGTACGCAACCTGGAGACAGCCATACAGTCGGCGAAAAAAGCCGGCGCCCATGTTCAGGCCGCCATGGTGTATACGGTAAGCCCAATTCATACCAATAAGCATTATACGGAATTGGCCCGGCATTTGGCTGAAATGGGGGCAGATTCAATTTGTATTAAGGATACGGCCGGTCTTTTGGGCCCCTATAACGCTTACGAGCTGGTAAAATCTCTTAAGATCAACCATGACCTTCCTGTGCAGTTGCACTGTCACTACATTGGGGGGTTGGCGGTGGGCACTTACCTGAAAGCAGCCGAGGCCGGTGCAGACATCATCGACACTGCCACTGTCCCTCTAGCTTTTGGTGCATCCCAGCCGCCTGTGGAAACAGTCGTGCGTGCTCTCCATGGTTCCAGTCGGGATACGCAGCTTGATATCCACAAACTTTTTGAAATTGCGGAATATTTTGAGGAAATGAGAAAGGAAAAAGGCTTCAAACGTGGTGTGACCAGAATAAATGATATGCGTGTTTTTGATCACCACGTACCGGGGGGTGCCATATCTAACCTGGTCACCCAACTGGAGGAGCAAAAGGCCCTTTACCGCCTGGGTGAGGTTTTGGAGGAAATCCCCCGGGTGATCGAAGACCTGGGCTACCCGCCCCTGGTTACACCGACCAGCCAAATTGTCGGCACTCAGGCTGTACTCAATGTTTTAACCGGGGAACGCTATAAGCTGGTCCCGGGCGAGGTGCGGGACTATATCCGGGGTTATTATGGCCGGCCCCCTGCCCCCATCAACCGTGATATTGCCCGCAAGGTTCTGGGCGACCGTACACCCATCAGCGACAAGCCTTCAGATTTATTGGAGCCGAGAATGGAAAAACTCAGGAGTGAATTGGCAGACCAGGTTACCAGGGAAGAAGATCTGATTTCATATGCCTTGTTTCCCCAGGTGGCCAGGCGGTTTTTCGAGTTCAAGCGCAACGGTGGCTTCCAGAAGGGGCAAATTTATACAGTGAGAGAAAACCTGCCCAAGCTAGAAAAAAATATACCCCTGGCACCGGAGACTCCAGCCGGGAAAAAGGCAGGTAGCCCGAAAGAAACAGCCCCCCAAGGGCAGAATGTAAGTCGGGCAACAGATTCTGATACTGCTAGGGAGGTAGAGGAATTGAATGTATCTGATGTTAAAGACTTAATCAGGTTTGTAGGTGATACTGATATTACTGAGGTATCCCTGGAAAGTGCCGGTGTCAAGCTGTCGATTAGAAAAGGCGGTTTCCAGGCTCTAGAGGCGCCTGGGCAGATAAATGCACCACCGGCCAACGGAGCCAGAGGAGAAAAACCTGCTGCCGCGAAGGATCTATCCGGGCAGATAGCAGATGATTCTCATGCCGAGGATGGGCTACATTCCGTCATTGCGCCCATGGTTGGTACCTTTTATGATACTCCGTCACCGGAATCGGATCCCTATGTGAAGGTAGGGGATCGGATCAAAAAAGGACAGGTCCTGTGTATTATCGAAGCAATGAAGCTAATGAATGAAATTAAATCTGAATATGACGGTGAAATTGTGGAGGTAAAGGTGGAAAGGGGCCAGCCGGTGGAATACGGCCAGGTGATTTTCCTAATTAAGGAATAATGACATGCAACCAGGTTTAATCAATGCCATGGAGGGAAAAATGTTTAAAAAAATCCTGATTGCCAATCGCGGTGAAATAGCTGTGCGGGTAATCCGGGCCTGCCGGGAAATGGGCATTAGTACTGTTGCTGTGTATTCCGAGGCGGATCGGGATAGCTTGCATGTGTGGTGGGCGGATGAAGCCTTTTGTATTGGGCCAGCGCCCTCCGCCAAGAGCTACCTTAACTTTACAAACATTATCAGCGCTGCAATCCTTTCCGGGGCGGAAGCTATTCACCCCGGCTATGGTTTCCTAGCAGAGAATGCTGATTTTTCCGAAGTGTGTGCCAAATGTGGTCTGACCTTTATCGGGCCCCCGGCCCAGGCGATCCAGCGGATGGGGGAAAAGGCTTTAGCCAGGGAAACCATGATCCGTGCGGGAATTCCTGTAGTGCCGGGGTCTGATGGCGTGATCCGGGATATAGACAAGGCTTTTGAAATAGCAGACCAAATTGGCTACCCGGTGATGGTCAAGGCCAGCCTGGGTGGCGGCGGCCGGGGCATGCGCATAGTGCAAAGCCCCGAAGACTTGAAAAATGCCCTGGCTACTGCCAAATCAGAAGCACAGTCTGCTTTTGGCAATGATGAGATGTATATGGAAAAATATTTGGAAGAGCCCAGGCACATTGAGTTTCAAATTATTGGGGACATGCATGGCCACGTTGTACACCTGGGTGAGAGGGATTGCTCCATCCAGAGGCGCAACCAAAAGGTGATCGAGGAGGCACCGTCCAGTATCCTAACACCAGAACTGAGAGCCCAGATGGGTGAGGTAGCTTTGCAGGCAGCCAGGGCTGTTAACTATTATAGCGCAGGCACTGTGGAGTTTTTGTTTGATAAAAACCATAACTTTTATTTCATGGAGATGAACACCAGGATCCAGGTAGAGCACCCGGTTACCGAACTGGTCACCGGCATTGATTTAATTAAAGAACAAATAAGAGTTGCCGCCGGTGAGGAACTGGGATTTACCCAGGAGGATGTGGCCATCAACGGTCATGCCATTGAATGCCGCATCAACACTGAGGACCCTGAGCATGGCTTCAGGCCCTGTTCAGGTAAAATTGACAGATATATACCGCCCGGTGGTCCTGGGGTGCGGGTTGATAGTGCTCTTTACACCGGATATACAATACCTCCATACTACGATTCTCTGATCGGTAAGTTAGTTGTTTGGGGCCGGGACAGGCAGGAGGCCATATCCCGTATGCAGCGTTCACTGCGGGAGTTTGTGGTTGAAGGTGTTCCCACCACCATACCTTTTCATCAAAAGGTATCCGGGAACGCCTTTTTCCGCAGGGGTGAAATCTATACAAATTTTATCCAGCGGCGTATTTTGGCCGAATAGTAAAAACAGTTTGTGTTTGCGTTAATTTACCATATTTGCTATAATAAACGTGCTAAATTTGCCGGAATTTCAGTGGTTTTTACCTAAAACAACAATGTCAGGGAACAAGAAGCGTTGTCCATTGTAAATGGTCCTGTTTAGGCCATGTATCAGTTGGAGGTGTAGAGATGGAACAGAGCGAAATTGCCAGTGAAGAGCATACATGTTTGGGCACAATCAGGATTGCCGATGATGTGGTTAAGGTCATTGCCGGGCTGGCTGCCATAGAAATAAAGGGGGTAGCCGGTATGAGCGGTGGTTTTGCAGGGGGTATCGTGGAAATGCTGGGCAAAAAAAACCTGTCCAAGGGTATTAAGGTGGAGGTAGGGGAAAAAGAGGCAGCCATAGATCTCTCAGTGATAATGGACTATGGGGTGCGCATCCCTGATATTGCTGCCCAAATACAGGAAAATGTAAAAAGTGCCGTTGAACAAATGACCGGGCTGGCAGTTGTTGAGGCTAATGTTAATGTGCAGGGAGTTGCTTTCGCTTCTGATTTAAAGGAAGAAGAGCACAGGGTTAGATAATGAGTCAATCCCCCTTACGAGGGGGTTAATTTTTAAGGGGGTCGGCAGGGTGAGTCCTTTCGATCGAGTTATATTTACTATTTATTCTATTTTTATTACCTTGTCACTGATCCTTTTTTCATCTGTTGCCCTGGGCTGGAAGGCGCCTGCCGATCTCCTCCGGTATGTTTTTCACCCCGGCCGGCCGGAGGTTTTCTGGACCCTGGGAGCAATTGTAGTATTAATTGGCATCAGGCTTTTTTGGGTCAGCATTTTCGGCGCCGGGAAGGGTGGCCGTCACGTGGTGCTGGCGGAAAATGCTCTGGGCCAGGTGAATTTGTCTTTGAGCGCTGTAGAGGACCTGGCGAACAAGGTAGCGGGGCGCATACATGGGGTGAGGGAAATTAACTCTCGGATATTTGGGACTCCCCAGGGTGTGGGTTTAAAGGTGCGGGCCTCCGTAACTCCCGATATCAATGTGCCCGACGTTTCAACAGAAATGCAAAATATGATTAAGGAAAAGGTCTTTGAAATCACCGGGTTGCAGGTCAGTCTGGTGGAGGTACATATCCAGAGCATCTCTGTGAAGAAGCCCAGGGTTGAATAGAAAGCAAGGAAAGGGCGGGCTAAATGGGCATATTTTTGGAGTTTCTTGAAAAACACCCGGGAAAGATTATTGGCATCCTGCTGGGGCTAATTTTTGGCTGGTTTGCCATTACCTATGGTTTGTTTAAAGCGCTTTTTGTAAGCGCCTGTATTGTTGCCGGCTATTATATCGGCAAAAGATTGGATGACAAGGTAGACTTAAGGACAGTGTTCGCCAGGTTTTTTGGGGAACACCAGTAAAAAAAGCGTCTGAGGGAATATTATAATGATAGTTTGTATTTTACATTAACCACCAGGAGGAACAATGAGCAGAAGAAAAGCGAGAAAAAGGGCACTCCAGGTGCTGTTTCAGGTTGATATCGGCAGTGTGGATCCTGGAAAAGCAATAGCATATATGGATGAGGAGTTTGGCAAGGTGACAGATAATGAGGACTTTGCCGGACAACTTATTTATGGTGTGTTGGCAAACCTGGCGCCAATTGATCAAATTATTGCCCAGGTGAGTAAAGACTGGAGACCAGATCGTATGGCCAATGTAGACCGGAATTTAATGCGTTTGGCCCTTTATGAAATGTTTTTTTGCCATGACATTCCCAACAGTGTCTCCGTGAACGAAGCTATTGATATCGGCAAAATATTTGGTGGGGCTGATTCAGGCAAATTTATTAACGGTATCCTGGGGAAGGTGATTGAAAACATTGAGGAATATACCCCCGAGGTAGTTTTAAATGGTAACCAGCCGCCCAGTAACAGCCCAGTTTAAAAAACCAGGTTTGATCAAAAATACAAACCAGATCAAATTGGACCACCCGATGGTGGTTTTTTAAATACTATTGATCGAAACAGAAGGATTTAATAGGCTACTATAGAATAGATATGCCATAATCCGCTTTGTTTTGGGACCCGGGTGGGGATTATGCTGCCGGAAGGGGTGATTTTGTTGCGTATATTAACAGTGAGGGAGTTAACCCAATACATCAAAAACCTGGTCGACAATGACTATCTTCTGGCAAATGTTTGGGTCAAAGGTGAAATATCCAATTTTAAAGCTGCCTCTTCCGGGCATTTATATTTTACTCTAAAGGATCAGTCCGGCACCCTGAGGGTTGTTATGTTTCGTTCCAAAAGCCGGTCCTTGATCTTTCGTCCCGGTAACGGCATGGCCGTGATAGTGCGAGGTTATATTTCTATCTATGAGCGTGATGGGTTATATCAGCTTTATGCCGGGGAAATGCAGCCTGACGGGGCCGGGGCATTGCATCTGGCCTTTGAACAGCTAAAAGAAAGGTTGCGGGAAGAAGGTCTTTTTGATCAAAAACACAAGAAACCTCTGCCTTTACTACCGCATCGGATTGGGGTTGTTACTTCGTTAACGGGGGCGGCAGTAA
>JAAYRI010000147.1 GCA_012518875.1 Peptococcaceae bacterium
AAGTTTAATTTTCTAGCTCGTTTCTTGCTTGCTTGGAATTTACTGCTCGCTTCGGTCTGTTCAGACTTGACGAGTCATGTGTTTCTTAAAACATCCATTCCACTGTTTAGTTTTCAAAGACCTTTTGTTACTTTCGGCCGGTCACTTGCTGACCTGTTCCGGATACTTATGTTACCACAAAGGCATGTTACTGTCAAGCCAGTATCTTCCTTTGTTTTTCCTGCGCCTATTTTTTTGGGGCAGAAATACATTATAGCATCCTGTACCATGCTTGTCAATGGGTTTTTGTTCTTTTTCAAACCTTATTTCTCCCGGTCGGTTATTCCGCCTAACCGGAACTCCATCCTACCATTTTGGGCACCCACAGTCAACAAGACATCCACTGGTAGTTTAAGGATATCCCTTGACTGCGGCTCCCATGACAACTGCAGGCTGGGTCGACAGAAACACAACCTGCTGCAACATAACAATCTTTCCTAAAGGGTCTAATCGCGGGGCTTCATCAGCGGGAACAAAATGACATCCCGAATAGAATATGTGTTGGTCAGCAACATTACCAAACGATCAACCCCAATTCCCAAACCGCCTGCTGGAGGCATTCCATATTCAAGGGCGTTAACATAATCCTCGTCCATCATATGGGCCTCTTCATCACCCGCTGCTCGTTTTTCTGCCTGCTGTAAAAAACGAGACCTTTGATCAATTGGGTCATTTAACTCCGAAAAGGCGTTGGCTATCTCCCGTCCATAAATAAATAACTCAAAACGGTACGTAAGACCGGGGTTTTCCGCCTTACGCTTGGCCAAGGGAGATATCTCTACCGGATAGTCCATAATAAATGTCGGTTGAATCAACTGGGGCTCCACACTCTCCTCAAAAACCTTGTTCAGGATATCTCCCCACGAATCAGCTTCATCCAGTTCGATTTCAAGCTCAGCCTTCTCTACAGCGTTGCGGGCTGCCTCTGACGATCTGGCTGCCTCAAAATCAAGTCCCGTGTAAAGCTTCACAGCTTCCAGCATCGGCAGCCTTGTCCAACCGGGCGAAAGATCGATTTCTGTGTCCTGATAATTAATCACCGCAGAACCAAGCACCTCTTCTGCTGCTGTAGAAATCATCTCTTCCGTCAGATCCATCATATCATTATAATCAGCATAGGCCTGATACAGTTCCATCATTGTAAATTCAGGGTTATGCTTGGTAGAAATGCCCTCATTACGGAAATTGCGGTTGATTTCATAAACCTTATCAAACCCGCCTACCAGAAGCCTCTTTAGATAAAGTTCCGGCGCTATTCTCATAAACAAATCCAGATCCAGGGCATTGTGATGGGTGATAAAAGGCTTGGCTGTGGCACCCCCGGCAATAACCTGCATCATCGGGGTCTCAACCTCCAGAAAGCCTTTACCGTCAAGAAAACTACGTATGGCCCTCACAATTTTGCTTCTTGTAACAAACACCTCTTTAACCCCAGGGTTTACAATCAAATCGACATATCTTTGTCTGTAGCGCAGTTCCACATCCTTTAGACCATGCCATTTTTCAGGCAACGGCCGCAAGGATTTGGCCAGCAGTTTAAACTCTGAAGCAGCAACAGTTATTTCCCCCATGCGGGTCTTGAACACATTGCCCCGCACACCTATTATGTCGCCAATATCCAGCTTGCCAAAAAAATCATACTGCTCGGCGCCAACATCATTAGACCGGACATAAATCTGAATCTGACCGGTGGAGTCTTGTATGTGGGCAAAGGATGCCTTGCCCATACCTCTCTTGGACATAATCCTACCGGCCATGATCACAGGCTTATTTTCCATTTCATCAAAATTGTCTAAGACATAGCGCGCCAGATGGGAGCGTTCAAAACGCCCCCCATAGGGCTCGATTCCCTTATTTTTGATATCAGTGATTTTCTCCCGGCGGATCTGCATTAACTCATTCAGATCCTCAGCTTTAACATTGGTCGTGGAATCACTGGAAAAACTGTCTGCCCCTTTTTTCTTCTGCGCCAAAATAAACCCCCCAAAGATTAACTTACCTCAATATATCCACAATCTGGTATTTTAATTGTCCTGCCGGCACATCAACCTCAACAATGCTGCCTTTTGGCTGACCAATGATCGCCTTTCCTACCGGCGAGACATTTGATATCTTATTAGCATCAGGATCAGCCTCCACTGACCCTACTATAGTATATTTCACCTCGTCGCCACACTCAAGATCTTTGAGCAAAACTGTTGAACCAATGTACACACACTTTGTGTCCAGATTCTCATCATCAATAATTTTCGCATTGCGCAACATTTTCTCCAGAGTTAAAATGCGCCCCTCAATAAAAGCCTGTTCATTTTTAGCGTCTTCATATTCCGAATTTTCGCTAATGTCACCAAATTCTATCGCCTGCTTAATCCGTTCAGCAACCTCCCGCCTCTTTACGGACCTCAGATGTGACAGCTCATCCTCAAGCCTTTTTAGGCCGTTCAAAGTTAGCATTACATCATTTTCATACATCTGTTCAATCTCCTTATCTCTGGAATAACATTACAAACAATATATGTGCCAACCTGCTCATTATTCGGCAACAGCGAAAAAAGTCCCTAAACTACACTTAAAGCACTGCAAAAACCTTGCTTTGCAGTGCTTGTATGGCACATCCTTAAAAAATATGCCTGCCCGTCAATTCCTTTGCCCGGCAACTTAACAATGATAACTACTTTCTTTGCCCAACATTATAAGTAGATGCTTCCCCTTTGTCAAGGCGATTTTAGGACTGGATTTACTCGTTATTTTGCCAGGGCAGGAATCAATTGCGCATTTCTAGCAGATAGCTTTATTCCTTCAATTTCCTTGACTGTGACTGCTTTGCCAAAGCTACGGAAACCAGCTAATTTAAAACCATGCTTTTTAGCCAGGCCGGCAATTTCTTCTACCTGCTCTATGCCCAAATCCCGGCCGAGGGTGAAGCTCTCATAGCGTTCTTCAAGGGCCAGGATCATTGTTTCCGCCATACAGGCGTAAGCAGTCCCCGGAGGAAAGCCAAAGTTCAGGTTAAATTCGACATCCCCAGGCACCTCAACCACACCGCCTTCAATAACCAGAACATCCTTCCGCACCTCGGAAACACGTTTTGATACATCCCGTGGGCGGGCAACATCACATATTACAGCACCTGTTTTGATGTCCTCAGGCTCGATTACCGTATCAACTGCACTGGTAACGGTTATAACCACATCCCCATTGCTCAATGCTCTCTTACTATCGGAGGTAATTTTGACGGCCAGCCCCGTTTCGTAAAGAATGCCGGCAGCCAGATCCTCAAGCTTGCGCTTATTACGAGCCACAAGGGTCATGTTCCTTGCCTCTCCGGCCAATATCATAGCGCACACGCGACCAATGGAACCTGTCGCACCCATTATTACCACAGAGGATTTTTTTAGGTCATGCCCCATCACCCGAGCTGCTTCCCTGGTAGCATCAACGGCAGTTGCTACCGTATAGCTGTTCCCGGTTGTCACCGGTATATTCAGGTTTTTAGCAACAGTAATACCGGCATCACCAATTACCTTAGTAAAAGCCCCCAGCCCAAATATTTTGGCGCCGAGTTTTTCTGCGACACGACCCCCTTGAATAATTTTCCTGATCACATAGCCTGAGGGCATGCTGGTCATCAGTCTGGTGGTAAGTGGGCAAGCGATAAACCATCCCTCTGCTTCTCCGTATGACGAACGGATACCGGTAATGTGGGACACCTTCATTGAAGGAAGTAAAGCAAAGGCCCGCTCCAGCGCCCGCTGGGGCAGGTATTTGGCAAGTTTAAATTTTCTGGCAACATCACCCACATCCATGGGGTGAATCATGAAGGCAAAATTTTGCAAGAGAGTTCCCCCTATTCCTTAACTGCCCTAACCAATTTCATCAGATCCGCTATTTTGACAACCTTATCCTCCCGTATGGGTGACTCGCCAATTTCAAACCCGATTACCTCCTTGTCGAGCACAGCTTCAAACACCTTGATGCGCTGGTTGGAGCCGATAACAATCACCTGATCATAGGCATGAACCCTGGCAATCTGTTCCATAATGGAGTCAAAAAGATCAACCCCACTCTTCTGTTTTACAAATTGCCAGCGTTCTTTTTCAGACATTATAAAAACTAGATCCACGCCTTCCTGTTCCAGCGCCTCCTCAACCTCTTTTTTGTTCAGAACAGGGAAACCAACAACAGCCAGGCTGCGTCCCTTTCTCAATTCCCCCAAATTTTCCAAGCGACAGACCAGGGTCCGATCAATCTCCAAACGCTGGGCCACCTCTGTTTGGGACATGCCTTTCATTCTTAAGCTGAGGATTTTATTCACTGCCTGGTCAATTTTGCGCCTGCTGATTATCTTTTCCCCCAGGCGGATTAGTTCCATAATATCCCCCTTTAAGAAAATAAATACCCATAATTCTTCTACCCATATATTAGATTAATTATGTGCACATAGTTGTGCTCAGACAAATTCTATAAAAAATAACGGCCTTTTTCAAGTGGCCGCCGGGTCTTTACACTATTTATTTTTCCAATATATCCAATATTGATAGGGCCATTGCCTCTGGGCGCAGTTAATTCAGTAACTGTCCCAACAAATTTTTTATCTCTTCCTGGGTTTCAGCCCTGTTTACTGCTTCCCTCAAGCGGGCTGCCCCGCGCAACCCTTTTATGTACCAGGCGGTGTGCTTGCGCATTTCCCGCACAGCCACATTTTCCCCTTTATTCTTAATCAACAAATCAAAATGCCTTAGAGCCATAGTAAC
>JAAYRI010000148.1 GCA_012518875.1 Peptococcaceae bacterium
GAATTGGCATGACAGCCACCGGAACAGTAAAGCTTTGCCCAGCAATTACGGCAATCTTCCTTATTTAATATGTTGGCCTGTCCAAACTGTCCCACCAGGATATTGTTTTTTACGCCTGTGTCCAGGCTGCCCATTTGGAATTCCTCCTGCCCCACAAACTGGTGGCAGGGATACAGGTGCCCCTCCGGTGTCACGGCAAAATATTCTATTCCGGCGCCGCAGGCAGAAATCCTTTTATATAGACATGGCCCCTGATAAATGTCCAGGTTAAAGTGATAAAATCGAAAGGGCTTCTCTTCCCTAATCCTTGTTATATAAGCATAAGCAAGTCGTTCATACTCCGCAATAATCCCCGGAATATGTTCCTCACGAATATGAAAATCTTCCCCAGTACCAACAACCGGCTCCATTGATATTTCATTAAATCCCAGGTCGGCAAGATGCAACACATCCTGGGAAAAATCCGTATTCCGGGCGGTAAAGGTACCTCGGATAAAATAACTTTTATTCCCCCTGGAACGGACCAGCCGCAAGGCATCAGCCAATATTTTGTCATATGTACCCCGGCCTGCAGCATTATACCTGATGGCGTCATGTACTGTTTTGCGCCCGTCGATGCTAATCACCACATTGTCCATATTTTCATTGATATAGGCAATATTATTTTCATCAAAAAGGGTACCGTTAGTGGTAATGGTAAAGTAAAATTTTTTACCGGTGCGGGTTTCTATTTTCCTTGCATATTCCACAGTCTTTTTTACAACCCCAAAATTAAGCAGCGGCTCACCACCGAAAAAATCTATCTCGATATTCTCCCTTTTGCCTGAATTTTCGACAAGAAAATCCACGGCCTTAAAGGCGATTTCTTCGGGCATCAGTTTTTTATCCACATTGTAGCTCCCTTTAGAGGCGAAACAATATTCACACATCAGGTTACAATCATGGGCCACATGAAGACAAAGGGCCTTTAAGCCATTATTTCCCCAATCCCAATGGGGCACCTGAATTTCAGGGGAGAATAGCAAACTTTTTTGTATCAGTGTGTTGATCTCCTGCCAAACATCCCTAATATTTTCTATTGCATACTTCCCTCGCAGTTTTTGGATGGCCTGCTCACAGGTAAAGGGTCCCTGGAAATATACCAGCATATCCCTGGCCAAATCATCTATCACGTGTATACAGCCACTGTTACCGTCCACCGCAATGTTAAAGCCATTAAGGGCATAAACATGAACCATACTAAAACATCTCCATATCCTTCTCTTGGTATACCACCCAGGCAATTATAACACTATTTATTATCGGGTAAAGGATATTTTGTTTGGCCCCACTTCTATTCTTCCTCTTTTTTTCCCTTTTTCCCAATATCCTGGCCCAGTTTACGTGCCGCTGGACGTGGAATCAGGGGCACAATCTCCCTGCCGAAGTCCCTTAACCTTTTTCCCAGGTCGGGCAGGTTTTCCTTGTTAATCAGCAAAAACGCCAGAGCACCGGCAGCAGTTGTGCCCAAAATCCAACCTACCGCCCTCCATGCCCCGCCGGCAGCACCTTTAGATTTAGCTGGGGCTGTTACAGTACTCTTTGGGGCAGGGGTAACAGTATTGATTCCCATAGCTATGGGCACCTGGTCTGCGAATAAACCTATACCCCGTTCAGCCTCCTCCCTGCTGTTGGTGTGAGTACCGGCCTCTATCAATAGGGCAGTAGGCGATAGGTCCTGGTTGAAGTCACCCTTGCCCACAAAAATTTCTTTCACCACTTTGGGATGGGCATTATTTGCTGATGCCAGCATCTGTTTGGCAAATCCCAGATTTGCAGACATACCGGGGTTCTGACGCCCAATCACCAGACGAATGCTGGCCACACTCCTACCATCGATGTTCACTCTATAATAATTTGGATCGGGTATCCCATCACGGTGAACATCAAATAGTGCTGCTGGTTTACTGCTTAAAAGTTTCACAGCTGTTCTGCGGGATCGCACGTAAGCATTATTGTCATGGGGGTCATGACGGGTTACATCGTGGTTTACGAACATTCCAGCCTGTCTCAAATGTTCGGCCATTACTGTACCCACCTGTAAAATACCGCCATGAAACTTCAAGGTATGGGTACCGGAGTTAGGGACATAACATTCATCTGTATGGGTGTGATAAATGGCGAAGTTGGCAGGTGCCGCCTGGCTTTTTTCGGTATTCCTCCCTACCACAGGCACCTCCTGGGTGGCAAAAAATTCATTTAAGGCTACTATTTGTGGATCCATCCCTAGAAACTGCGCCTTCGCTTGCTCACCCTCCACTTTCTTCAGCCGGTAAATCCTGCCTTCAGCAGTGTAAATTTCATCACCTGCATGCACCCCACGGGACATCATTGATATCACGTTTTCTTGTTCATCAAGAATGGTAATATACCTACCTGGTTCATATTCAGGCGCTTCACACCGCCTGGACTGAAAGAACCAGGAGTTGGATAAGGCAGTAGTTGAATTCCTACCCGCTAAAAACATGGCGCCAAAAACAGTAACAATAAATAATGCCGTAAGGGTTAACAATAAATTCCCTGTATTACTTTTCACTTAAACCCACCCTTTGCCAGTGTGTTAAAAAACAAAACCTCGTTTCCACGATACCTCGTTGGAAATGGGGCTTGATTGAAAATTGTGCTAAATAGCGTGTATGTTAACATGGTGTTCATAGGGTTATTATCCTAACTCTGTGACAACTTTATTCAATTTTTTTATGAATATAGGCAAAGCCCCCGGAACCAGCCGGGGGCTTTCTTATTGTTATTGCAGAGACAAAGGGAGCTGCCCCCTGTAAAAAGACATATCAGGATGTCTATATATTAGAGGGCTTGAAGCTATTAGCGCTGGTTTAAGTGGCGGGTTATCAGTTTATATAATTTACGCCATTCAGGGGACAGATGATTAAAGTCCTTCTGTCCGGATGGCCCACCTTTTTTGGGGATATCATCCAAAACTGTCCCAGCAGATTCCTCAACCCGTCTCCTTTTATTTTTTTTATTTTGTTTTTTCCGTCCCACCTTTCAAACCCCCTAGCCTGCTGTTGTTTATAAACCGATCCATTCTTTGCGAAGGGTGAAAAGCTCTCGCAACTGGGCAGTGGATATTTCCGTAATCCAGGCCTCGCTGCCACCCACAATTTTCTCGCTCAAACTTGACTTGCGCTCTAATGTTTCGTCGATGCGCTCTTCCATGGTACCCAGGCTGATGAATTTATGGACCATCACATGGCGGGTTTGTCCAATGCGGTGGGAACGGTCGGTAGCCTGATTTTCAACAGCCGGGTTCCACCAACGATCATAATGAAACACATGGTTGGCAGCGGTAAGATTCAGGCCCAGACCGCCTGCTTTTAGGGAAAGGATAAAAATATTAAAGTTGTCTCCGGCATTTAAATCCTGAAAACGGTTAATCATCTCATCCCGGTTCTTCTTTGGTGTGCCCCCGTGCAAGAAATAAGACTGTTCCCCCAGTTCTTCCATCAATGCCTCCTGCAGCAACCTGCCCATCCGGATAAACTGGGTAAAAATGAGGCAGCTGTCCCCCTGCTGACGAAGATCTGCTATCATCTCTAAAAGACGTTCTACCTTCTTAGAACGCCCGCTGATATTATCCGGCTGGTCTTCTTTCAATAGAAGTGCCGGGTGGGCACAGACCTGTTTTAGCCTGCTCAGGGTGGCCAGGATTAACCCCCGACGGGCCATACCATCAGATTTTTCCAACCTTTCAAATAGATCCTGCAGGATGCCTTCATAAAGAGAAGCCTGTTCCACTGTCAGAGGGACATATTCTTTCTGTTCCTGCTTTTCCGGTAGATCCAATTCAATAGTTGGGTCACTTTTAACCCGCCGCAGCAGAAAAGGCCGGATTAGCTTTTGCACCCGTTCAATATCCTGTGCATCTCCCTTTTTTTCAATCACACTGACGAATTTGCGACTGAATTCCCCACTACTTCCTAAATAGCCAGGATTGATAAAATCAAAAAGCGACCATAGCTCTGTAAGGCGGTTTTCCATAGGGGTACCCGTCATAACGATGCGATGGCCGCACCTGAACCTCTTTACTGCAGCAGCTTGTTTCGTGTAGGCGTTTTTGATATTTTGGGCTTCGTCCAGGCATATACAATCCCATTCCACCTGGGATAATTCTTCCTCATCTATGTGAGCCAGATTGTAAGAGGTAATCACCAGATCCACATCCTTGACAGATTGAAGAAAATTAGGGCCTTTTACCCGCTGGGGGCCGTAATGAAGCTGTACCCTCAGATCCGGAGCAAAACGTGACAGTTCCTTTTGCCAGTTGCCCAGCACAGAGGTTGGGCAAATCAAAAGGGAAGGGACAACCGGATGTTCACTTTCTTTAACCTTTAAAAGGTAGGCAATCCACTGTATGGTTTTCCCCAAGCCCATATCATCTGCCAGACAGCCGCCCAGGCCGAAACGGCGCAGGAACAATAGCCAGGAAGCCCCCGTCTGCTGGTACCTGCGCAGGGTACCCCGAAATGAAGCCGCGGTTTCCAGGAGAGGAATCTGGGAAAGATTATGTAGCTGTTCTACCATCTGCGCCAACTGCCCGCCAAGCTCTACCTCTATCCGCAGTGACTCCTCCCCATCTAGGTCCCGTTTGGCTGCAGGCGGAGCATCAGGGGTGAGAAGGCTCAAATGCAGGATTTTTCCCAGTGAGGCGCTATCCTTTTTCCCCATAAATTGCCGGGCTTTTTTTAAAAAGGCTGGGTCCAATTGTATCCAATGGCCTCGAATCTTGATTAGACGCCTTTTTTTTTCTACAACCTGCCGGAACTCTTCTTCCGATAGTTCCAGGCCACCAACGGCCAGGTTCCAGTCAAACTGAATAATCTGGCTTAATCCCAACCGGCTTTCCTCCCAGGAACCCACGGAAGAATGGGTCCTGATTTTAAGTGTCGGTAGAAGCATTTTTATTTCCTCCCACCACCTGGGCAGAAAAACAGTATGCCCGGCCTGGGCCAGCTGGATCGCACCTTCATGGAGAAAATCCCAAGCTTCAGCCTCACTTAGTTTGCAGCGCAGCCCTGTGAAGCCCTCCATCCGTTCCCCGGCGGTTTCTTCCAACCAAGGTAGAACACCAATCCATCCTTTTATTTCACGTTCCACTCGACCACCAAAATACCGCCATTTTGGCGGCATTTCAACCGCCAGATCTGATTCACCAGGCCCCCAAATAGCCACAATATTGGGATCCTGTTTATCCCTGAGCATAACATTAAGACACCAGGCGGAGCCATTTTCTTCTGGTTCCGCTAGTTCCAAACAGACCGTGAAAGGTGTAAGGTCTGGTTTCCAGCCGGTTTTCTCCAGCCAGATTTCTTCATCATCAGTTATCGGCTGGAGCTGGCCCCAGCCGGAGGTGAGTACAGGGTAAGAGAACAGGATCTGTTGCCAGGCCTGGCTGATTTCCGGGTGCACCTCGATCAGTTCATTAATAATCAAACTAGCCCATTCACTAACAAATGGCACCCCAGTCGCTATATCCTTGCCATCAGGGGCACCGTTCCACTCCACAAGCCAACCCCTCCGACCCTTCTGCCACTTGCGAAAGTCTGGTTTCCAATGTCCACTAACCAGGGCTTTCTTCAGATGGGGGGCTATTTCCATCAGCTTGGCGATCTGCCTACCCCAGCACCAGTTCGTCCCCCCCGACCAGGTTTGCGTGGTAAAGAAATCAAGAGCAGTCAAGGGTGAAAGGAAAACAACCTCTTTCTCCCGGTAGCTGACGGTGTCTATAAATGTCCCATAGTAAGAAGGTTTGTGCCTGGCAAAAAGCTGGTATTTCAAATTGTCACTGTTTATGCCCCCGCTGTTGTCCCAGAGCACGAGGCCCTTACCGGAAACCCAGGCAGAAGTAACATTAATGCTGCCAACCGCCATTATGAAATCAACTTTCCTTTCCTTAACTCTTCCTGTAATGCCCGCAAGCGCGGGTAGTGGGAGGCCAGGCGGGAAATAAATGCCCGCCATTCCCTGCCCATCCTTTGCCTGTTGTATAAGGTACGCAGTTTTTTCAGCAATCTAACTGCTTCAACATAGGACTTCCGCTTTCTTCTATCAATAAGCCTCGCTACCCACTGGTGATATAGGGGCATTAGAGCTGCCGGATCCTTAGACTCCAGGTGCCGCAAAACACCTTTATCGACACTCTGCCAATCATGAACCAGGCCACTAATATGCAGTTCAACCCATTCCCTGGACAACCCCTCTTCCAGCAGGCACTCTGCATAAAAGTCGAAGCTGCGGGGAAGCCAGGACTGGAGAAGACTAATGAACTCCCTGCTACATTCCCGGTTTTTTTTAACCCCCTGAACACAGCATTTGCAAATACCTTTAAAAAGAACAAAATTTGTCCCTATTATTTCTTCGTCAAGCCAGCGAAGCCAAATCAGAAGGTTTTCCCATTCCTCCTCCCTGGCCAGGATCTGTAGGAAGGGAAGCAGATCCTCAATCTTCTTTTTTCTTGTCTTTTGCAAAATAGCCAGGGCCTCATCACTCTTTTGGGCCCACATTTTCAGATTGGCCAATACTAGAGCCACCATGTAGTACTCTTGCCGGCTTTCCTTTAGCCCTTTTATTGTTTCTTCCAGGTGGGACATTTCATCTGCCACCTGCTGGCCATCAAAAAGGTTATTACATACCTGGTGGTATATATTAGACCAGGCAAACAACTGGTTTTTATCCTCCAGGAAGCTCGCCCGTACTAAATCCACAGCCTCCTGAAAAATCGGCCGGTGTTTTACCTGCCAATTGGTGGATACCATTGCATCCAGGGCTTCCATCAGGTCATTTTCAATAATTTTTGCTTGATACCTAACAGTATTAGACAAACTATTTGACAAACTTCTATTTCTCGCAGTCTTTTCCAATCTGATCATATAAAAGAGTATGCTATGGAATAGGTACAGATCATTACCGGTGAAAGACCACCCGTTACTGCGGGCAGACACCTGCTTGATAAATGCATTAAATCCCAAGGCAGCGGAGCATAATTCATCTATTTGATACCTCATGTATTGTGGGTTATGCTTCCAAACCTCCTGCAGTTGCACATATTCACGTGTAAAATACTCGTGCCAGTATTCAGCCGGCCCTTCTTCTGTGATTGGTATATCCAAAGCCCGGTTTTTTATGAGGAAAAGGGGATTTTTCCCACCCGGAGGCAAGCCTGTAGTGGAGTGGGTTTTCTTTGACTTTAACCACTGTTCATAGTAATGGAGAAAAACGGCGGCTATATGTTCACAAAAATGCCTTTTTGCACAAGCACAGATGCTGTTTGCAAAATTATCGGTGTGGATAACCACGGTGTTTTTTTCCCCATCATCGACCACCGAGTAAATCCTGTCACCAAACAACTTGGCCCATTCAACCCGGCCCCGATCGTAAAGATCATTTCCTATTTCAAGAGATTCAGCATCCATAGATTGGGATACCTCATCAGCCATATCGATCATATTCTGGTCAGAAATATATTCCTTAAACATAATTCGGACACCCTTAGCCCTATATTTGATTTATCTATCACCAGTTGATCCATCTACAATGGTTTTTTCCCCTCTACAATCGCCACCACACCACCGCAAAGGTTTAGATATCGGGTTTCATCCAAACCCGCCTGGGCAAATAAATCCGCCAGCTCCTGTTGGCACATAAAACCACGGGCCGAATTATAGAAATACTTGTAGGCCTTTTTGTTGCCTGATAATAGTTTGCCCACGGTAGGAATAATTCTATCGAAACACAACCAGTAGAATTCCTTAAAAACAGGGACCACCGGCTGGGCCATATCAAGTGATATTACCTTTCCACCCGGTTTAACCACACGGGCCATTTCCTGCACAACCCTTAAAACATCAGGAACATTACGCAATCCCCATCCTACGGTAACACAATCAAAGCAGTTGTTTTCAAAGGGCAGATCCATAGCATCACCTTGAACAAACTGAATGTTATCCCTAAAAGAAAGGTCTTTGATATTTTGTTGGGCCATTTCAATCATATTTCTGGAAAAATCCAGCCCGGTTATTTTCCCTGCCGGCCCTGCCACCCGGGCTTGTTCCAAAGTCAACATCCCTGTTCCACAACAAACGTCAAGGCCTTTGCCGCCTTCCTTTAGTCTGGAAAGTTTCACAGCAAGTCTGCGCCAGGATTTATCTAGACCAAAAGTCATTAATGTGTTCATCAGATCATATCTTTTTGCTATGGAATTAAATGTGTCTTCCACATACCTGGATTTAGCCCTGTCACCCGGTAGATTTGACAAAAGATAACCCTCCGGTTGTTGTTTTTTTAACCTGACTACATGAAAATATAATCATAGACACGATAAATTGTCAATGAAGGTCTGCCAAAATAATAGACTACCCATGGACACACCCATCAGATAGCAAAGGGGCAACCGGCTGGGTTAGCCAATCGCCCCCAAAGAAAGCTAATTCTCTATTTTATCTCCCTATTCTTTCATGCCTGGACACTGGGTACAGGGCTGTCAATACAATCCCGGTATCTGAGCCCTTCAATAATCAAAACCTTATATGGTGAGTTGTTATCTCCCAGGCAAATCCTGGCCCCATCCGGGGCAAAAACAGCCCCATCTCTAAAAACATAAACCTTAACCCCATCAACAGTAACTTCCTCGTATCTCTCGGGTTCGGCGGGTTTATACCCAAACACGAGTGGTTCATTGCTGTAGCCGCAACAGCTAGCCATTGACACTGATTCCACAGTTACAACATTATTTTTGCTTTGAATAAATTCCCTTGCTTCTTTAGTGATTTCCAACTTCATTTAGGATCCCTCCTTTTAAGATTCAAAGTCCAGGATTTTCCCTTTCTTTGCTTTATGAGGCTATGTACCTACTCAATCCTATATCAATATTGTAGTTTGATATCCAACTATCATCAAGGGTTCAAGTATAGTTACCCTTCTTTGTCCAACCTCTCTTTAATATTAAATAACATTTTTTCAAAGGCTACTGCCTCTTTATTTGTCAGGTCACCATAAAACAACAGGTCCAGTTTCTTTGAAATGTGATCAAAAATTGGTTTTAGTGCCAGGCCCTTGTCTGTCAAACTGATGTAATTGACCCTGTTGTCCTGGAGACATTTTTCC
>JAAYRI010000149.1 GCA_012518875.1 Peptococcaceae bacterium
AGGATATGGCATTAAGCTTGCGTGCTTCCGGCACCATACGCGGGTCTGTGGTGTAAACCCCATCAACATCAGTATAAATTTCACACAAATCTGCCTGGAGTGCCACCGCCAGGGCTACGGCAGTAGTATCGGAACCGCCCCGGCCCAGGGTCGTAATATCCTTGCCCGTCTGTTCAATACCCTGAAAACCGGCCACCACAACAATATTTCCCTGTGCGAGCTCCGCCCTCAGCCGTCCTGTATTAATATTTAATATCCTTGCTTTACTGTGGACACCATCTGTAATAACCCCCGCCTGGGGGCCCGTTAAAGAAATAACGGGACTGCCGCATTCCTTGATAGCCATTGCCAGCAGAGCAATAGAAACTTGTTCACCAGTGGAAAGAAGCATATCCAGTTCCCTATCTGAGGGTGTATCTGTTATTTTATTAACAAGACTAATTAACTCATCTGTGGTGTCACCCATAGCTGAAACAACTACCACTATGTCATGGCCTTCTTCCTGTACGGCGGCAATTCTCCCCGCCACACGGTGGATCCGTTCGGGGTCAGCAACAGAGCTGCCCCCATATTTTTGCACTACTAGCATGATTATCTCCTTTGTTCTGACCTGCAACAATGTTTTTCTACAAGTATTATAATAAATTTTATTATTTAATCAGTCAAGCTATCAGATCATACAATCGGCAAACCTTTTTACTTGATTTCCAAGGCCCGGGCCCCAATTGGGCTTGGTTTTAGTACCAGAACCTTTGGCATTACGCCATTCTGACGAAAGGTGTCACCCATAACCCGGGCAATTAGTTCAAAATTGGCATCTGCAAAAGCTATAACAGAGGGCCCCGATCCGCTTAGTGTCACCCCCCGGGCTCCAGCCAGTTTGGCTGCTGCAAGAACCTTTTTTAACCCCGGAATAAGGGGCGAACGGAAGGTTTGATGCAGCCGGTCTTCCATGGCCACACTGAGCATACTCAAATCCCCTTGGTGTAAGGCTGCTACGAGCAACGCCACCCGCCCCACATTAAACACGGCATCTTGGAACGGTATCTGGGAAGGGATTAACTCTCTTGATGCTTTAGTGACGAGGTTAAAGTCTGGTATGGCCACAACTCCCCTTAATTTACTAGGCGGCTCTATTTTTAAATATCTTATTTCACCGCTGTCATTAACTGAGACCACAATCCCGCCTAGTATCGCCGGGGTGACATTATCAGGATGTCCCTCAATAGAGCTGGCCAGTGTAATCATATCCCGAACAGATAATTTTCTGCCGGTAAGCATGTTGGCGCCAATTATACCGCCGACAATTGCTGCCGTGCTGCTACCCAACCCACGTGCTATAGGAATCTGGTTGAAGAGTCGAATTTTTAGCCCAGCTATAGAGCAACCCGCCTGGTTAAAAACATGCCTGGCAGATTGATACACCAGGTTGTTTTCATCCTTTGGTATGGTTGAAGCACCTTCCCCAAACACCTCTATTGACATTCCACGGGAAATAGGGGTCATTTCGACCACATTGTGAAGCTCCAGGGCCATACCGATACAATCAAAACCAGGCCCCAAATTTGCTGTTGTAGCCGGCACCTGCACTCGGATCATTACAGGCAACCCTCCTGTATCAGTGTTCCTCAACCCTAATTACATTAGATATTTCATTCACCACTGGTAGCTCTTTGATCCCTTTCAGCGCCTCCTGCAGGTTTTTCTCCAGAACCTCATGTGTAATTAAAATAAGTTCAGCTGCTTCACCGGAGCTATGCTGGACTACTGAGGCCAGGCTGACATCATTTTTACCAAAAACATAGGCAATGCTGGCCAAAACACCAGGCTTGTCAGCTACACCAAGACGTATATAATACTTGGTTGATGTAAGCCCCATGGATTTTACCGTTTTGTCGGCAAAACATGTGCACCCAATCATCCCCGTACAGGTGTGTAGCAGGTTGCGGGCTGCCTTCATCACATCTGCTGCTACTGCACTGGCTGTGGGCAATTCACCAGCCCCCCGACCATAAAACATGACATCCCCTACTGCATCACCAGTAACAAATATGGCGTTAAAGACATCTTTTACAGATGCCAGGGGATGGGTTTTTGGCAGTAAGGCCGGATGGACCCTGACCTCAATGCCATTCCTGCTATCTCTGGCGATGCCCAGGAGTTTGATCACATAATTGAGATTGGCGGCATGGGTAATATCTTCTGCGGTAACCTGGGTTACCCCTTCAACATATACCTGATCCAGGGAGACCCTGGTGTTAAAAGCAATAGAAGCCAAAATGGCCAGTTTTCGCGCCGCATCATAACCCTCTACATCAGCGCTGGGATCCGCCTCAGCATATCCCAAAGATTGAGCCTCCTCAAGTGCCTGGGCAAAACCAAGACCCTCCTCGTTCATTCTAGTCAGCATATAATTAGTAGTTCCGTTAATTATGCCGATCAACTGGGTGACACGGTTGGCAGCCAAACACTCTTTCAGTGGCCTAATTATCGGTATACCACCGGCTACACTGGCTTCAAAAAAAAGGTCCCGTTTACCGGCCTTTGCCGCCTCAAATAGCTCCTTGCCATGGAGGGCAATCATATCCTTGTTGGCCGTGACCACACTTTTGCCTTTCTCTAGGGCTTCCAGTGCATATTCTAAGGCTGAGTTTATCCCGCCAATCACCTCCACAACAATGTCTATTTCAGGATCACTGAGTATGTCGCTAACATTTGTGGTCAGCAAATTACTGTTTATTTCTAAGCCACGGTCTTTAGAAACATCCCGTACCAGTATTTTTTTGATCACAATTGGCGCCCCGATTTTTTGTTCAATATCACCTTTGTTGTCATTCAGAATACGATAGACACCGCGCCCTACGGTGCCCATGCCCAATAAACCAATACCAATTCCGTTTTTGGCCGTCAATAGCTTTCCTCCTTTATGTAAAACCCCACTACAGGCTATATATAGTTATTTTAGGCCCTCTGCTTGACATTATAGCA
>JAAYRI010000222.1 GCA_012518875.1 Peptococcaceae bacterium
AAGTTCTTTAACTTTTTGTACGCTGCTTATTGCAGTAGCAACATTGTTCAATTCTTTGTTGATGATATCAAAATCTACAACAGACCTTGCTTTATCAAGCTGTTCTATTCTCTCTTGTATAGTGTCTAACAACCCTATTACTTTTTCGAAAAGAACAAGACTCATTGCTTCACCGCCTAAAGTAAAACTTTAGCATTCTTTGTAAAATGGGTATAAAATGTCATGTACTGTGAATATATGTCGTATATTGCAACATTGTACAATTCCTTGTTTCCTGCCTCAAAAGCATCTGCTATTGAAGTAAATGAATTAATTAGGGGCTGCAATGGCTGCGTAATATCTACCCCTCCTAGTTGTTCCTGTAAATTTATTAGCGTTTGTTGTACTACAAATAACATTTCGAAAGTTTCCAGCGCAAATTTGAACGATATCTCCATTGATTCATTATTCAAGGCCACCAGGTGTTCCACCGCTTCACAGCCAGTATCAACCGCCGCAGTAATCTTATCGATAACATCGTGATTAAATTCACCCAAACGAAACGCCTCCATCATTTTTTACGGTTTTAATAAATTCTTATTCAATAGATTGCGGTGCAGGTATATAAATTGCCCCCTTGAGTTCTTCAAGCCATAAGTTATACTTTCTGCGAAGTTCTACAATAGATGACTGAAATTCAGCACCATTTTCAATTTTTTTAACCAGCCCAACAACTGAATTAGTTAACCCTTCGAGCTTACTTTCTTTCAAATAAGGATAACGTGGTTTAAGTTGATCCTCAATGCGCAAAAATCCGTTAGAAAAACTAGAAAATAGACCAACCCCATCAGCTTTACTAGAATCACCAGTTAGCATATCTAGTGCAACATTAAGTTTATTCGCTAACAGATATAACTTTTCCGTTAATTTTTTTGTTGCAGCTTGATTTGCAATATAGAGAGCATAGGCTATTGTATTTCTAGCCCGGTCCCATTCATGGTGTTTGGTTTGCGGGCCAGCATTTACTTCATACAACCAGATCCGTTCATTTTGATCAATTGCTAGATCAACCCCAACTTCATCTAGTGGGTATGGATAAAAACCATTTACGTGTTCGGTAATTTCCAAAGCTAAATTACAAAGTGTATCATAAATTCTTTGTGCTCTTTTACCGTATTCTAAAAGCAAAAAGTACCAAATATCTGTTGTGGTACCCCCCTGACTGATATTGCTGAGAATACTTCGTTTGTCACCTATCCTAGGATATATCTTGGTAAGCGACCATTTCCCCTCCCCATTCCTTTGAATATGAATTCGGAAATCGAAAGGTTGGCCAAACTTAGTTCTGCATTTTAAGTATGGTTGAACAATGATGGCATCTTTAGCATCCTTGTCGCGAATAATAAGGTTTACAAATCTAGAAAATTCTTTTTTATTAAATTTATGCTTATTTGTGTGTTGGCTTATATGATAATAAGATTTCCTAGGCCGCACGAAAGCGATCCCCTTTCCTTGACTGCCACCAACAGGTTTAAGAACAATATCCCCATACTTACCAATATAATCGAACACAATTTGCGGCCCTTCTACTATTGCATAAGGGGGTATGTTTTTGCTATATTTCCCAGCCTCGATCAACTTATCATACATTTTTAGTTTATTAGGCAATCCATACCGTAATAAAGGAACTTCTGATGCCAAAAACTGTACCTCTGGAATATCTTTGTTTAATTCCCGCAAAAGTGTTAAATTTTCATCAATTAATACATCCGGCAAGGGAAATGTTCGTTCTAACCAATCACCTGATTCACGTACCATCCCAGTTACATGACGTAGTTTGTAATTCACGCCTGATTTATCAAAAAACACAATCTCGCTACCCTGCATCTTAGCCTCGGCAGCCAGGGCATAACTGCGTTCTTTTGGCATCACCTTTAAAGGATTAACCGGTCCAATATAAACGCCGATCAACATACTACATCACCCTTTTAAAATTCAATGGGCACCTAGCCAACAACACCTTCAACAGTTTGGCACTTCTATAAATATCAACCTGCATAATATAACTTCTACCAAATTTGCCATCGGCCTCCCCATGTTCCACCCCCTGGTAAATTTTCATGTTTTCTGCAGCCAACCTGGTACCATCAACCTTCACCCAAAATTGATACCTATTGAACTGCATTTAAACCAAGCAAATCAAGAAAAATGGGGACTCCATTTTTCTTTGAAGTCCCCATAAAACATCCACTTTAAAACAAGTTACCCCAGTAGCTGCAGTACGGTCTGCGGGGCCATGTTCGCCTGTGCTAGCATGGCGGTGGCGGCCTGGTTCAGGATGTTGGACTTGGTGAATTCCATGATCTCCTGGGCCATGTCGAGATCGCGGATGCGGGATTCGGCAGCCTGCAGGTTTTCGGCAGATGTGCCTAAGTTGGCGATGGTGTGTTCTAAGCGGTTCTGCATGGCGCCCAGCTTTGAGCGCTCAGCAGAAACGGTTTCGATAGCATCGTTGATTATGGTGATTGCTTCATCGGCTGCCTCTTGAGTGGAGACATTAATGCCTTCAACTTCACCAACTTCACCCTCCCCTACTCTGAGTGATTCG
>JAAYRI010000150.1 GCA_012518875.1 Peptococcaceae bacterium
CCGCCTTTTTAAAAATGGGTTGGAACTTGGGTAAGCCCCAACCCTACCTTGGTGAGCCATGCTGGACTCGAACCAGCGACACCCTGATTAAAAGTCAGGTGCTCTACCGTCTGAGCTAATGGCCCAAAACTAGAAGTTCGATGTCCATCCTGGAGATTCGACTTTTGCCTGGAATTCGCCCTTAATGAATTCTCTTTTTTAATCAAATCCCACATTTCGAACTTCGAACTATTAAAAATGGCTGGGGCGGCTGGATTCGAACCAACGAAATGCCGGTTCCAAAGACCGGTGCCTTACCGCTTGGCTACGCCCCAATTATTTTCATGGGGTGGATGATGGGACTTGAACCCACGACCCCCAGAGCCACAATCTGGTGCTCTAGCCTGCTGAGCTACACCCACCATGATGCGGGAGTCACTGGGCTGTAATTTCCCCATTACCCGCACAAAACATGTTAGCAAATTATAAGAATGTTGTCAAGAAAAATACGCATACTTAAATATGCAGACTTGAAATACTATTTGCTAATGCTTTAACGAACGGTATTATTAATATTAAGATTTCACAGAGAATGAATCTATTTTTATTTTTTTATTGCTTATTGTTACCCTTGTAGATATAATTTAATAACAACTTTTTTAAAGCAGTCATTGGAGCAACTGGAGATATGTTAAAGCCCCTTGATTAAATCAAGGTTTTAGGCGCCAGGGCTTTTTAGTCGTGGTATTTTAGTTTTATTTTGGAGGAAATATATACCTGCCTACTAGAATAAAATTAAAAAATTGGTTACAATATTAATACTAGAATTTGGTGTTTATTGCTAATGTGGAGTCGGGTTCTCCTTTTTATTAATAAATACCTTATATAATGACACAGTTTAAGGGGGAGCATAAGTGAAGGCAAGTGCTGAAAGGATTGAAAAAAATACTGTTCAATTGGAGATTGAGTTGGAGGCTGAACAGTTTGACAAAGCAGTAGACAAGGCATACCGCAGGCTTGTGCACAAGTACAATGTCCCGGGTTTTCGTAAAGGCAAAACACCAAAAAAAATATTTGAACGTTATGTAGGCAAGGAAATCATTCTAGAGGAAGCCATCGAAGCCGTTGTGCCGGAAGCTTATTATCAGGCAGTTGTGGAAACGGGCATTGAACCGGTTGATCAGCCTCAGGTTGATGTAGTACAGGCCGAGGAAGGTAAGCCTGTGCTGTTAAAAGCAACCGTCCTGGTAAAACCGGAGGTGGTTCTTGGCCAGTATAAAGAAATTGAGGTCACAAAACCCTCGGCCGATGTCTCTGAAGAGGAAGTTGTAAAAGCTCTAGACGGCCTGCAACAAAAACACGCCAGATTCATCACCTTAGATGAAGGGGTTGTAAAAAGAGGTGACACGGCTATTATCGACTTTGTTGGCCGCGTCGACGGGGAGACTTTTAAAGGTGGGGAAGGCAAGGAATTTCCCCTGGAGATAGGCTCCGGTAGCTTCATTGCCGGATTTGAGGAGCAGTTAATAGACACCCTGGTCGGGGAGACCACGGAGGTCAAGGTAACCTTTCCAGATAATTATCATGCCAAGGATTTAGCCGGTAAAGAGGCAGTGTTCACAGTAACTACGAAGGCTATCAGACGGAAGGAATTGTCTGAATTGGATGATGAGTTTGCCAAAGATGTCAGTGAGTTTGATACCCTGGAGGAATTAAGAAATGACGTAACGAATAAATTAAAGGAGGCTGCCGAGGAAAAGGCTAAGTACCAGGTAAGGCAGGAGATAATCAATAAAATTGTTGAAGGCATTGAACTCGAGGTTCCCGAACCGATGGTAGAGGTGCAACTGGACGACATGCTGCGCAATCTGGAAGGCCGCATCAACAGCCAGGGAGCAACAATGGATAATTATTTGAAATATGCTAATACCACCATAGAAGAATTAAGGGAAAAAATGCATCCGGATGCTGTATGGTCGGCAAGGGTAAACCTGGTTATGGAGGCCATAGCCAGGGCTGAAGACATCCAGGCTACTGACGAGGAGCTCAAGGAAGAAGCAGCCAAGGTAGTCAAATATTATCATGGAGGCGAAGAGGAAATCCAAAGGATGTTGGAAAACGCATCCCAGGTTAGTTTCCTCACAGATCAGATTGTAAGAGAAAAAACCTTGCAGTTACTGACGGATAACGCAAAATTTATTGAAAAAGCTGAAGAACCTGTGAGCAGTGGGGTTGTAGCAGATGAACCCGAAATTGAGGACACCATTGAACCGGAAACGGAATAGTATTTAGCAAGTCTTTCTAAAAAATGTACTTAAGGAGATTGAAATGACCCTCATACCATTTGTTGTTGAACAGACCAACCGCGGTGAACGCTCATATGATATTTTTTCCAGACTATTAAAGGACCGCATTATTTTTCTCGGCGGGACCATAGAAGATAACGTGGCCAACCTAATTATTGCGCAGATGCTATTTTTGGAGGCGGAGGACCCGGAAAAGGATATTCAGTTTTACATTAACTCACCGGGTGGTGTGGTGACATCCGGCATGGCCATCTATGATACCATGCAGCATGTACGTCCTCCCGTGGCTACCATCTGTATCGGTCAGGCAGCAAGCATGGCTTCGCTGTTATTGGCTGCCGGGGCCAAGGGGAAACGTTACTCGTTGCCTTATTCCCGCATTCTAATCCACCAACCTATGGGTGGGGTGCAGGGCCAGGCTACCGACATTGAGATTCATGCCCGGGAAATTCTGCGTATGAAAGGGACCCTGAATGAAATACTGTCCAGGCATACCGGCCAGCCTCTGGATAAGATTGCCCTGGACACCGATAGAGACTTTTTCATGTCAGCTCAGGAGGCCAAAGAATACGGGCTCATTGACGAGGTCTATGATGTCAGAAAGCAAAGGTAAAAGAGGTGGAAATATGTTTAGCGATAAAGGGCAGTTGAAGTGTTCCTTCTGCGGTAAGCTTCAGGATCAGGTAAAAAAACTGGTCGCGGGCCCTGGCGTGTATATCTGTGACGAATGCATCGAGCTGTGCAACGAGATTATTGAGGAAGAGCTGAGTGAAGATCTCTGTCTTGACATTGGTGATATTCCCAAACCAAAGGAAATCAAGGAAATCCTTGATCAGTATGTCATTGGCCAGGAAAGCGCCAAGAAATCACTTTCTGTTGCCGTTTATAACCATTATAAAAGGATCAACCTTGGTGGCAAGATTGATGATGTGGAGCTGCAGAAGAGCAACATCGTTATGCTTGGTCCCACCGGTAGCGGCAAAACACTTTTAGCGCAAACTCTAGCACGCCTTTTAAATGTTCCTTTTGCCATTGCGGATGCCACTTCCCTCACTGAGGCCGGATATGTAGGTGAGGATGTGGAAAATATTTTGCTCAAACTAATTCAAGCTGCTGATTATGATGTGGAAAAGGCAGAAAAAGGGATAGTATACATCGATGAAATTGACAAAATAGCCCGTAAGTCAGAGAATCCATCCATCACCAGGGATGTTTCCGGTGAAGGTGTCCAACAGGCTCTTTTGAAAATACTGGAAGGGACTGTGGCCAGTGTACCGCCCCAGGGTGGTAGGAAGCACCCCCATCAGGAATTTATCCAACTTGATACCACCAATGTGCTATTTATTTGTGGTGGTGCCTTTGATGGTATTGAAAAAATTATATTTAACCGTATCGGTAAAAAGGCAATGGGCTTTGGGGCAGATATTAAGGTTAGAAAAGAGCGGAAAATCGGTGAAATATTAAGTAAAATCCTGCCTGAGGACTTGCTCAGGTATGGACTAATTCCAGAATTTGTGGGCAGGTTGCCAATAATTGTTACCCTGGACGCCCTAAACGAAGATGCACTAATCCGCATCCTTGTCGAACCGAAAAATGCATTAATCAAACAGTATGAAAAATTGTTTGAATTGGATGGGGTAACCCTTGATTTTTCCCAGGACGCCTTGATAGCAGTTGCCGAAGAGGCCCTGGAGCGTAATACAGGTGCCAGAGGTTTAAGATCAATCCTGGAGGAGGTCATGCTTGATGTTATGTATGATATTCCTTCACGAGAGGACATCGCCAAGTGTACGGTGACGGGAGAAACTATCAGGAAGAAAGAACCACCTCATACAATTGCTATAGACCGTAAAAAGAAAAAGGAAGAGACTGCTTAGGATTCTAGTGAACGTAAAAATCCTGACCTGCGTAGGTCAGGATTTTTAAATTGCTAAAAATTATTTTTTGCAGGGTCCTACCGGACAAACAACCCGTCCGTAAACAGTATTGATCACCCCAGCGGCAGAGGTATACCAGGCGATCAGCGCAGTGGCGATGCCAAAATATCCGCCCAGGGTGTGGGCCGTGTCATTGCCGGCCGCACCGACAACCAGCAGTATAAATGTTATCAGTAACAACGTAAATGTTGCTGTCAGAGCCTTGTTTGTGCCAAAACTACCAATCCACATATAAAAGGTGAAAATAGTCCATGCCAGCAGGAATAGCCAAACACCCTGCGCCGGTACTGTTACCAGTTCCAATGTGGCCAAAAGATCAAATACACCAAGAGATATCCAGAATGCACCGTATGAAGAAAAGGCGGTTGCGCCAAATATATTGTTTTTCTTGAATTCCCACATGCCGGCAAGAATTTGGGTGGCCCCACCATAAACAAGGGCCAGGGCAATGACTACAATTGTGGCTGCCTTGTCCACCAGACCGGCATTTACCATGCTCAGGCAAAAGGTAGTCAGAGCAAAACAGGCCAGACCAAGGGAACCCGGATCCGCGATGCTGGATTCCTTAATCTCATAAACATTCTTCGACATATTTTCTACCCCCCTCTAAAAATATATTGAGAATAAGAGCAAAACAACACCGTTATAACCTTCTTTCGCAACACCACCTTTTATAGGTTGTCCCAATACCCGATATGCAATTTGTAACTAATTATATAGATATATGCAAAAATTGTCTATGGTCATAAGTACAATGAAAACATGCAGCATGTGACTATAGTACAATACATATGATCATAATTGGCTGGTAGTATGATATATTGCCCCCAATTGTTATGACCGGATTATTATTTTAGGGGAGGGTTTTTTTTAGCCATGGCAGGGTTAAAATATAAAAAACTTAGCAATACTAGAAGCATGAACCATCCCTTAAGGAGGAGACATAAAATGGGGGAATTCCCTGGTTTGGGAGGTTTTCTGACATTTATACAGGTTTTTTTCGCAGTAATTATTGGTCTTTATTTTTGGAATCTACTGAAGGCGCAAAATGGGAATAAGTGCGCTGTTGAAAAAGAATCCAGAAAGGAAATTGAAAAGCTGCAGAGAATGCGTTCCATATCATTAACTGAACCCCTTTCAGAAAAAACAAGGCCAACAAATTTTTCTGAGGTCATAGGCCAGGAGGAGGGTCTGAAGTCCTTGCGGGCTGCACTATGTGGCCCCAACCCACAACACGTGATTATCTATGGACCACCTGGTGTGGGGAAAACTGCCGCCGCCAGATTAGTGATGGAGGAGGCTAAAAAAAACTCTTACTCACCATTCCGGCCTGATGCAAATTTTGTGGAAATAGATGCTACCACAGCACGTTTTGATGAACGCGGTATCGCTGATCCCTTAATCGGGTCTGTCCATGATCCAATTTACCAGGGTGCCGGTCCCCTGGGAATAGCAGGTATTCCCCAACCTAAAGCGGGGGCCGTAACAAAAGCCCACGGGGGTATGCTATTTATAGACGAAATAGGT
This sequence comes from Peptococcaceae bacterium, assembly GCA_012518875.1. Lineage (GTDB taxonomy): Bacteria > Bacillota > Desulfotomaculia > Desulfotomaculales > Pelotomaculaceae > Syntrophopropionicum. Next base: position 5,750 of record JAAYRI010000150.1, read on the forward strand.
GAACTCCATCCTATCCAGCTGAATAAACTGCTAAAAGTCATGGAAGATCGCAAGGTAATTCTGGAAAGTGCCTACTACAGTTCGGAAGATAACAGTATACCCAGTCACATCCACGATATTTTCCAAAACGGCCTGCCCGCTGATTTCCGTATGGTGGGGGCAACAACCAGGGATGCTGAACATATATCTGCTGCTATCCGTTCACGTTGCCTGGAGATATATTTTCGCCAGCTTCTACCCGATGAAATAGAAAAAATAGCTAAAAACGCTGCTGAGAAAATAAATATACCGCTTCAGCCCGGTGCCCTTGATGTGGTCAAAAAATATGCTACGAACGGCCGAGAAGCGGTTAATATTATTCAGATTGCGGCTGGGATTGCTATTACTGAGACAAGAAAAAAAATATACACTACCGATATTGAATGGGTGATCCAGAGTGGCCAGTATTCGCCCCGGCCGGAGAAAAAAATACCGCCCCGGCCTCAGGTGGGGGTAGTGAACGGCCTGGCTGTTTATGGGCCGAATCTAGGAATGCTGTTAGAAATTGAGGCCAATGCCATTCCTGCTGCCGGCGGGCAGGGGCGTCTCACGGTAACAGGCATGGTGGATGAGGAGGAAATCGGCGGAGGCGGTCGGACGATGCGGCGTAAAAGCATGGCCAAAAGTTCGGTAGAAAATGTCTTAACTGTACTCAGGCGGACACTAGATATTGACCCTCGGGACTATGATTTGCATGTGAATTTTCCCGGCGGTGCTCCTGCCGATGGGCCATCTGCCGGAATAACCATAGCGACAGCAATTTATTCGGCAATTATGGGCATACCGGTTGATAACAAGGTGGCCATGACAGGGGAGATTTCTATCCGTGGTTTGGTGAAACCAGTCGGTGGGGTAGTGGCCAAGGTGGAGGCGGCACGCCAGGCAGGCGCCACAAAGGTAGTAATACCAGCAGAGAATTATCAGGATTTGTTCAAAGGGTTGCAAGGTATTACAGTGGAACCCGTAGAAAAATTGGATGAGGTATTTCGCGCTGCTCTAAAGAGACCAAAGGAACGAAAACTGGGACTGAACACTCCGTCACCGCTGGATATAATTAGTGCCAATTTTGGCCCGGGGCAGACAATTTCATAAGCATATCCTGCTTTACAAAATGTGAACTTCTCTAATATCACGTAAAACCTTGTGTACAACACACAACCTACCCTAAAACCCGGCAAATGCCGGGTTTGTACCTTTCGCGGTAATTATTGCTATAGCGGTGTTTTTGACATCTATGATAAAATGAATCTACATGTACCTGCACTAGTTAAGTAACACACATAATATAGAAAAGGGGGTGCAGCTTTGAGATCGGAAATTAAGACTCTTCCCCTGTTACCCTTGAGGGGATTGCTTGTTTTTCCGTATATGGTTATTCACCTGGATGTCGGCCGCACCAAATCGGTGCAGGCTATTGAGGAAGCGATGATCCATGACCGGATCCTTTTTCTGGCCACCCAGAAAGAAGCCCAAACTGACGAGCCCGGTGTAGAGGATATTTATCAAATTGGTACTGTCGCCGAGGTTAAGCAGCTTTTAAAACTACCCGGTGGGACAATAAGGGTGCTGGTTGAGGGTATTGCCCGAGCCAGGGTAAACCGCTTTATAGCATATGAACCATATTTCCAGGTGGAAATTGAACAATATTCTGAGGATTTCAAGAAGGATAGCGAAATTGAGGCCTTGATGCGCAGCCTGGTATACCAGTTTGAACAGTATGTCAAGCTGTCTAAGCGTATTCCACCGGAAACAGTAGTTTCTGTGGTCAATCTCGAGGAACCAGGGCGTCTGGCTGATATTATAGCCTCACACCTTTCTTTGCGTGTTGAGGATAAACAAAGCATTTTAGAGGCTGTTGATATTGCTGAGCGGCTGGAAAAGCTGTGTACTATAGTGGCCAAAGAGCTGGAAATTGTCGAGCTGGAGCGCAAGATTAACATTCGTGTGCGCAAGCAAATGGAGAAAACACAGAAGGAATATTATCTGCGCGAACAAATGAAGGCTATCCAGAGAGAACTCGGTGAAAAAGATGAACGTATGGCCGAAGGTGAAGAACTACGGGAGAAAATTGCCAAGGCCAAATTCCCGAAGGATGTGGAGGAAAAGGCGCTAAAAGAAGTAGAACGCCTGGAAAAAATGCCTCCTATGGCTGCCGAGTCGGCGGTTGTGCGTAACTATCTGGATTGGCTGCTGTCGCTTCCTTGGGGCAAGGGAACAAGGGATCGTTTGGATCTGAAAGCAGCGGAGAAAATACTGGAAGCAGATCATTATGGTTTAAAAAAGGTAAAAGAGCGTATTTTAGAATATCTTGCTATTCGCAAACTGGCTAAAAAGATGAAAGGGCCGATTATTTGTTTTGTCGGGCCGCCAGGTGTAGGTAAGACTTCTCTGGGACGTTCTATTGCCCGGGCCCTGGAGCGTAAATTTATCCGCATCTCCTTAGGTGGAGTCAGGGACGAGGCGGAAATCCGTGGCCATAGGCGCACCTATGTGGGTGCTATGCCTGGTAGGATCATCCAGGGTATTCGCCAGGCCGGTTCCAGAAACCCGGTCTTCCTGCTGGATGAGGTTGATAAAATGAATATGGATTTCCGTGGGGATCCTTCGGCGGCCCTGCTTGAGGTCCTTGACCCGGAGCAGAATAATACCTTTAGCGATCACTACATCGAGGTACCTTTTGATTTGTCTCATGTCATGTTCATTACCACAGCCAATGTGCAGCAGAATATTCCCCGGCCCCTGCTGGATAGAATGGAGATCATCTATCTATCTGGATATACGGAAGAGGAAAAGCTGCAGATAGCTGTTAGGCATCTTTTGCCGAAACAAATCAAAGAACATGGACTAACCAAGGAAATGCTGCAGGTATCGGAAAACACCATCCGCCGAATAGCCCGAGAATATACCCGGGAGTCAGGTGTCCGTAATCTGGAAAGAGAGATTGCTGCTATTTGCCGCAAGACAGCTCGTCAGGTAGTTAGTGACAAGATCAAGAAAATCCGTGTTAATACTCAGAACCTGGATAATTTCCTGGGCACACCACGTTACCGTTATGGCGTTGCCGAGTTGGATGACCAGGTTGGGGTAGCCACCGGTTTAGCCTGGACAGAGGTTGGTGGGGATACCCTGGCTATTGAGGTTTCTGTTTATAAGGGTACAGGGCGCCTGACACTAACAGGTAAGTTGGGCGATGTAATGAAAGAATCGGCCCAGGCGGGCTACAGTTATGTTCGTAGCCGTGCTGCCGAACTGGGCATAGATGAGGACTCTTATGACAAACAGGATATTCATATCCACGTGCCGGAAGGGGCAATCCCCAAAGATGGTCCTTCGGCGGGTATAACCATGGCTGTCTCCCTTGCCTCCGCTTATACTGGATGTAAGGTGCGTCATGATGTAGCTATGACCGGGGAAATTACCCTGCGTGGCCGTGTTCTGCCGGTTGGTGGAATCAAAGAAAAAGTGCTGGCAGCCCACAGGGCAGGAATAAAGATTGTGGTTATGCCCAATGATAATAAAAAGGATTTAGATGAAATTCCAAAAAAGGTCAAGGATAAAATAAAATTTATCCTGGTTGACCATATGGATCAGGTGTTAGAAACAGCCCTCATTGGCAGGGATTATGTTCCGGAACCTATAACGGCAGATGCACCGGTCATGCCCCAACCGCCAGCCTATACAAATGCGACGGTTGTGGTTGACGAGGGGGGTACCCAGATTCCTTCATGAAAATAAACAGCGTGGAGTTTGTTACCAGTGCGGTTAAAGCCGCTGA
>JAAYRI010000151.1 GCA_012518875.1 Peptococcaceae bacterium
AACTCCAAATACCTGGAAATGTCCAATGTTAACCTCACAGATGAATTTGTGAATATGATTACCACCCAGCGGGGCTATCAAGCCAGTGGGCGGGCCATCACCACCTCGGACCAGATGTTGATGGAGTTGTTGGATATTAAACGGTAACAGGTTGATTATTTACCCTGTAAGGTAGGTGAAAATGTGTCTGATAGCGATGTGTCCAGGGCGCAAAAGAAACCTGGACGGAAAGCCAAACCGCAAAATAAAAAACGTTTATCAACGCTGCTGTGGGTGATGGTCTTTTTGGTGGGTTTAACGGCGGGCGGCTACTATTATATGAATTCTCCTGCCGGGGGAGCAAGTGAAGCAAAAATCGCCAGTGCTGCTGGGCCGGCGGAAATGACTGGTTTTGATCTGGGTGAAGTGGTGGTAAATATCAACGGAAACGGCAGGGGGCATTACCTCCGGGTGAATGTTGCTATTGAATACCCCAGAGATAAAAAACTCACTGAGGAGATTCAGAAGAAAAAGCCTCAGTTGTTGGATGTAATCATCACCACTCTGCGCTGTAAAACCATAGACGAGGTAGGCCCGGTTGGTTCAGTTGACGTTATTAGAAATAGCCTACTTGAGGAAATAAACAAAAATCTAGACTGTGGTAGGGTCGCCAGTGTCTATTTTACAGACTATCTATTCCATTAAGGAGCAGTAGCTATGTTGACAGATGATGAAATTAAATCTTTCTTAGCCGGTGGCAACAACAATGATGTATGCGTTAAAAAGGTGAAGTTCCCCACCCTGCAGCAGGTTAAAGGAAGAAATAATGTCAAAATTAGCATGTCTCATCTTGAAGACGTCCAGGTTGAGCTCACGGCGGAGCTGGGTCAGGCAGAAAAAGAAACCAGAGATATACTCAACCTGACGGTTGGTTCAGTTATTAAACTCAACAATGGGGTGGGCAATGGTATTGCAGTGTTTATGAATCAAAAGCAATTCGCCAAAGGTGAAGTGGTGATTGTTAACGATAAATTTGGCGTGCGCATCAGTGAAATAAACCGTGATCACAAGTTAAAGCTAACTGAGATGCTGTTATGAGCGGTGATCTTGTCTGGGCGGTAGTGCGTTTGTTCGTAGCCCTGCCCCTGATCCTCGGTCTGGCCTATCTGATTTTAAAGTATGGCCTTTCCCGCCGTTATCCGGTGGCAGGGGGGAAGCCCCGCATGAAACTGGTAGAGCAACTGCCCCTGGGGCCAAAAACCACCCTTAGCCTGGTAGCATTTAATGGCAAACACTACCTTTTTGCCCACCAGGATAATACCATAAAGCTGGTAAAAGAGCTGGACGAACTAGCTGATGCCGAAGAAATAATTGAGCAGGGCATGGAACAGTTTACGCCACGCACAGCCAGGGAGTTTGATAAGCTTCTGAGGTCTATGGCCTCTGGTGCGCCGGGAAAACTCCATAAAATGAAAAAAACAATTTGGGCTAGTCTGACTGCAGAAGGCACCCTGGGTCGGGGGAAGGTAGGGCTAAAGATTGCACTTTTGATGATTCTGCTAACACTGATCATCGGTGCGATCCTGATGTTCGGCCGGGAAGCGGCGGCCCAGCCTTTCCCAGCCATAGATCTGAATGTGCATCCTGCCGACAGCCCCGCCCAGGTGGTGGACAGTGTAAAGCTGCTGGTGCTGCTGACACTTTTGACCCTGGCACCGGCCATTCTGGTGATGCTCACTTCCTTTACCAGGATCATTATTGTCTTGTCTCTGCTGCGCAATGCCCTGGGGGTACAAGCTGTGCCGGCGAACCAGATAATTATCGGGCTGGCCCTCTTCCTAACTGTTTTCATTATGGCCCCCACCGGCAAGGAAATTAATGAGCAGGCGATTCAACCTTATTTGAACAACCAGATTGGCCAGGAGGAGGCCCAGGAACTGGGGGCTCAGCCGCTGCGGGAGTTTATGTTGCGGCAAACCAGAGAAAAGGATCTGGAGTTATTCATCAACCTGGCCAAGATAGAAAAACCGGGAACACCTGATGATGTACCCCTGCACATTGTGGTTCCCTCCTTTGTGGTCAGTGAACTGAAAACCGCCTTTGAAATAGGATTTTTGCTTTTTGTCCCTTTCCTGGTAATAGATATGGTAGTAGCTAGTATCTTGATGTCTATGGGTATGTTTATGCTGCCGCCGATAATGATTTCTCTGCCCTTTAAATTGCTGTTGTTTGTGATGGTGGACGGTTGGTATCTGGTGGTCAAATCCCTGGTAGAGAGCTTTAGATAGATAAGGGGGGAGCGTATTGACCCAAACCTTTGTGATTCACCTGGCCCGTGAGGCCCTGCTGATGACCCTGGCTCTGGCCGGGCCGGTAATGGCCGTGGCTCTGTCTATCGGGCTGATAATTAGTGTTTTGCAGGCAGCTACTCAGGTTCAGGACCAGATGCTGAACATGGCACCGAAAATCCTCGGTGTTTTCCTGGTAATAATGTTGCTGGGGGCCTGGATGCTAAACATAGCCATTAGCTTTACAACCAATCTATTCACTCAGATTCCCAGTATAGTTCGCTAACGGGGTGGTGATGTTTTGCCTGATTGGGAACAGTATGCCGCCTTTTTGTTGGTGTTTATGCGGGTAATTGCCTTTATGGTTTCCGGTCCCCTTTATGCAATCAAGGGTATGCCGCCACTTTTTAAGGTGGCCTCTTCCCTGGCCCTGGCGGTGGTTATTTATCCTGCAGTGGAATTTGAGTTACCATTACCGGCAGGTACCTGGGGTTTTGGTCTGGCCGTGGTCAGCGAAATTGGTGTCGGTCTGCTGCTGGGTTTTGCCGTGACCATGATTTTAAACAGCATCAGGATGGCCGGGGCTTTTATCGACCTGCAGATTGGCTACGCCATGTCAAACGTTATTGGCCCCTCGACGGGGACCATGGGCACTTTGCTTTCCCAGTACCTTTATTTACTGGGACTAGTATTCTTTTTGGTAATCAATGGTCACCATACCTTGATTATTGCCCTGGCCAAGAGCTACCAGCTTGTGCCCTTGAGTACGGCTGCCTTTAGTGGTGCTATATCCCCTGTGCTTTTGAGAATATTTGCTGGGACATTTACCCTCGGTTTTCAGGTGGCCGCACCGATTCTAGCAGTAGTGCTGGTGACCGACCTGGCTCTGGGTTTTTTAACCCGCACAACCCCGCAGATTAATGTTTTCTTGACGGGTTTTCCGATTAAAATCACCGTTGGTCTTTTAACATTAAGTTTTTTGGTGCCGTTTTATGGTTCTGTATTCAGTTCATTACTAGGTACAATTGAAAAGGATTTATATTCACTATTGGAAGTGTTGAGATAGATGGCTGCCGGCGCACAGGAAAAAACAGAAAAGGCCACGCCGCGACGGATTAAGGAAGCACGTCGCAAGGGCCAGGTGGCCAGAAGTACCGACCTGACCGGTGCTTTGTGCCTGCTGGCAATGGTAGCATTGTTTTATGCGATTAACGATCAGTTGATTTATGATTTACGGGTCTACCTGACCGGCTATTTCAGCCAGGTGGGCCACCTGCATATTTTTGAAAGTAGGCAGGCAGTATTACTAAACAATGCGGCTTCGATCTACCTGAAGCTGATAGCACCCTTTTTGGGGACAGCCTTCATTGTGGTTGTTGCCGCCAACCTGGTGCAAGTGGGATTTTTATTTGCTTCCGAGTCCCTGAAACCCAAGGTGGAGACCTTGAACCCGATGTCCGGCCTGCAGCGCATGTTTTCCACCCGCAGTGCGGTGGAGTTAATCAAATCCATTTTAAAACTGGCTATGATCAGCGGTGTTACCTATCTGTTGATCAAGGGCAACCTGGATGAGCTTTTGTTGGTATTTAGCCTACCTCCGGAAGGAATTTATCGCACCATTGTTGCTTTTATTCTCAAGGTAGCCTGGTGGGGGGCTTTAGCTTACCTGGTTCTGGCACTATGCGACTATATGTACCAGCGGTACGAATATGATAAAAGTTTGAAAATGGACAAGCATGAGGTTAAAGAAGAATTCAAACAGAGCGAAGGTGATCCCCTGGTTAAATCCAGACAGCGGGAGATGCGCCACAGTATGTCTTTAAACAATATTATCAGTGAGGTGCCCCAAGCAACAGTGGTGATCACCAACCCCACCCACCTGGCAGTGGCCCTGCTCTACAAACAAGGAGAGATGTCCGCCCCCCGGTTGGTAGCCAAAGGTGCCGGTTGGTTGGCGGAAAAAATCAAAGAAATCGCCCGGCTAAATGGTGTCCCAGTGATCGAAAACAAAGAAGTGGCGCGCTTTCTATTCCAAAATGTGGACGTGGGCCGAGAAATCCCACTAGAGGTTTATCAGGCTGTGGCCCAGGTTCTGGCACTGGTCTACCGGCTGAAAGCAAAAGAAAACTACAAAAAAACTGATTGGTAGTTCACGGTTACCGGAGGTTATTGTCATGGCATCACCGGCTCCATTAATTGTCACTGCTAATACTTACATAAGAAAAAACACTGATTTGATTATTGTGGGGTTGATTATCTGCATGATCCTGCTGATGATCATCCCTCTTTCACCTGGTTTGCTGGATGTTTTACTGGCATTAAGCATCACCCTGGCACTGGTGATTCTTTTGATTACCATGTTTACCCTGGAGCCATTACAGTTTTCGGTGTTTCCCTCGCTATTGCTGGTGGCTACCCTTTACCGGTTGGCCTTGAGTATTTCCTCCACCCGGTTAATTCTCAGTGACGCCGCTGCCGGCAAGGTAATTGCTGCCTTTGGCGGGTTTGTAGTTGCCGGGAATTATGTGGTTGGTTTTGTGATTTTCATTATCATTACTATCATCCAGTTTGTGGTGATTACTAACGGTGCCGGCAGGGTTGCAGAGATTGCCGCCAGGTTTACGTTGGATGCTATGCCGGGCAAACAGATGAGTATTGATGCTGAGTTTAATAGTGGTTTAATTAATGAATCCGAAGCCCGCGCCCGGCGCAAGCGCCTACAGCGGGAGGCAGATTTTTTCGGTGCTATGGACGGGGCCAGCAAATTTGTCCGGGGCGATGCTATCGCCGGTATCATTATCATTATTATCAATATCCTGGGTGGCTTTGTCATTGGGGTAACCCAAAAGGGCATGCAATTGCTGGAGGCAGTACAGACCTACACCTTACTGACTATTGGGGATGGCCTGGTGACCCAGATACCGGCCCTGGTAATCGCCACCGCTACAGGCATTTTGGTTACCCGTTCTACCTCCGATGCCAGTTTTGGCAAGGAGCTCACTAGTCAGTTTACAAATTTCCCCAAAGCCCTGATGATGGCTGCAGGTATCCTTTTTATTCTGGGGCTGATCCCGGCAATGCCCAACCTGCTGTTTCTTTCTCTGGCCGGTATTACCGGTTATGGTGCTTTCAACATGATGAAAGGGGATAAACAAAAGCAGGCCAAGGTGCAGGAGGAGATGGCTGCCCAGAAGATGCAGGCACAGAAGAAGGAGCCGGAAAATATTTTTTCCTATTTCCAGGTGGATACCCTGGAGATTGAAATTGGCTACAACCTGATCACCCTCACGGAGGAAAAGCAGGGCGGTGATCTGCTTCAGCGTCTGGCCGCCGTTAGAAGGCAGTGTGCGGCAGAAATGGGTATTTATGTCCGGCCGATCCGTATACGTGATAACCTGCAACTGAACCCCAATGGTTATTCAATTAAACTGCGTGGGATTGAGGTCGCCTCCGGTGAGTTAATGCCGACCCACTACCTGGCTATGAACCCCATGGATGAGGAAATTGAGATTAAGGGTATATCAACTACGGAACCTACCTTTGGCCTTCCTGCCTGGTGGGTATCTGCTGATGAACGGGAGCAGGTGGAAACGGCAGGTTGCACAGTAGTTGATAGTTCCACTGTACTGGTAACACATCTGACGGAGGTTATCAAAAGAAATGCCCATGAAATGTTGGGCAGGCAAGAGGTCAAGGAATTGTTGGATGTGGTAAAGGAAAAGAACCCGGTGGTAGTTGAGGAACTGGTTCCTGATTTGCTGGCAATGGGCGAGGTGCAAAAGGTGTTGCAAAATCTGCTGCGGGAAAAGGTACC
>JAAYRI010000152.1 GCA_012518875.1 Peptococcaceae bacterium
AGCTTTGCCCGCCTACCGTCAAATGTCATCAGCCAGGTTTATATATAACGCATTATAAAGTCTAACATAGAACAAATACAGTGTCAATAAACCGATCAAAAACCATTATAGCTGTTTCCCCCGGTCAATTGATCTTATCTAGCCCACCCATATATGGTTGTAACACTTCCGGTATAATTATCGTTCCGTCGGCTTCCTGGTAGTTTTCTATAATTGCGGCTACTGTCCGGCCAATGGCCAACCCGGAACCATTCAGGGTGTGAACCAGTTCAGCTCTGCCTTTATCATTCCTGTATCTGATACCTGCCCGCCGGGCCTGGAAGTCACCAAAATTACTGCATGAGGAAATCTCCCTATAATCACTGTAACTGGGCAGCCATACCTCGAGATCATATGTTTTTGCTGCCGAGAAGCCCAGGTCGCCTGTACACAAAACCACAACCCGGTAAGCAAGACCTAAAAGCTGGAGCACCTTTTCTGCATGCCCCGTGAGTTTTTCTAATTCATCGTATGCCTCCCCCGGCTTGCAGAATTTAACTAATTCCACCTTGTTGAACTGATGCAAACGTATTAAGCCCCTGGTATCACGACCGGCAGCACCTGCTTCAGCCCTAAAACAGGCGCTATAAGCACAATGTGAAATGGGCAGCTTATCACCATCCAGTATCTCATTGCCATATAAGTTGGTTACCGGTACCTCAGCTGTGGGGATAAGATAATATTCCGTTCCTTCTATTTTAAACATATCTTCTGCAAACTTGGGCAGTTGCCCGGTGCCAATCATGCTTTGGCGGTTAACCATAAAAGGCGGAAATATTTCTGTGTAACCGTGTTCACCGGTGTGCAAATCCAGCATAAAGCTAATTAGCGCCCGTTCAAGCCTGGCACCGAGTCCTTTATAAAAACAGAACCTCGCTCCAGTGACCTTACCACCACGCTCAAAATCGAGTATATTTAGATTTTCCCCAATCTCCCAGTGAGGCCGGGGGGTAAAACCAAAATCCCTCTTCTTCCCCCACTTACGCACAACAGTGTTGTCAGCAGCATCCTTTCCTACAGGTACTGACTCATGTGGAATATTTGGTATATCCAGCAGGATTTCTCTTAACCTGCCTTCCACATTTTTGATTTCCTCATCTTTTTCTTTGATTGCCCTGGAAAGATCACGCATTTCCATAACCATATCCGGCACATCCTTGCCGGCCTTCTTCAACCGCCCAATCTCCTCTGAAACAACATTGCGCCGATTTTTCATCTGCTCAACATTAAAAAGTTTTTCACGCCGCTGTTCATCGAGCCGGATAAAATCCTTAAGCGAATATTTTATCCCACGGCTGGTAAGGACATCCTGCACCTTCTGCGGGTTTCCACGTACAAATTTCAAATCAAGCATTTAATCTGCCCCCAATGGAAGTTAACGATAACACGAGCTACACGACCTACCTATTATACTATATAGATATATATTTGTAAAATATGGAATAGGGACATGCCGCTCCAATGGGGCCCCATTGGAGTGGATATGTCCCACCTCTTATTTTATATACTAGCTATTTTGACACCCAAAACCCCGTCAATTTGGGCAATCTCCGCCAGTGTATCATCAGGTACGAGGCAGTCAACGCTTAACAGCATCACGGCTTTCCCGCCAACTACCTTGCGCCCCACCTGCATCGATGAAATATTTATGTTATGGGTGCCGATAAGGTTACCCACCGGCCCAATAATCCTCGGTTTATCAATATGTGGCACATAGAGTATATGTCCCTCAGGAACCGCATCCACATGATACCCATTAATAGAAACTATACGGGGATCATGACCACTGAAAATAGTACCTTCAACCGATATATCGTCCTGATCTGAGATCACCTGAACAGATATCAGGTTGGCATAGTCCCCTTCTTTGTCGGCTTGTTTCTGGACAACAGTGATACCTCTGTTTCTTGTCAGAAGCGGTGCATTGACATAGTTAACCATTTCCTGTAAAACTGTATCTAAAAAACCCTTTAGCAGTGCTGTGGTTATGGGAGCTACCTCCTGGTTGGCTAGATCACCGCTATAAGTAATTTCTATTTTATTCACCCGCCCGTCGATCAACTGGGAGGTAAACCTACCCATTTTTTCTGCCAGTGATAGATATGGCTTGACTACAGCCATAACCTTCGGGCTAAGAGAAGGAATATTTACTGTGTTTTTAACAAAATCACCGCGCAAAGCCGATACTACCTCCTCGGCAACATCAACTGCCACACACAGCTGTGCTTCCTGGGTTGATGCACCCAGATGAGGTGTAGCTATAAAATTACTTAGTTCGAAAAGAGCACTGTCGGTGTTGGGCTCTTTTTCAAAAACATCCATGGCTGCCCCGGCTACCCGGCCGGACTTCATGGCATCATACAAGGCAGCTTCATCTATCACACCGCCACGGGCACAGTTTACAATACGCACCCCCGGTTTCATCATATCGAAAGCTTTTTTATTAAGCAAATTTTTGGATTCCTTGGTTAAGGGCAAGTGTACAGTGATAAAGTCGGCGGTTTTAAATAGTTCTTCTAAAGAAATCAGCTTGACGCCCTGCATTTCTGCCTTTTCTTCTGTAATATAGGGGTCATAAGCCACAACCCGCATTTCCATCCCTTGTGCTCTTTTAGTCACTGCTGAACCAATCCGTCCCAAACCGATTACACCGAGGACTTTATCCCTCAGTTCAACACCTTTATACGCCTTTTTATCCCATTTACCCTGGCGCAGGCTGGCATTGGCCTGGGGGATGTTGCGAGCCAGAGACTGCATCATGGCCATGGTTAGTTCGGCCACTGCTATCGTATTGCCCCCGGGTGCATTAACCACAAGAATTCCCCTGGCAGTAGCGGCAGCAACATCTATATTGTCTACACCTA
>JAAYRI010000153.1 GCA_012518875.1 Peptococcaceae bacterium
GCATTGCCGCCGAATACCTATGTGGGGCTATGTGCCTGGATGACAGCAAAAACAGCATCAAGAGAATGGAGCTTGCCTACCTGGCCCACGAAGCCTTTGGCATCTCCCCGCTTTTACGCTATCTGACTGAAAATTCCCTGATCGAAATGGAAGACTGGAGTAACTACAATATGTCCGCCCGGTTTAAAGCGGGGGCTATGGGACTTCCCTTTATCCCCTGTCGCAGCCCCATGGGTAGTGACATGCTACAGACCAATAGGGCCATAATACAAGACTGCCCCTTTACCAACAGGCCGATTATGCTACTGCCGGCTTGTCACCCCAATGTCGCACTTGTACACGTGCAGGAAGCCGACATCTACGGCAATTGCCGTATCCAAGGCCCCCTATTTACCTGCCCTGAAATATCTATGGCTTCCGCCCACACCATTGTTACCTGTGACCGCCTAATTGAACATGATGACATGGTCCGTTTCCCCAATAGGGTAAGTATCCCCTATTTTTCTGTGGATGCAGTAATTGAGGTGCCTTACGGTGCCTATCCGGGCAACAGCAACGGTCTATACTATTACGACGAAAAACACATACCTGAATTCAGGAATGCCTGTGAGAAATTCCGCAAAGGCGAGCGGGCCCCACTGCAGGAGTACTTTGACAATTATATTTTTGGTGTTGAAAATACCACGGAGTTCATTAACAAAATCCCGCTCAGCCAAATCCAACATGTAGAGAAAATTGAGCCTGGTATCCGGCTGGAATCAGCCCATACCGTGCTAGGAAGTTAGGAGGTGGAATATAGTGCCAAAGTATTCAGAAGATTTTACCCCGCAAGAAATGATTGTTGTTGCAGGGTCAAGAACCCTTATTGATAATAAGGTGGTATTTGCCGGCACCGGCCTGCCCATGGTGGCCATTACCCTGGCCCAGTTGACCCACGGCCCGGGCATCGTACCGGTATTTGAAGCTGGTGCTGTAGGCCCCGAGCTTTCTCGTGGTTTGCCCCTTTCGGTAGGTGGTTCCAGAACTACCTACAAGGCCAATTACCTGCTCGGACTCAACTCCGCATTTGAACTAACCCAGCGCGGCTTTTGTGACTTTGGATTTATTGGCGGTGCGGAGATCGATCCCTACGGCAACCTGAACTCCACCATGCTGGGATCTTACCCGGATGGCTATAACAAACCAAAGGTGCGCTTACCGGGCAGCGGCGGCGCCAGTGACATGGCCTGCTCCTGCGAACGTACCATCATTATCATGGTGCATGAGCCGAGGCGATTTAGTGAAAAGATTGACTATATCACCAGCCCCGGCTATCTGGATGGTTCACCAAACGCCCGCTGGCGTGCGGGAATGGTCGGACAAGGACCATACAGGGTGATCACTACCAAAGCCATTATGGGCTTTGACGACGAAACCAAACGAATGAAACTAATAGCCACGCTCCCTGGGGAAACTGTTGAAAGTGTTCAGGAAGCAACAGGCTTTGAGCTGATTATTCCTGATGATGTGTACCCCTTTGAACCACCTACCGTAGAAGAGATCCGCCTAATCAGGGAGGTTATTGATCCCCTGGGCTATTTCGTCAAGAAGAAAATTAAAGGATAGATATTTAAAAGCGTCCTGCCCAGGCAGGACGCTTTTTGTTTCGTCACTTGGTTAACTACCACATACATCAAGCAAGCCTGCGGGGCGGCTTGGTTAATGCCAGCACGA
>JAAYRI010000218.1 GCA_012518875.1 Peptococcaceae bacterium
GAACTGGATTTTAACGTTGTGGCCACGAAGGTGCGCCACCTGACCGGGCGTGCGGCAGAATCAGCCAGAAAAATAGAAAAGCGGATCGAAACCAACATTGCCCGGGAAAATAAAGACGATGCATTCAAGAACGATGAGGATAATAATTTACAGGAAATAGCAGTTGGCACAGAGAGGGCCGATCATGTAATTAAGGAGATAGTGGCTGTGTTGCAGCAGCTTACGATGGCAATGAAAGATATCCATGCAGCCATTGAAGAGCTGAACCGGGTTGTTCCGAAGTGGGTGGGGCACCCTTCTTGAAATGTGGTAAGCTGCTGTTTTTTTAAAAGGAAAACATTTTATTTTGTCGGATTGCTTTGTGTAAAGAATTGTCTGAAAAAATATTTGCCGATGGAAAAGCCGGCTAAAGTTTTAGGAACAGGAATGAACGTAGCTTTTCAATAATTGTAGTTTTGGATGTGATACCCATAAGATCTGAAAAGAATAGTTTCTACCTACCGGAAAAAAATGCCAGACGCCTTGCTACTATTCTCTCCAATACTCCGGCTATCATCTATTCCTACAAGATGATCGATGGGAAAAAGACGATTACCTATATCAACGAAAATGTAAAAAATGTGCTGGGGTTTGAACCGCAGGAGATCATAAAAGAACCGGGTCTTTGGACCAGCCGCATCTGCCCCGAAGATATTGCTTTAGTCGAAAATATACCGGAAGTATCCGATAATGAACAGCCGGTTCATCTGGAGTACCGTTTCAACTGTAAGAAAGGCATCCGCCGCTGGTTGCATGAAAAACAGAACATAATTACCAATGATGAAGGCGAAACCGAAGTGGTCGCGATCTGCTGGGATATTACGGAGCGTAAATTGGCGGAAAAACTGATGCAGGCCAGGGTCAACCTTCTATCATTTTCCTACAACCATACTCTGGAAGAGGTGATGCAAAAAACTCTCGATGAAGTGTGTAATATCGTCAGCAGTCCTCTCGGGTTTTATCATTTTGTAGGCGACGATGAGAAAACATTTACTTTAAAAGCCTGGTCTTCGGCCACCCTCGAACTCTACTGCAAAATGAAAGAAAGAAGCGGGATGCATTATAATATTGCTGAAGCAGGTATATGGGCAGATTGCCTGCGAGCCCGCCGTCCTGTAATTCACAATAATTATGCCTCCCTGCTCCACCGCAAAAGGCTGCCGGAAGGCCGTGTGGAAGTTATCCGTGAACTGGTGGTGCCGATCATGCGCCGGGGTAAGATCGTGGCCGTGCTGGGAATTGGGAACAAGCCGCTGAATTACACGGATCAGGATGTGCAGGTTGTTTCATACTTTGCCGATCTGGCCTGGACGATAGCTGAACACAAGCGGGCAGAAGAAAAAATTCGTTATATCAGCTTTCACGATGTGCTGACCGGGCTTTACAATAGAGCTTTTTTTGAAGAGGAGATGCAAAGGCTGGAAACGGGGAGGCAGTTGCCCATCAGCATCCTCATGGCGGATTTAAACGGCCTTAAGCTTGTAAACGATACCTACGGGCACGAAGCAGGCGATGAGATGTTAAAAACTGTTGCCGGTATTATTAAAAAATCCTGCCGCGAGGAAGATATTGTGGCCCGCTGGGGCGGGGATGAATTTGTAATCCTCTTGCCTCAAACATCCGAAGAGAAAGCGGGGCAGATTGGAAAAAGAATTAGAAGCAAGTGCAATTCCGCCTATGTCGGCGATGTACCGGTTTCTTTGGCTTTAGGTGTTGCTACAAAAGAAAAGCAAAGCGATCTTTTGACCGATGTATTGAATAAAGCGGAAGATATTATGTACAAGCAGAAGCTGGCAGAGAGCAGGAGCGTGCGAAGCACCGTTTTAAACACGTTGTTAAAGACCCTGGAAGCGAAGAGCTTTGAAACGGGTGAGCATGTTTGCCGCATGCAGATGTTGGCCTGGGATTTTGGTGAAAAATTGAAGCTTCCCGAATCGGAGATGAACCGGTTAAGTTTACTGGTTACGCTGCACGATATAGGGAAGATCAACATTCCGGAGGAGATATTGACGAAGAAAGAACCTTTAACGGAAGAAGAATGGGAAATAGTGAAGAAACATCCGGAAACAGGTTTTAGAATTGCCCGTTCTACAGAGGAATTTGCCCATGTGGCCGAAGATATCCTGGCCCACCACGAACGCTGGGACGGCACAGGCTACCCGCAAGGGCTGAAGGGTGAAGAGATTCCCTTTTTGGCCCGGATCACATCTATCGTCGATGCCTACGAGGTAATGACCAATGGACGGCCCTACAGAGAAAAGATGTCTCCAGAGGAGGCAGTTGCCGAGATCAAAAGATGTTCCGGCACGCAGTTCGATCCGCA
>JAAYRI010000154.1 GCA_012518875.1 Peptococcaceae bacterium
CGGGGATCACGTGGAGATAGATATCGCCCTGATCACCCCTATTGCTATAGAAGAAGGTCTGAACTTTGCTATTCGTGAGGGCGGCCGCACCGTAGGCGCCGGAGTTGTTACTGGGATTAACGAGTAATAAGTGGTTTTGAAGAGCCGGGTTTTGCTGCTAATACATTATTTTACAGGCAGCCTGGCGCTGATTCAATGCCGTGGCTGCCGTGTAGTATAAGAGGGCAACAATAATGTGTAAAATATTAATAATGGTGTCTTGAAACATTGTTTTAACGTTTGTGCGGGCAAACATGATTTGGCTCTGCGCAAAGGCTTAGTATTGACATCCCTTTTTAATTGTGTTAAATTTGATAAGTAAATTTTTCATAAAAAGATGGGCCTAATTTTTTTTTGGCCCAGGGGGGGTGGCTCGGGTGAGAGTAGGGGTTACACTGGCCTGCACGGAATGCAAAAGAAGGAACTATACCACTGAGAAAAACAAAAGAAATGATGCTAACAGGATTGAAATGAAAAAATATTGTAGATTCTGTCGTGCCCATACCCTGCATAAGGAAACCAGATAACACAAGATTTGTCCTCACAGAAGATAGCCGCATCTGCCTATGTTTGTGAAATGAAGGGAAAATGTCTTGTTGTGTGGAATAACTTTATTAAATTTAAGGATGTGGCGTAAATGGCTCTAACAAGGAAGCAGGATGACGGGAGAAATAAAAAGGAACAGAGCAAGAAAAGAACTAGTAAAAAAAGAGGCGTTGGTAGGAGCTTAGATCAAGATAGCGGAGCCGGCAAAAATATTAACCGACAAAGAACTGGCAAAAAAGATATTGCCCTGGTCAAGGATAAAAAGGACGCTACCAGGAAGGAATCTAAAAAGGACAATCAGGCAAAAAAAGAAATAGCTAACCAGGTTGAACTTGTCCAGAAATTTATCAAAGGGGCATACGGCGAACTTAAAAAGGTTAACTGGCCCGGCCGTAGGGAATTGGTTGTCTACACCATTGTTGTGGTAGTGGCGGTACTATTTGTAGGGGCGTTACTTTGGATTTTTGATTCGGCTTTGAGTACAGTATTGAGGTTTGTTATTAACAGATAAATTCCTGAGGGGGTGAGGGACCTTACTTACAGGAGGGTCCCTTGTATTTTATGGATAAACATTGGTATGTTGTACATACCTATTCCGGTTACGAAAACAAGGTAAAGGCTAACCTTGAAAAACGTATAGAATCAATGAATATGGAAGAAAAGATCTTCCGTATCCTTGTGCCTATGGAAGATGAAGTGGAAATTAAGGACGGGAAAAGGAAAATAACAAAACGCAAGATATTCCCGGGGTATGTTTTGGTAGAAATGTATATGACGGATGACTCCTGGTATGTGGTGCGAAACACACCGGGTGTTACCGGGTTTGTTGGTTCCGGATCGAAACCAATCCCACTGAATGACGGTGAAGCTAAACAGATTATCAGACAGATGGGTGTTGAAGAACCACGGGCGCGTGTTGATTTTTCCACAGGGGAGAGTGTCCGTGTTATATCGGGGCCATTTGAAAATTTTATTGGTCAAATAGAAGAAATAAATCTCGAAAAAGGCAAGGTAAGGGTAGTCATCTCTATGTTTGGCAGGGAAACCCCTATTGACCTTGATTTCATAGAAGTTGAAAAAATATCCTGAGATCCGCAAGTCTTACGGTGCAAGAAGGAGGTGTAGTGCGAGTGGCGAAAAAAGTATCAGCAATAATTAAGCTGCAGGTTCCAGCAGGTAAAGCTACCCCGGCCCCCCCTGTAGGCCCAGCCTTGGGTCAGCATGGGGTTAATATTATGTCTTTTGTGAAAGAATACAACGAAAAAACAGCTGCTCAGGCTGGGCTTATTATCCCGGTTGAGATTACTGTTTATGAGGACCGATCCTTTACATTTATAACCAAGACTCCGCCCGCTGCTGTTCTTCTAAAAAAAGCAGCAGGTATTGAAAAGGCTTCGGGGGAGCCAAATATGGTTAAGGTGGCCAGGGTTCCCCGTTCTAAGGTGAGGGAAATTGCCGAGATGAAAATGCCGGACTTAAATGCGGCTACTGTGGAGTCCGCCATGTTAATGGTTGAGGGCACTGCCCGCAGTATGGGGATCGAAATCATAGAAGGATAGTAGTGGGAGGAATGTTTTCCGTTAACACCACAGGGAGGTTGAAAACATGCCAAGTCATGGCAAGAAATTTAGAGATGCTACAAAGCAAATTGATCGCAGTATAGCCTATGAACCGGATGAAGCCATTGCCTTGCTTAAGAAAATAGCTTCGGCAAAATTTGACGAAACAGTAGAAGCAGCCGTTCGTTTGGGGGTTGACCCCCGCCACGCTGATCAGCAGGTTCGGGGTGCAGTAGTGTTGCCCCACGGTACCGGCAAGGAACGTGTTGTAGTGGTTTTTGCCAAAGGCGATAAAGCTAAAGAGGCAACTGATGCCGGTGCCGATTTTGTTGGAGCGGAAGATATGATGGAGAAAATCCAGAAAGAAGGATGGCTGGATTTTGATGTGGCTATTGCTACCCCGGATATGATGAGTATAGTCGGCAGGCTGGGTCGTATCTTGGGCCCACGCGGTATGATGCCCAATCCTAAGAGTGGCACTGTTACATTTGATGTGGATCAGGCTGTAAAGGAAGTGAAGGCCGGCAAGATCGAATACCGGGTGGATAAGGCTGGTAATATACATGCGCCGATTGGGAGGGTTTCCTTCGACAACGAAAAGCTACTGGAAAACCTGCGTACATTGATTGACACTTTAGTGCGGGCTAGGCCTCCTGCTGTGAAGGGGCAGTATTTGAAAAATATTTCAATTAGCTCTACAATGAGCCCTAGTATCAAGGTCACCACACAAAGGGTGAATACCCAACACTAGTTGCCGAAAAAATATATTTGAAGTGAATATGATTATTGCTGTAGACCGCCGGTGCTTTGCATAATGGCTATATGCCGCCGGCCGAGGCT
Source organism: Peptococcaceae bacterium (assembly GCA_012518875.1). Lineage (GTDB taxonomy): Bacteria > Bacillota > Desulfotomaculia > Desulfotomaculales > Pelotomaculaceae > Syntrophopropionicum. The sequence continues at coordinate 2,985 of JAAYRI010000154.1, forward strand.
AGAATAGTTCTTACGACAGCGAGATGTCGTCAGGCCTCTACAGTATTTCTGTAGGGGCCTTTTTAGTTGTTAATAGCGTGTGGTTAGTCGTGGGCCCTGGATGGTTTGGTTATTGTTTTTGAACCAACTACCCATCGCCAACCACCGGCCACCCAGAAGGGAGGTGTTTGAAGGAGAATGCCTAGAAGTAGAGCTGAGAAAGAAAATATCATCCAAGATATGAAGGAAAGGTTAGCGGGCTGCCAGTCCGCCGTCCTTGTGGACTATCGGAGGCTAAATGTTGCTGAAGCGACAAAGCTTCGCCGCAGGTTGCGTGAGGCTGACTGTGAATTTAAAATTGCTAAAAACACCTTGGTTAGCCTGGCTGCCGAACAGGCAGGATTAGGGGGGTTAAAGCCTTATTTGGAGGGCCAGATGGCTATTGCTTCTGGTGCAGACCCTGTAGCTCCGGCAAAAATTCTCTCCGGGTTTATCCGGGAGACAAAAAAGATGGAAATTAAAGCTGGGGTTCTAGAGGGCAAGGTAATCGATGTTGAAGGGGTAAAGGCACTGGCTGGATTACCCTCCCGGGAAGAACTTCTAGCCAAGGTATTGGGTGGTATGCAAGCCCCTCTGTATAATTTTGCAGGTGTACTGCAGGGAACCATACGTAGCGTGGTCTATACCCTGGAAGCAATACGTAAGATGCGTGCTGAAGAAGCATAGGGTTGAAAAAACACATTTAAACTAGGAGGTTTGAATTTAATGTCTAAAGTTCAGGAAATACTTGAAGCTGTAAAAGGTATGACCGTTTTGGAATTGTCCGAATTGGTCAAGGCGTTTGAGGAAGAGTTTGGTGTCAGCGCTGCTGCCCCAGTTGCTGTTGCTGCGGCACCGGGCGCGGCGGCTGCAGCACAGGAGGAAGTTGAAGAGCAGACAGAATTTGATGTCATTCTCACTGGTATTGGTGACCAAAAGATTAAAGTAATTAAGGCTGTCAGGGAGATCACTGCGCTTGGGTTGAAGGAAGCAAAAGATCTGGTTGATAATGCACCCAAACCGGTTAAAGAGAAAATTTCTAAAGAAGAGGCAGAAGCTATTAAGGCCAAGCTAACAGAGGTTGGTGCATCTGTCGATCTAAAATAGGGATGCTCTTGCCATAATAAACAGCAATGTAGATGAATGTCAAAAAAAGGGCCACATGGCCCTTTTTGCATTTGAAGGAATATTAAAAACCTTTAAAATTGTCAATATATTTCATGAAATATATTGACAAGGCATACCTTTCATGCTAGTATTTAAGAATGTCCCTAGCGTGCAGGACTGTTGTGCGGATTTTTATGTGGGATAATATGTATTCTATTCCTAGGATCAGGCAATAATATTTTAGATAGCCAACATTTGAAAAAGCGAGGTATTGTACAGAACAATCCTTGCTTTTAACTTGTTTATCATGAAAGAAAAACCAGGCAATGTCCTTTTACATAATTATTTTATCACTATTTCTTGATAATATCACCTTTTTGATAATAATTTTTATTTTTATTTTATGACAGGGGTGTGATGCGTTAGATGGCTTATCCGGAAAGGGTAGGGAAAGGAACCAGGTACCGTTACGATTTTAGCAAATTAAAAGAAGTGCTGGAGTTGCCTAATCTAATTGAAGTTCAGCGTTATTCCTACGATTGGTTTTTGAAAACGGGCTTGAAGGAAGTATTTCGTGACATTTCCCCGATCCAGGACTTCACTGGTAACCTAGTGCTGGAGTTTCTGGATTATACCCTGGGAGAAACCAAGTATTCGGTGGGAGAGTGCAAGGAGAGGGACTTTACCTATGCAGCTCCGCTACGGGTTAAAGTAAGGCTGATTAATAAAGAAACAGGTGAAGTCAAAGAGCAGGAAGTCTTTATGGGCGATTTCCCCCTGATGACCGAAAAAGGCACCTTTATCATCAATGGTGCGGAGCGTGTTGTTGTCAGCCAACTGGTCCGTTCACCCGGTGTTTATTTTGCAAGTACTATTGACCCCAGCGGAAAAACCCTTTATACTGCCACGATTATTCCCAACCGAGGTGCCTGGTTGGAATTTGAAACTGATGTTAACGGGCATATTTTTGTGCGCATTGATCGTACCAGAAAAATACCTGCAACTGTACTGGTGCGTGCTTTAGGTTGTGGCACAAATGCCCAAATCCTTGAGCTTTTTCATGAAGATGAAAACATTCAAGAAACCCTGGGCCGTGACAATACAGATAGCGAAGAGGAAGCGCTTGTTGAGATTTACAAACGCTTGCGACCAGGAGAACCGCCTACTGTAGAAAGTGCCCGTTCCCTATTGGAAGCATTGTTCTTTGAACCCAGGCGCTATGACCTGGCTAATGTGGGCCGCTATAAAATTCAAAAAAAGCTAAAACATGGTGTTTTATATCGACCTGCTGAGGATGGCACTGTGCCCGCAGCAGACTCCGATTCTGAAATAGATTTGTCGCGCCAGTTTGTCAGGGAGCTAACCAGAGAGGATGTGTTTGCTACCCTTGATTATCTGCTGGGACTGATGAAGGGTGAGGGGCAGGTAGATGATATTGATCATCTGGGCAATCGCAGGCTACGTTCTGTAGGTGAGCTCCTACAAAACCAGTTTCGAATTGGACTTTCTAGGATGGAAAGGGTCGTCCGAGAGAGGATGACAATTCAGGATGTTGATGTGATTACGCCCCAGGTTTTAATTAATATTCGTCCTGTGGTGGCATCTATCAAGGAGTTTTTTGGTTCAAGCCAGCTTTCACAGTTTATGGATCAAACCAACCCGCTGGCTGAACTGACACATAAGAGGCGATTATCGGCACTGGGCCCCGGAGGGCTTTCTCGTGAAAGGGCCGGCTTTGAGGTTCGTGATGTACATCATTCTCACTATGGAAGAATGTGTCCCATCGAAACACCGGAAGGCCCCAATATTGGCTTGATTGGGTCGCTAAGCACATTTGCCCGGATTAACCGGTTTGGTTTTATCGAGACCCCTTACCGCAAAGTGGACAAAAAGAACAAGCGAGTAACAGACGAAATTGTTTACCTTACTGCAGATGAGGAGGAAAATTTTGTTATTGCCCAGGCTAATGCACCTCTTGATGAGGATGGGCATTTCACAGAGAACAGGATCAATGCTCGTTCCCCAGATATTGTTGTTGTCCCTGCCGACAAAGTTGATTATATGGATGTGTCCCCCAAGCAGGTATTCAGTATAGCCACAGCTCTAATTCCCTTTTTGGAACACAATGATGCTAACAGGGCCCTAATGGGGGCGAACATGCAGCGACAGGCTGTTCCCCTGTTGAAGACACAGGCGCCCCTGGTGGGAACTGGTGTTGAGTACAAGGCAGCACGAGATTCAGGTGTTGTTGTACTGGCCAGGGCCCCGGGAATCGTAGAAAGGGTCACAGCAAATGAAATTGAAATTAGGAACCATGAAGGGAATTTGGATAGATACAAACTACTAAAATTTACCCGTTCAAACCAGGGTACCTGTATTAACCAGCGGCCTGTGGTAGAAAAAGGGGATCAGGTTGAAGCCGATCAGGTAATAGCAGATGGTCCTTCAACTAGCATGGGCGAGCTGGCCCTGGGTCGCAATATACTGGTAGCATTTATGCCCTGGGAGGGCTATAACTACGAAGATGCTATCCTGGTCAGTGAGAAGGCCGTAAAGGAAGATCATTTTACTTCCATTCATATAGAAGAATACGAGTGTGATGCCCGGGATACCAAGCTGGGGCCGGAGGAAATCACCAGGGATATCCCCAACGTAGGTGAGGAGATTTTGAAGGATCTCGATGATCGGGGGATTATTCGCACAGGTGCTGAAGTTCGGTCCGGGGATATCCTGGTGGGCAAGGTAACCCCAAAAGGGGAAACAGAGTTAACTGCGGAGGAACGCCTGTTGAGGGCAATTTTCGGCGAAAAGGCCAGAGAGGTAAGGGATACCTCCTTGCGGGTGCCCCACGGTGAGTCAGGCAAAATTGTGGATGTTAAGGTGTTTTCCCGGGAGGCAGGGGATGAGCTGCCGCCGGGTGTAAACCAGTTGGTACGGGTATATATTGCCCAGAAACGGAAAATATCCGAGGGAGATAAAATGGCCGGCAGGCATGGCAATAAGGGTGTTATTGCCCGCATTTTGCCCGAAGAAGATATGCCATTTTTGCCCGATGGAACCCCGATAGAAATAGTGTTGAACCCCCTTGGTGTCCCTTCCCGGATGAACCTGGGACAGGTCCTGGAGGCCCACCTGGGGTGGGCGGCTAAGGCTCTTGGCTACTGTGTTTCTACCCCCGTTTTTAACGGCGCTGTGGAAAGTGACATCCTGGACAAACTAAAAGAGGCAGGGATTCCCAACAACGGCAAGGTAACCTTGTACGATGGGCGTACCGGCCTACCATTCGACAACCAGATCACAGTAGGTTATGTATACATGCTTAAGTTGGCCCATTTAGTGGATGATAAAATTCACGCTCGTTCTACGGGGCCATACTCCCTTGTGACCCAGCAACCCCTGGGAGGCAAGGCGCAATTTGGCGGCCAGCGCTTCGGGGAAATGGAAGTTTGGGCTCTTGAGGCTTATGGTGCTGCTTATACGTTGCAAGAAATATTAACAGTAAAATCAGATGATGTGGTTGGTCGGGTAAAAACATATGAAGCTATTGTTAAGGGGGAAAATGTACCGGAACCTGGTGTTCCTGAATCCTTCAAGGTCTTGATAAAAGAATTGCAAAGTTTGGCCTTGAATGTAAAGGCCTTGTCTGAAGATGATCGGGAGATAGAAATTAAGGAAGAAGAGGAAGAGGATATAGCCGAAAAAGCCAAAGAACTGGGTATTGATATTCTGGAGGATGAAATGCCTGTGACGGCAGAGGGGGCCGGCAGCCAAGGAAATGACGAGGCAGAAACGAAGGATAGCACGGCAGATGGTTTCCTGGAAAGCAGATTTATGGTGGATGACGAGTAGGGTCAGTAAAACCAACTTTTGAGGGAATACCTGGGACCCGGCGTCAGGTTACCTATGACTGAAAAGGGGGGCGTTCTTTTGCTGGATCTAAATAATTTTGATCACATTAGGATTGGTTTGGCGTCGCCGGACCAGATTCGTGCCTGGTCAAGCGGCGAAGTCAAAAAACCTGAAACAATTAATTACCGCACCTTGAAACCCGAAAAGGATGGGCTTTTTTGTGAACGTATTTTTGGGCCTACCCGGGATTGGGAATGTCACTGCGGAAAATATAAGCGTGTGCGCTATAAGGGAGTTATTTGCGACAGGTGCGGTGTCGAAGTAACCCGGTCCAAGGTGCGCAGGGAAAGAATGGGACATATTGAACTGGCAGCACCTGTTTCGCATATATGGTATTTTAAGGGTATCCCAAGCCGCATGGGGCTTCTCATGGATATGTCCCCACGGGCTCTGGAAAAGGTGTTGTATTTTGTTTCCTATATAGTGATTGATCCTGGGGATACCGGCTTGATTAAAAAGCAGCTGCTTAGTGAGGCGGAGTATCGTGAGAACCGGGAAAAATATGAACGGTCCTTCAAGGCCGGTATGGGTGCGGAGGCCGTCAAAAAGTTGCTTGAAGAGATTGATCTAGATGAGATGACCAAGGAATTGCGCCAGGAACTAAAGAGTGTTTCCGGCCAGCGTAAGATTAGGGCTACCCGCCGCCTAGAGGTGGCGGAAGCTTTCCGCAAGTCGGGCAATAAGCCGGAGTGCATGATTTTGGATGTGATCCCGGTGATACCACCCGAACTACGGCCAATGGTGCAGCTTGATGGAGGTCGCTTTGCTACCTCGGATTTGAACGATCTATATCGCCGGGTCATTAACCGCAATAATCGGCTTAAAAGGCTTTTGGACCTTGGTGCTCCGGATATAATTGTTCGTAATGAAAAAAGAATGCTGCAAGAGGCTGTAGATGCCCTAATAGATAACGGCCGCCGGGGACGTCCAGTTACAGGACCCGGCAACCGCCCGCTAAAATCTCTTTCCGACATGCTTAAGGGAAAGCAGGGCCGCTTTCGTCAAAACCTTCTCGGAAAGAGGGTTGATTACTCCGGGCGCTCGGTAATTGTTGTTGGCCCGGACCTGCATATGCACCAATGTGGTTTACCAAAGGAAATGGCGTTGGAGTTGTTCAAGCCATTCGTCATGAAACGTCTGGTTAATGACGGTCACGCCCATAACATCAAAAGCGCTAAAAGGATGGTGGAGCGGGTACGACCGGAGGTTTGGGATGTCCTGGAAGAAGTGATTAGTGAGCACCCTGTTTTGCTAAACCGTGCTCCAACCTTGCACCGTTTAGGCATTCAGGCTTTTGAGCCTGTACTAGTAAGCGGGAAGGCTATCCAGATTCACCCAATGGTTTGCACCGCTTATAACGCGGATTTTGATGGAGACCAAATGGCTGTGCATGTGCCCCTTTCCGCTGAGGCGCAGGCAGAGGCAAGGCTTTTAATGATGTCATCCAACAACATATTGAATCCCAAGGACGGCCGGCCGGTGGCTATTCCTACCCAGGATATGGTATTGGGTTGTTACTATCTGACCACAGAAAAGGATGATGCACCTGGCCAGGGTAAGTGTTTCAAGGATCCGGATGAGGCGATTATGGCCTACAATAACGATGCCATCAGCTTGCATGCCAAAATAAAGGTGCGCGTTTCCGGACAGGGACTGGTGGAAACCACGGTAGGCAGGGTTATATTTAATGAAGAACTGCCGGAAGAATTAAGGCATGTGGAATGGAAGGGTTTTTATAATAGTGTCGTGGACAAAAAAGCCCTGAGTGTGATAGTGGATAAGTGTTACCGCAAACTGGGTTATTCGGCCACCACAAGGTTGTTAGATGGGGTCAAAAAACTTGGCTTTGCCTATGCCAGTAAGGCGGGTGTAACCATTGGAATTGATGATATCACTATCCCGGAGGAAAAAGCAACCATTCTGGGGGACTCAGGAGCAATGGTGGAAAAGGTAGAGATGCAGTTCCGCCGTGGGCTAATTACTGAAGAGGAGCGCTACCAAACAGTAATTGGGATCTGGAATGAAGCCACCAAAAAGGTGACAGAAGCTTTGATTGACTCCTTAGACCGTTTTAACCCAGTCTATATGATGGCTAATTCAGGCGCCCGCGGCAATATTCAACAAATTCGCCAATTGGCCGGTATGCGCGGCTTAATGGCCGACCCCTCAGGTCAGATTATTGACCTCCCGATCAAGGCTAATTTTAGGGAAGGGCTCACCGTTCTAGAATATTTCATTTCTACCCACGGTGCCAGGAAGGGTTTGGCTGATACAGCACTGCGAACTGCTGATTCCGGCTACCTGACGCGCCGGCTGGTTGATGTTGCCCAGGATGTAATTGTTCGGGAAGAAGATTGTGGGACGACCCAGGGCATAGAGGTTACGGAAATAAAGGATGGTACCGAGGTTATCGAGAAAATTGAGGACCGCATTAGTGGGAGAGTGGCCCTTGAGGATATAGTGCATCCGGTAACAGGTGAAATGCTGGTGGAGGCTGATGCGGAAATTACTGAAGAAGATGCCAGGGCTGTCACAGAAGCAGGTATTACTAAGGTGAAAATTCGTTCTGTATTGGCTTGTCGCACCCGTTATGGGGTTTGTGTTAAGTGTTATGGTCGCAACCTGGCTACCGGCCGCAAGGTGGATATCGGCGAGGCGGTGGGTATCATTGCCGCCCAGAGTATTGGTGAGCCTGGTACCCAGCTGACCATGCGTACCTTCCACACCGGCGGTGTGGCCGGTGATGACATCACCCAGGGTCTACCCCGGGTGGAAGAGCTTTTTGAGGCTAGGAAGCCTAAAGGTCAAGCCATTGTGGCTGAGACTGATGGTATTACAGCAGTACGGGAGACAAAAGGGCGCCGGGAAATTGAGGTGACCAGTGAAGGTGGCGAGAAGGAAATCTATCAGGTTCCCTATGGGGCCCGTTTAAAAATCAAAGATGGGGACCGTGTCTATGCAGGTGACGAATTAACAGAAGGCTCTGTGAACCCCCATGATCTATTGAAAATTAAAGGCATTCAAGGTGTACAGGTTTATCTTTTACAGGAGGTGCAGCGAGTCTATCGCCTACAGGGGGTCGACATCAACGATAAGCACATAGAGGTGATGATCCGGCAAATGCTGCGCAGGGTGAAGATAGAGGATCCGGGTGACACAGATCTTTTGCCGGGTGGGCTTATTGATATATTTGAATTCGAGGATGAAAACAATCGGGTAATAGAGCAGGGTGGCGAACCCGCCACCGCTAAAACGCTTTTGATGGGCATTACTAAAGCTTCTCTGGCCACTGACTCCTTCCTGTCAGCGGCCTCCTTCCAGGAGACCACCAGGGTGCTCACAGATGCGGCGATCAAGGGCAAGCTTGATCCCCTACTGGGATTAAAGGAGAATGTGATCATCGGCAAGTTGGTTCCGGCAGGTACAGGAATGTCCCGCTACCGGAACATAGAAATAAATGCTATAGAAGATGAACAGGCTGAAGAAAATATACCATCAGAAGAAGAAATGGCAAACTAGGGAATTGACAAGGTACTTTAGTAGTGATACGATATCAAAGTGTCTGAATTCAGGGGGTTGTTGCCGTTATGGTTGATCAATGTCTGCTGTCTTCCCGAAAAAAGACGGTGGGAGCAAAGCAAACATTAAAGGCTTTAGAACGCGATCAGGTTAAGACCGTATTTGTGGCCAAGGATGCAGATAGTTTTGTGGTTGACCCGATCAAGCACCTGAGTTCACAAAAAGGTATACCTATAATTCATGTTGATACTATGCAGTCTTTAGGCAAAGCCTGCCGCATCGAGGTGGGCTGTGCCGTTGCTGCCATTCTAGAATAAATAATGCACGTCGTTGAATTTCTACTAGCCGGAAGGAGGTGTATTTTAAAGACATGCCAACTATTAACCAGCTTATTCGCAAAGGCAGGCGGGAGATTACCAAGAAGGCAAATTCCCCGGCGCTAAAAGAATGCCCACAAAAACGCGGTGTTTGCACAAGGGTATATACCACAACTCCCAAGAAGCCAAACTCAGCCTTGCGCAAAATAGCCAGAGTAAGGCTTATTAACGGCATTGAGGTAACCTCCTATATACCGGGTATCGGACACAACCTGCAGGAACACTCAGTTGTACTGGTTCGTGGCGGGAGAGTGAAGGATATTCCGGGTGTTAGATATCATATTGTCCGTGGGGCCCTTGATTCTGCAGGAGTGGAAAATAGGAGCAAGGGGCGTTCCAAATACGGTACTAAGCGGCCGAAGAAATAAACATTTTTATTTGTGGGATTTTATTACCATGGCAAAGGGGGGAAAAACATGCCCAGAAGAGGAGCTGTGCCCAAACGTGAGGTTTTACCGGATCCTGTTTACCAGAGCCGGATCTTAACTAAATTGATCAACCAGGTCATGCTGGATGGCAAAAAAAGTCTGGCCGAAAATCTTGTGTATAGAGCTATGGAGATTGTCAAGGAGAAGACAGGTAAGGAACCCCTAGAGGTATTTGAGGCGGCAATGAAAAATATTATGCCGATTCTCGAGGTCAAGGCTCGCCGAGTGGGGGGTGCCAACTATCAGGTGCCTATAGAAGTGCGGCACGAGCGAAGGCAGACTCTAGCTATCCGTTGGCTGACCAGATATTCCAGGGAACGTGCCGGACATACAATGGAGGAGAAACTAGCCAATGAGATTATGGATGCTGCTGTCGGTGCAGGCGCTTCCGCAAAGAAAAGAGAGGATACCCACAAAATGGCTGAAGCCAATAAGGCATTTGCGCACTACAGGTGGTAAAGGAGTGATCTTGAATGCGTCAGCTATCGCTGGATAAGACTAGAAACATCGGAATAATGGCTCATATTGACGCTGGCAAGACAACTACCACCGAGAGGATCTTGTACTATACGGGCAAGGTCTATAAAATCGGGGAAGTTCATGACGGGACGGCTACAATGGATTGGATGGCCCAAGAGCAGGAGCGCGGTATAACAATAACGTCTGCTGCCACCAGTTGTCTATGGCGTGATTGCGTGATTAATATCATTGACACGCCTGGCCACGTGGACTTCACGGTAGAGGTGGAGCGCTCCCTGCGTGTACTAGATGGGGCTGTCGCAGTATTTTGCTCTGTTGGGGGTGTGGAACCTCAGTCAGAAACTGTTTGGCGGCAGGCAGACAAGTATGGTGTTCCGCGTATAGCCTATATCAATAAGATGGATCGTGTCGGTGCTGATTTTTATACGGGCATTAAAATGATCAAAGAACGTCTCGGTGCCAACCCGATAGCAATACAAATGCCTATCGGAATGGAGGACAATTTTTCAGGTATTATTGACCTAATCAGGCAAAAGGCAATTATATATCATGATGATCTGGGCCAGGACATTGAGGAAACAGATGTCCCGCCGGAATTGGCGGAAGTGGCCAAAAAAATGTTAAACACCTTAATTGAAGCGGTTGCCGAGGCGGATGAGGATCTAATGTTGAAATATCTTGAGGATGAAAACCTATCTGCAGAGGATATCATTGCCGGATTGCGCAGGGCTACCCTGGCGGTAAAGATTGTACCTGTGCTGTGTGGTTCATCATTCAAGAATAAAGGTGTACAACAGCTGCTTAATGCCATTGTAGATTACTTACCCGCGCCAACAGATCTACCTGGGGTGCAGGGGGTAAATCCCAGTACTGGACAGGAGGAAGTCCGCCTGCCTGTAGATAGGGAGCCATTTTCTGCTTTAGCTTTTAAGGTAATGACGGATTCCTATGTAGGCAAGCTGACATTTTTTAGGGTTTATTCGGGACAGTTAAAATCCGGCTCTTATATTTTCAATCCTAGCAAGGGGCGCAAGGAGAGGATTGGACGGATATTGAGAATGCATGCCAATCACCGCGAGGATATTCAGGAGGTAGTCACAGGAGACATAGTGGCCGCAGTAGGTCTGAAGACTACGGGAACAGGTGATACACTCTGTGATGAGAAATCACCGATTGTATTGGAGTCGATGGTATTTCCGGAACCGGTTATTCAGGTGGCTATTGAGCCGAAGACCAAGGTTGATCAGGAAAAAATGGGGGTGGCTCTGCAGAAACTAGCTGAAGAGGACCCTACCTTTCGTATCAACACTGATGCAGAAACCGGCCAAACCCTAATCTCAGGAATGGGGGAACTGCACCTGGAGGTTATCGTTGATAGGATGCTGCGGGAGTTCAAGGTTAAAGCTAATGTAGGAAGACCCCAGGTGGCTTACAAGGAAACTATCAGACAAAAAGCTAAAGCCGAAGGTAAATTTATACGTCAGTCAGGCGGGCGTGGTCAATACGGACACGCAGTGTTGGAGATTGAACCAGGGCAGCCTGGAAGCGGCCTGGTGTTTACCAGTAAAATTATCGGTGGCTCCATTCCTAGAGAATATATACCTGCTATTGAGGCGGGGGTCAGAGAGGCTATGGAAAACGGTGTTGTGGCGGGCTATCCCGCTATTGATATAGCCGTTACTCTCATTGACGGCTCCTATCACGAGGTGGATTCTTCTGAAATGGCTTTTAAAATAGCCGGTTCCCAAGGATTCAAGAACGCGGCTTTAAAGGCGGACCCGGTGTTGCTTGAGCCGATCATGAAGGTGGAAGTAACTGTTAACGATGAATACATGGGTGATGTGATCGGGGATCTCAATGCTAAGCGCGGCAGAATAGAAGAGATGGGTCCGCGTTATGGATTACAGGTAATCAACGCCAGTGTCCCGCTGGCGGAAATGTTTGGCTACGCAACTGACCTGCGTTCCCGCACACAGGGGCGGGGTACGTACACAATGCAGTTTGGCCAATATGCCCAGATACCGGACAATATAGCAGAGGGAATTATTGCCAGAAGGCACGGGTAGAATATGGAACCTGTAACTAAAGGATACTAATAAGTAATTACCCATTAATCCAGAATTCAAGGAGGAAGAACCAAATGGCAAAACAGAAATTTGAGCGGACCAAACCACACGTTAACATTGGTACCATTGGCCACGTGGACCATGGTAAAACAACGCTGACGGCGGCAATCACCCTGATCCTGAACACAGTTGGTGGGGCCAACGTGAAAAAGTATGATGAAATTGATAATGCGCCGGAAGAACGTGAACGGGGTATCACCATCAACACCTCCCACGTCGAATACGAAACCGAAAAAAGGCACTATGCCCACGTAGACTGCCCGGGTCATGCCGACTACATCAAAAACATGATCACCGGCGCCGCTCAAATGGACGGTTCAATAC
>JAAYRI010000155.1 GCA_012518875.1 Peptococcaceae bacterium
AGCCCGGCACCCAGCATACTTGCCTTGAATTCATCTCCTGAACCACAGGGATATTCCCCACTTTCAGCATAATAAACATCAAGGGCCGCCTGCATGGTGCTAATCTGTGCCCGGGCCTTGGTAACCTTTGTTTTTTCTATATTCCCTTGATAAAAAGCCACTCCACCGGCCACCAGCACAGCAATGATTACCATCACAATCATCATTTCAATCATCGTAAAACCTTTTTCGTTGCCGTACATTCTATGTAACATCCTTTTACCCACTCCTTTCTTGGGGGAAAAGACTGTCACCCCTGGCGGGCAAATCCCCCCAGGGGGTCAACCCCCATTATACTAAAGGGCATCTACCCTCCCCACACTGGTTCCCGTTCCCTATTGCCATCTATATCCCGCCGGCCTGCATTACATCAGACAGGCCAAACAGGGGCAAATAAACAGAAAGGGCCACAAAAGCAACCACCAGACCCATAAAGGCAATTAATACCGGCTCAATCAACTGGGAAAGGCTGGTTAAAAACCTTTCCGCCTCCTCCTCATAATAAACAGCCAGTTTCTCCAGCACCTCATCCAACCTACCTGTCTCCTCGCCAACGGCAATCATTTGCGGCACCATCGGCGGAAGTAGGGCACACCGCTCCAAAGATACAGCAACCCCCTCCCCCTTGTTGATGTTGGCGCGCACCTTCCTAATTTTTTGTGTCAATAAAGCATTGCTGCTCACCCTTTCCACTACCTGCAGGGCGGGCACCAAAGGCATACCGCTCATCAGTAAGGTGGCCAGAATCCGGGTAAACCTGGCGGCGATTATCTGCCCCGTTGCCTTACCCAATAAAGGTATTTTAAGCAAAATCCTATTCATAGCCACACGTCCGCTTTCCCCCGCACTAGCCCGTTTTAGAACCAGGTACAAAATGACACCTAATAGTGGAATCACATACCAGTATGACACCAGGGCATTGCTCAAACCGACAACGATCCGGGTGGGCAATGGTAGTTCAGCGCCTACTGAAGCAAACATGTCGCTAAAAATAGGGACCACAAAAATCAGCATGCCCACAATAGAAACCAGCATCATTATGGCTACCAGCAGTGGGTACATCATGGCCGACTTGGCCTTTTCCCTTAACCGGTATTCCTTTTCAAAATGGGTAGCCAGGTGGGCTACTACCTTTCCCAGTGTACCACCGGCCTCCCCCACGGCCATCATGTTAATGAACACCCGTGGCAGGCAGCCCTGGTGGACGCGAAAGGCCTCACTGAGGCTTTTTCCTTGTTCCACATCACTAATCACTTCCTGCAGCACACCGGTCAAGCGCTTATTTTCCGTTTGCCCGATCAGGAAAGCAAAACAATGAGAAAGGGTGGCCCCCGCATCCAACATAAAAGAAAGCCTGCGGCAAAAAAAGGCCATGCTCCTGGTGTCGATTTTGGCACAAAAAATTTTATCCCAGTCAAAAATAGGGCCACGCGCTGGTTTTATATCTACCGCATAACAGTTTTTTTCCCGCAAAATAGCAGCTACCGCACTTGGGCTGCCGCATTTAATCTGCCCGCATACTATTTGGCCCGACAAATCCCTGGCTTTGTAATTGAACACTAGAGACATAACAACACCCCCACCCATTCCTCCCAAACTCGCACGGTACCCAGGCCCCAACCAACTATTCCCGGCAGGCGCGCATGACCTCCTTAACAGTGGTCAGACCAGCGGCTGCCTTAGCCAGTCCATCGTCCTTAAGGGTAATCATGCCGGCACTGATGGCTGCTTGTCTAACTTCCTCAGTGCAAACGTTTTGCAAAATAATCTCCTGCAACAGGGGTGACAACTTCATCACCTCATAAATGGCAACACGGCCTTTATAACCGGTGTAGCTACATAGTGCACAACCAGCACCGGCGTATAGATTTGTCCCCGGTGCCAGGCCTGCAAAGGCTTTTTCCCCCTGATCGGCTTTGACCAGTTGTTTGCAATGCACGCATATGCGGCGCACCAAACGCTGGGCGACAACACCTGTAAGGGAGGAGGCAATCATAAAGGGGGCAATCCCCATGTTGATCAGCCTGGTCACAGCCCCCGGAGCGTCATTAGTATGGATAGTGGAAAGCAGCAGATGGCCGGTGATGGAAGCCTGCACGGCAATTTCCGCCGTTTCCGGATCCCTGATTTCACCAATCATAATGATATCGGGATCCTGCCTCAGGATGAACCGCAGGTAATTTGCAAAGGTGATACCCGCCTTTTCATTAATCTGGGCCTGATTGATATCGGGGAGGGTGTATTCTACCGGATCCTCAATGGTGACGATGTTTTTGTCACTGCTATTGATTTCATTCAAGGCAGTATATAGGGTGGTAGTTTTGCCGCTGCCGGTGGGTCCTGTTACCAGAAGCATGCCGTGGGGTGTGCGAATCAGGTCCTGAAAAAGGGCCAGGTTATACCCGGACAAACCCAGCCGCTCCAGGTTATATTTTTCAATATTCCCTTTGTACAGCAACCGGACAACTACCTTCTCACCAAACATAGTGGGCAATGTGGAAATCCTTAAATCCATGTCCTGACCGGATAGCTGGAGTGAGATCCGGCCGTCCTGGGGCAAACGCCGTTCTGCGATATCCAGATCAGCCATCACCTTGATGCGTGAGACGACGGGAAAAATCATTTTGTAGGGTAATTCCATTATCTCGCTGAGCAGACCATCGATCCGAAACCGCACACGAACAAGGTTATCAAATGGTTCAATATGAATGTCACTGGCTTCTTCTTCAACTGCTCTGGACAATATCAGGTTGACCAACCTGATCACCGGTGCCTGCTCAACAGCCTCTTCTTCCAGTGTACTGTCCAGTTCCTGGCCCGCCATCTCCATCTGCAGGTCTTGCAATACCTTCTCTATCTCAGGTGGACCACAGTGCTTTTCAATCAGCAGCCTTATTTCCTTTTTGCCGGTGGCCAATGGTTCTATTTTACAGCCGGTAAACAGCCTCAAATCGTCTAGTGCCTGGATATCAAAAGGCTTGGCCATAGCTACGAATAAACGATTTCCCGACCT
>JAAYRI010000002.1 GCA_012518875.1 Peptococcaceae bacterium
CCACAGGGGCCACGTTGGATCGGCAGCATTTACTGGAAATAGCTGAAGTTGTAAAGGCCCATGATTTGATTCTTATTTCTGATGAAATATATGGGCGCCTGACCTATGTGGGGGAGCATACCTGTGTGCCGTCCTTGCCCGGTATGCGTGAGCGGACTATTCTTTTGAATGGTTTTTCAAAATCCTATGCCATGACCGGCTGGCGGGTAGGCTATGCCGCCGGTAACCCGGATTTCATCTCTGCCATGACCAAAATACACCAGTACACCATGCTCTGCGCGCCCGTTACCGCCCAGGCAGCAGCATTAGAAGCCCTCAAGAACGGGGAAGGCGGGATGAAAAAGATGGTGGGGTTGTATAATCGCCGTCGCCGTCTGGTGATGCAGGCATTTCATGAGATGGGCTTGCCCTGCAGTGAACCGCGGGGAGCCTTTTATGCTTTTCCAGACATCAGATCAACAGGATTATCCTCAGAGGATTTTGCTCAACAGCTTTTGCAGGAGGAAAAAGTGGCGGTTGTACCGGGCAATGCTTTTGGTGAGCGGGGGGAAGGCTTTATCCGTTGTTCCTATGCTGCTTCTGTTCGTGACCTCACTGAGGCATTTAAACGCATGAACAGTTTTGTTAGGAGAAAAAGGCATAAATCAAAGGCCCGGGCATTTTCTACAGGAAAAAGCCAGACAAAAAAAGAGGATACTCGCCAAACCATGTAGTATTAAATTGAATTGTGCGTGTCCCTTTTTAGGGATAGCGAAATTGTAGTATGGAAGGACAGATAATATTGGCTCTATCAATTGTTTTAACATTGCTACCAATTATTTTTATTGTAATCCTGATGACCTGGAGAAAAGTAGCGGCTGATGTCAGCGGGCTGGCAGGATGGATACTGATGGTAATCATCGCCCTGCTTTTCTTTAACACCTCACTTGAGGTGGGGATGCGGGCCAGCCTTGCCGGTATAATTGCTTCCTTTCCGGTTTCCCTGATGGTGCTAACCTCAATCCTACAGATTACCTTTATGGAGGCCACCGGTGCTATAAAAAGAATAGTGGTGTTTGTCAAGACCCTGGCTCCTGCAGACAAAGCAGTGCAGATTATGCTGATCAATGTGGGTGCGGGCACCCTGTTGGTGTCTATCGGCGCAACACCAACCTCCATATTACCACCGATTATGCTGGCTCTGGGCTACTCAACCTTTGTGGCCATCGCCCTACCGGCATTGGGTTTTGATGCCCTATGCACATTTGCCCTGCTGGGGGCCCCACTGGTTGCTTTTTCAGATTTGACAGGTGCTTCCCTAATAGAGTCAGCCCAGGTTTTTGCACGTTTTATGCCTTTCTTATCCACACTGGTTTGTTTGGGGATGCTTTGGATTGTCGGGCGGTTCAAACTCGTCAAGGAAGGTTTGATCCCCTGTATTATAGCAGGTGTTACTAATGGCGGTATGGCTGTTGTCATGGCCTACACGCCATTTCTAAAAAATGGTGTTGTTTTAACCGGTGTGGTAGCCGGTTTTATGACCATACTGGCAATGCTTTTGTATTTGAAGCTGTTGGGTAGACCAATAATTGATCGGAGTATTTTATCAGCAGAGGATCTGACAGTCGAAAAAAACATGGGGCTGGCTACCGCCTTGTCGCCCTGGTTTATTCTGGTTGCTGTGTTGTTCTTTATAAACTACTTTCCACCACTAAAGGAACTGTTCTTTACCGGCTTGGCCATGCCGGTTTCTATCATCCCGGGACAACAGATATTAACCAGGGTAGTCTGGAATGCCTATACCTGGGTATTGATAAGCACTATTGTGGCTGCTATTTGGCTGCGGCCCTCAGCTATGCAGGTCGGAAATATACTGAGCAAATGGCTGAAACGTGCTCCAAGACCAACATTTGCCGCCGCTATCTTTTTTGCAATTGCTTTTGTCATGAACAACTCCGGCATGCAGGCCGGGGTATGGCAACCTGTTGGTGATGAAACAAATATGATCTGGGTCCTGGCCCATGCCTCAATTCTAGCTTTTGGAGGTGCCTACCCATTTATTAGTAGTTATCTAGGGCTTTTCGGCGGCTTTGTCAGCGGCAGTGAGGCTTCAACCATTGCTATGTTTGCCAAATACCATATTGTTACCTCAAAAATCCTCCAGGTAAATTCTTTGGTGGTCACGGCTGTAACTGCTATTGGCGGTGGGCTGGCCAGTGTGATTTCCCCGGCCAAACTGCAAAATGCGGCTGCTACTATTGATGCCCTGGGTATTGAGAGTGAGGTAATCAAGACGGCGATTGTTTTATCTATGGTCATTACCTTTTTTGCCGGGGTCACTGCTATGTTATTTGCATGGTTTATGTAGACTGACTGTCCAAAAAAATGAATGTGGGGAATCTATGTCCCCCTCTTGTCCACCCCGGTTGTTTTTGTTAAACTAGTTAAGGAAATAGCTTTTTGATTTGCACCGGTTCGGAAAGCAGGCATGTCTTCCGCACCGGGTTTTTATTAGCAGGCAGGATTGTAAAAAAGCCGGACCCAAATCCCTAATAATCTATTTTGTTTAAAATAGCTAATTAATTGGTATAGCATGCAAGTCATGCAGATTGTTTAATGGTTTTATTTACTTGGGGGTGACATGAGTGAAAGAGTTACTTTCCGGCAACGAGGCGATTGCTCGGGGCGCTTATGAGTCTGGTGTTACTGTAGCCGCAGCTTATCCGGGAACACCCAGCACAGAAATCCTGGAGAATTTTTCCCGTTATCCCGGTGTTTATGCAGAATGGGCGCCCAACGAAAAGGTAGCCCTGGAGGTTGGTATCGGGGCTTCTTTGGCAGGGGCCCGGGCCCTTGTGGCCATGAAACATGTGGGGGTCAATGTGGCTGCTGATCCGCTACTCACCTTTGCTTATACAGGTGTTAATGGGGGATTTGTGCTGGTTTCTGCCGATGATCCCGGTATACACAGTTCTCAGAACGAACAGGATAACCGTTACTACGCGCGTTTTGCCAAAATTCCTCTCTTAGAGCCTAGTGATAGCCGGGAAGCCAAAGAAATGGTCGGATTGGCTTTGGAAATAAGTGAACAGTTCGATATCCCGGTAATGCTCAGGACTACTACCAGGGTAGCCCATTCTCAGGGCCTGGTGGAAATTGGTGAGCTGGGTTCCCGGGAACTTCGCCCCTATCAAAAGGAGCCGCAAAAATATCTGATGGTACCGGCATTTGCTCAACTGCGCAGGGCTGCTTTGGAGGAGCGTCTGACAAAACTCAGGAAGTATGCGGATAGAAGCCCACTAAACTCTGTTGAGTGGCGGGACAAATCTGTTGGTGTTATAACCAGCGGGATCAGCTATCAATATGTGCGGGAAGCCCTCCCGACAGCATCAGTGCTTAAACTGGGGATGACCAACCCACTACCGGAAGTCCTTATTCGTGATTTTGCTGCCGGGGTAAAAAAGCTGATTGTGGTCGAGGAGCTGGAGCCCTTTATAGAAGAACAGGTAAAGAGCATGGGGATAGCGGCAATAGGCAAAGAATTCATACCGCAAAGTGGTGAGCTTGATACAGGAATCCTAACTAGAAAATTTATAGAGGCCGGGGTTTTAGAACAACCGACAGCGGGTATCACTGTGGAAAGGGATACCTCCATAGCACCGGTGGCCCCGGGACGGCCACCTGTAATGTGTCCGGGTTGCCCTCACCGGGGGCTCTTTTATGCCTTAAAGAAACTAAAACTAACTGTTACTGGAGATATCGGCTGCTATACACTGAGTGGTTTGCCGCCGCTGGAAGCGATGGATTGTTGTGTCTGTATGGGTGCCAGCATTGGTGCTGCCCATGGGGCGAGCAAGGCCAATCCGGCCATGTCCAATAATACAGTTGCGGTAATTGGCGATTCCACTTTTTTGCACTCCGGCATCACCGGGCTGTTGAACATGGTTTACAATAACGGCTCCGGAACAGTAATCATCCTGGATAATCGTACCACTGCCATGACTGGGCACCAGCATCACCCGGGCACAGGCCGTACCCTGATGGGGACGCCGGCACCGGCTGTGGATTTGGAGACATTGGTAAAAGCCCTCGGTGTTGAAAGGGTAAGGGTGGTAAATCCCCTGGATTTAGCAAAGGCGCTGGCGATTATTCGGGAAGAAACATCTGCCGCCGAGCCTTCGGTAATAATTTCCCGTTGTCCTTGCGTGCTTTTGACAAAGGAAACAAAACCAGCAGTTCTGGTAGAAAAAGATAAATGCATTGGCTGCAAAATTTGTATCCGCCTGGGTTGTCCTTCTATTTCCATGCAGGATAGAAAGGCCCGGATAGACCCGGTATCCTGTACCGGCTGCGGCTTATGTATCCAGGTATGTCAGGAAGGTGCCTTGGTGAAAGGGGGAAATGCCGATGCTTAAGCCGGTTGATGTCTTGATGGTGGGTGTTGGCGGCCAGGGGACCATTCTGGCCAGCAGAATATTGGCTCATGCTGCTCTGGAAAAAGGTTATGACATAAAGGTTTCGGAAATACACGGTATGGCCCAAAGAGGTGGCAGCGTGGTTACCCAGATACGTCTGGGGCAAAAGGTGTTCTCCCCCTTGATTCCGGAAAGAGGGGCCGACATAGTGCTGGCCTTCGAGAAACTGGAGGGGCTGCGCCTGATGCCATTTCTCAAACCTGAGGGAGCCATGATCATTAATGAACAGGAAATTCCCCCGGTACCGGTATTGGTCGGAGCGGCTGAATACCCCACCGGCATTATTGAATATATTCAATCGACAGCAGGGCAGGCAGTAGTTGTAGATGCCCTGGCCATTGCAGAAAAATGTGGTAATGTTAAGGCTGCCAATGTAGTGCTGTTGGGGGTCATGGCCCGCCGTTTACCTTTTGAGCAGGATGTGTGGGACAGGGCACTTGTCGCCTGCATCCCGGCGAAGCTGCTGGAGGTAAACAAGGCTGCCTTTGCTGCCGGATATGGGTACCGGTGATAAAGATTTCAGTTAGGTGCAGGTAAGCAAAGGGTGCCATATAGAAGGACAGGCAGTCATATGGGAAACATAGTTCAGTCACGGGGGTAATTTCGTAGCAGGGGACATGTACTGGTGTAGAGTGGTTTTAGTCGCAAAAAGGTAGACTAAAACTGCACCTGCCGAGGGTGTGTCCCCATTATATTGGGCTTCTTGACAGGCTGGGCAGCAAGGGTTAACCTTAGGTATAAATTGGCGTGGTATTGAGGACAATGAGGTTGCGATATATGGGCAGGGGGGTAAATATATACATATGAGTGATGTTGTCGAGGAAATCAAAATAGATCTGGAGAAAGCCTTGGAGCACTCCTTGCAGAAGTCTCGTGATTGTGGGTTGATTAAATTTAACCAGGCGCCGGAAATTGCGGTGGAGGTGCCACGGGAGAAGGACCACGGGGATTTTGCTACCAACCTGGCCATGTTGCTGGCCAAGCCGGCTCGGATGGCGCCACGCCGGATAGCAGAAATTTTAGTGCAAAATTTTTCTGCCGG
>JAAYRI010000156.1 GCA_012518875.1 Peptococcaceae bacterium
TCGCCCTTATCAAGCTTTTCCGAATGGTGAAACTTGGTGTCCATGCCGCGGGTAAGGCCAATTATGGTCACCCCATTTTCCAGCGCCTTGATCACCACATATTCTGCAGTTGGATCATTTAAAACATCCGGCAAATCGTTCACCCCTTAAAAATTTCCAAATTTCAATACATTCTAGCACACGGATTTTTATTTTACAAGCATTACCACACCCCTACCTACTATAGCTTACTATTAATTTCTATTTATCTACTAAAGATCAAGTATGCTAAAAAAACCATCTTTTTCAGCCTTTTTGTCCCCAGTCTTTGTTCCTGTAGCCTGACAGTGTTTCTCTTCGGCCGGACCCGACCGTAATATCATGTTGTTATCTCTTTTCACCTTCACCCTTCCCCTGCCAAATAGCTCTTCCAATCTTTCGATCATCGGGACAGA
Source organism: Peptococcaceae bacterium (assembly GCA_012518875.1). Lineage (GTDB taxonomy): Bacteria > Bacillota > Desulfotomaculia > Desulfotomaculales > Pelotomaculaceae > Syntrophopropionicum. The sequence goes on from JAAYRI010000156.1 coordinate 435, forward strand.
AAGATCCACATAAAATTCCTCTCCCGTCCTGATTACCTTTTTTTCATTTTCAAAGTGTAAAAAAACCGGTGCATTCCCTTTAAAGCTCCTCATAATTAGTTGCAGCTGATCAAGCATTGCAGCATCCACATTGTCCATTTTCAAATGTAATTCACCGGCCAGATGGCTGTCCAAGGTGGAAATTTCGGCCCCGATTATTTTAGTTTCATCCCCGTTTTCCCTTACCTTACCTCTAATCATAACCACCTCATCAATCCTGAGCACCGGGCGACACCGGGCATAGAGATGGGGATAAACTACAACCTCAATAGAACCTGTAAGATCCTCTACCGTGAGGATAGCCATCGGATCCCCCTTGCGTGTGCTGGTTTTTTTCAAGTCCATAATTAGCCCCCCCAGCACCACCTCACCGTTATCAGGCAATTCCGGCGCCTCCATAGCAGTTATCGTAGACAGCCTATTTAGTACACTACGATATTGCTCAAGGGGATGCCCGCTGATATAGAGACCCAGGGTTTCTTTTTCTAACGCTAACATCTGATCTACCGGGTACTCCTTTAAATCCGGCAGTTCAATACTCGCCGAGTCACTGCTATCATCCAGGAAGTCAAGAAGGGACAACTGCCCATTTTCCCGTTCACGCTGGGATTGCTGTGCCAAACTGAGGCCGGAGTCCACTGCCGCCATCAACTGCGCCCTGCGATAACCAAGAGAATCAAAGGCGCCGCATTTGATCAAACTTTCTAACACTCTCCTGTTGACACTTCTAGTATCCAGTCGTCTACAAAAATCAGTGTAGTCATTAAAGATTCCGTCCTTCTCCCGGGACTGGATAATGGACTCCACCGCACCGGAACCGACGTTTTTTACAGCAGCTAAACCAAAACGAATTTTGCTGCCGGCCACTGTAAAACTTTCGCGGCTCTCATTTACATCGGGGGGCAGCACCTCAATACCCAGGCGCCGGCATTCCTCAATATAGGCGGAAACTTTGTCTGTGTTATCTTTCACCGAGGTCAAAAGCGCCGCCATAAAGGGAAGGGTATAGTTGGCCTTCAAGTAAGCAGTCTGGTAGGAAACCAATGCATAAGCGGCTGAGTGGGACTTATTAAAACCATATCCGGCGAAATACTCCATCAGGTCAAATATCTGTCCGGCAATACCTTTATCAA
>JAAYRI010000004.1 GCA_012518875.1 Peptococcaceae bacterium
ATTCCCTTGTCTGCCTTATTTAATGAAAGGAATAAGGAATATACCCCCCCGGTGGGGCTCTACGGTCCCAATCCGTTATCTATAGTAAAAACATGCAGTATATCCTTATAGGTAATAATGACCATTAACAACAGGAGGAGACCAAAACCGACTAGATGGATAAAATTTTCCTTTACCGGGTCAACTGGGCGTCTTCTAATTTTCTCCCAGAATAGAAAGAGGATCCTGCTGCCGTCCAGGGCCGGTATGGGAAAGAGATTGAATAGGCCCAGGTTGATACTTAATATGGCTGCCAGCTTCAGCAAAATCACAAAGCCAATCTCCGCTGCCTTGCCAATTTCACTGACCACCCGGACTGGGCCTCCCAAATCAGCCGACATTTGCCCGAATATCATTTTAGACACAAAATCCATAATAGCCACAGTAAACCTTGCTGTCCACTCTACACCAAGGGAGATCGACTGCAGCAATCCTACCTGAATATATTCCTCCGCCGGGTAGATACCAATTAAACCTCGCCCGTCTTCAGCCCTTGCAGTTGTCAGGGCGAATTCCAGCTCGGTTCCGTCCCTGAGCACAGACACTGAAATATTTTCTTCCGGCCGATCATTAATCAAGGTGACCAATTCGTCCCATTTGTCAACACGGTTACCATCTATAGCCAGTATTTCATCGCCGGCAGCCAGGCCGGCGGTTTGCGCCGGATAGCCGGCATTAATATCCCCTATTTTGGTGCTGTTTGAAGCCACAGGTTCACCTTGCACGGAAAACACCACGGCAAAAAGCAATGCCGCCAGGAGGAAGTTCATGAACGGCCCGGCGAAGATAACAGCAATTCTCTGGCCGACAGTTTTTTTATTAAACCCCCGGTTAATATCTTTTTTATCCAATTCTTCTTCCGGATCCATTCCCGCCATACGCACAAACCCACCAAGGGGAAATAGGCGCAGTGTATACTGGGTTTCCCCTCCAGGGACAGCTAATAGCTTGGGACCAAATCCAAGGCTGAACTCATAGACCTTAATTCCCACCATTTTAGCAACAATGAAATGGCCAAACTCATGGAAAACTATCAGCAGCCCGAAGACAAAAACTGAAGCAATAAATGTTGTCATAACAGCCCCCCATAGCCCTTAGGCTGATTCCTAATAATTGTTTCTGCCGTTCTTCTGGCCCAGAGGTCCGCTTCTATAATCTCTTCCAGTACTGTTGCTTCCATTATATCGTGTTTAAGCATAACGTCCTCCACAACAAAGGGAATATCGGTAAAGGAAAGAACCCCATTGATAAATGCCCCTACAGCCACCTCGTTAGCAGCATTTAATACAGCCGGCATTGTGCCCCCTGCCCGGCCGGCCTCAAATGCTAAACGTAAGGATGGAAACCTTTTGCAGTCAGGTGCCTCAAAGGTTAACCCCGTGATTTCCCTCATTTTCAGTCTGGTAGCCGGCCCCTTTATACGCTGCGGATAAGTAAGAGCATATTGAATGGGCAGACGCATGTCTGGTGCCCCCATTTGGGCTAAAACTGCCCCATCAACAAACTCAACCGCGGAATGAATAATACTTTGGGGGTGGACAAGCACTTCTATCTGGTCATAATCTACCCCAAACAACCATTTGGCTTCGATTACCTCTAAACCCTTATTCATCAGGGTTGCCGAATCAATAGTCACCTTGGGACCCATATGCCAGTTGGGATGGTGCAGTGCCATTTCTACTGTTACATTCTTCAACTCCGCTGGGCTAAGCCGGAGAAAAGGTCCACCGGAAGCAGTCAAAATTATTTTCTCAATTGTCTCCCAATTATTACCTTCCAAACACTGCCATAATGCAGAGTGTTCGCTGTCCACCGGATATATTTTGGTTTTATTCCGTAAGGATAAATCCATCACCAGTGAACCGGCTGCTACCAGGGTTTCTTTATTCGCCAGAGCCACATTTTTACCCGCCTTGAGGGCAGCTACAGTAGGGAAAATGCCCACCGACCCGGTCACTGCCACAACTATCAAATCAGCCTCACTCATAGAGGCCAGGGTTTCCAAACCCTTTCTTCCCCAGCCATAATCGGGGACTTTTCCCGGACCCAGTTCTTTCTTCAGCAGGTCCAGTTCCCCCGGTTCAGATAGGGTCACATATAATGGTTGGAATTCCCTGACCTGTTTGGCCAATAAGGACCAGTTTTTCCCCGCAGCCAGACCCGTGACCTTCAATTCGCCCGGCAAATTTCTGATTACATCCAGTGCTTGCCTACCAATAGAACCTGTACTGCCAAGTAAGACAATTCTTTTCATAACATTCTCCAATTAATTTCTCTACATACAAAAAAATATTAAAAAAAGGCTTTTCTCCATTTTATCATCAAATAAATACCTACATTGATGCCTGGAAAAACAGGATTTCTTCTGCCAAAAACCTCTACCCGACCCTATCCTGCCACCCCGGAACCTTTTTATTTCGCCCGGGGCAGGAGTATCCCCGCCTTATAGAAGGATTGGATGGCAATTAAAAAAACAGGGCCGAGTACCAGGCCCGGCAAACCCAGGGTCCATAAACCGGCGTACATAGAGATGAGGGTAGCCAGCGGGTGAAGACCCAGATTGCCGGAGACAATTTTGGTTTCCAGGATTTGCCTTACCACCAGGACGATCAGGTAGAGGATTGATAATTTTATGCCAAATATGGTGGCACCGGTAGCAAAGGACCAAATCAACCAGGGTAGATAAATAGTCGCCGGCCCCAGGACCGGAATCAGATCAAAAATGCCAATTGTTAAACCAACCACCAGAGCATAGTCGGCACCTATTAAATATAGGCCGGTAACACTCATGCTTGTAGATATGAAAACCAAAATGGCCTGGGCCTTTATGTAGGCCATAAAAGCAGCCGCCACATCCCTGGAAGTGTTAATGATTTTTTCACCCCATGGGTCGGGTAGCAGGTGCGTGATAAAATTCATAATAATTTTCTTGTCCCGGGCAATAAAATATGATGACAACAGAACCACCAGCAGCAAGACAAATGTGCCCGGAAGCATGGATATAAATGAAAGCATTGAATTGGCAAGCCTGGTCGCCATTACCTGCATGCTATAGGAAAGGCTGTTCAGGCTTTGTTCAATTGATGAGGTGACGGCTGAAGGTAGTGTAACATAAAAGGCAGTTACTTTTTCAATAAAAACATGCAGATAATTTTTAACTTCCACAGTTAGACCCGGCAATGTAGCAGAAAGGTGGATCAGCTCAGTAGCCAGGCGGATTATAAGCAGGGACATAATCACACCGGCGCTTCCGAATACAAGCACCATAGCGGTGAGGACAGCTAAACCCCTGGACATCTTCATTTTTTGCAACAGCCTGATCAGCGGTTCCATAAACATGCCGATAATGATCGCGATAATAAAAGGTACCAAAATCGGTAGCGCATATTTTAAAAAAGCTATACCGGCCAGGATAGCTACAGCTGCATATATAATCAGCAATAATGGTCTGGGCAACTGGTCCACCTCAATTTCCTATAAATAAGAGCACAAAATAATAAACCAGCGGTGCAGTAAATAGCATACTGTCAATACGATCCATAATACCACCGTGTCCCGGTATTAAATCGCTACTGTCTTTCACACCGGCTTGCCTCTTAAAAGCTGATTCCAACAAATCCCCTACCTGTGCCGCAGCACCCAGGCACAAACCCAGCACTAAGACCTTGGACATGGGTAGAAATTTATATATAACGGAAAATACGGCGGCTACCAGGATGCTCCCGGCGAAACCACCAATGGCCCCTTCTACTGTTTTCTTGGGACTTAAAGCAGGGGCTATCCTTCTCTTGCCGAAAAGTGTCCCCACAAAATAGGCAGCAGTATCTGTACCCCAGGTTGCCGTAAGGGTGAAAATTAGCCAAATCCAACCGTCGGGCATCATGCGGAGAAGGTAAAAATAATTCAACAGCCCCACATACAATACCCCCATCATGGCACCTGCACTATCCAAAAGTGAATATCGTGGGTATAAGGCTACAGTAGCCAGGAGGTACATGAACAGGATAATGGTAATAGTTGGGCCGGGGTAGCCGTCAATATACAGGTATGATCCGGCGGTCATGATTAACCCGCCGGCCAGGGTCAGCCAGAGAGAGGGCTTTAACCCCAGTTTGGTCAGCATTTCATTTATTTCCCTTAGGCCCAGGACAATAATTAGCCCTATCAGCAGTATTAAAGGGATGCCCCCAAACCATACGGCGACTACAACCAGGGGAATACCGATAAGGGCGCTTATAATCCTTTGCGCAAGCAAAACATTCACCAACCCGTCTGGTTTGTTCTATTGTCTTATAGACCACCGAAACGTCTTTCCCGGCTCTGGTATTCAACTATAGCTCTAACTAAATGCACCCTGCGAAAATCGGGCCAGAGTACGGTAGTATGCCAGAATTCGGTATAGGCCAGCTGCCAGAGCAGGAAATTACTGATCCGATAATCACCCGAGGGTCTAATCAGCAGATCAGGATCAGGCTGACCGGATGTGTAAAGGTACTGAGACATAGTGTTGGCATCAATCTGATCAACAGACAATTCACCCTTGTTAACCTGTAAGGCAATTGTGCGCACAGCCTCAACGATTTCCGTGCGTCCACCGTAGTTCAAGGCCAGGTTCAGGACAGGGCCACTGTTGGCCTTACTGCGCCCCACTGCCATATCCAGGGCTCCAATAACATCGGCAGGTAAATCCCCTATTTTACCAATGGGATTTATTTTTACACCTTTTTGGCATAATTCATCTATTTCCTTGTAAAGGTATTCTACCAACAAATCCATGAGGACATTTATCTCTTCTGCGGGGCGTTTCCAATTTTCCGTTGAAAATGCATAGACAGTTAAAACTTGTATATTATACTCAGAACAAGCCCTAACAATGTCTCTCAGGGATTCCACACCGGCTTTATGTCCATAAAACCGTGGCAAACCGCGGCCGTTGGCCCAGCGTCCATTACCGTCCATAATAATGGCGATATGCCTGGGCATCCGATCCCAGTCCACTCGGGCTAATAATTCTCCTAGATCAGCCCCATCATGCCCTTTCGGTTCTCTTTGATGCCACAGGCGAGCTATTCTATTGAACATGATACATTTACCACTCCCGGTTTCACAAAAAGTAACGAACAAGGCAGGCCCTGGATATACAGTGTTATTTCCCATAAACGAAGTTATACAAACAACCCCCTCTGCATGAGGGGGTTAAGTGATATGATTACTATTCTTCAACAATAGCTCCTGTTGGACAGGCATCAACACAGGCTCCGCACTCACTACATTTTTCAGGATCAATTACATAGATGTCACCTTCGGAAATTGCATCATTTGGACATTCATCCATGCAGGCGCCACAGGCCAAACATTCGTCAGTAATTCTGTATGCCAAATTATCCACCTCCTCTCCCTCTATCTTCAAACACTACAATTACCACCCCTCTATATTTCGAGACCTTTTTAAAGCATACAGCCCGCGGGCTACCTTTACATATTGCTTTAATAGGCCGGGTGACCATTATTTCAGCCTCATAGCCTGATGCCTGCAACATAGACAAGGCTACATCCAATGGGTAGCCGATAATGTCAGGTACCTGCTCCATTATTAAACCTTCATGATCTCCTCTTCTTTGGTGGACAAAATATCATCAACGTTTTTGACCATCTTGTCTGTTAACTTTTGCACCTCATCCTGATGCCTCTTCAGTTCATCCTCGGAAATTTCCCCATTTTTTTGTGCTGTTTTCAGGTAATCATTCGCTTCACGGCGGATGTTACGTATAGCCACACGGCCTTCCTCTGCCTTCTTTTTGATCACCTTCATCAAATCAATCCGTCTTTCCTGGGTCAGTTGCGGTACAGCAAGCCTAATTACCGTACCATCACTGGCCGGTGTAATCCCCAGATCAGATTTCATGATGGCGCGTTCAATCTCAGACATAGCACTTTTGTCCCAGGGCTGAATAACCATCAACCGGGCTTCCGGTATAGTAATGTTGGCAAGTTGGTTAACAGGTGTTGGAGTACCGTAGTAATTTACCATAATTTTATCAAGCAACGCCGGTGTAGCTCTTCCGGCACGCAGTGAGGCAAATTCTTTTTTGACTACCTCAATAGACTTTTTCATGTTGCTTTCGGCTTCTTTAATCACCTTTTTGACCACAAGGCTCACCTCCAATGTAGGTACCAATTTTTTCTCCGAAAACCGCTCTTTTAATATTGCCGTGCACATTTAAATCAAAAACTATCAAAGGTATTTCATTATCCATACACAGTGAAGCGGCGGTAGAGTCCATGATGCCCAGGCCCCTATTAAGCATTTCAATATAGGTTAACCTGGCAAATTTTTTAGCCTCCGGGTTAATCATCGGGTCACAGTCATAGACCCCGTCTACCCTTTTGGCCATGAGGATTACTTGAGCCTCAATCTCCGCTGCCCGCAGTGCTGCAGTGGTGTCCGTAGAAAAGTATGGGTTACCGGTCCCGGCGGCAAATATGACTACCCTACCCTTTTCCATATGTCTAATGGCTCGCCCTCTAATATAGGGTTCAGCTACTTCCTTCATCTCAATAGCTGTCTGGGTCCGGGTATCTACCCCTATTTTTTGCAGGGCATCATGCAGGGCCAAGGAATTCATCACAGTGGCCAGCATGCCCATATAATCCGCCGTAGCCCTATCCATTCCTTTGGCGCTGCCGGCTACCCCCCGCCAAATATTCCCGCCGCCAACTACTACAGCTATTTGCACCCCCAGGGCGGCAACCTCTTTTATTTGTTTGGCTATAGCATTAACCACGTCGGGATCGATGCCAAAACCCAAGGAGCCGGCTAAGGCCTCACCACTCAATTTCAAAACAACCCGGCTGTATTTGGGTACAACCATATCAGGCAAAAACCTCCAATCCCAGAAGGAATTCTACAACTCACTCAAAACTCCTTTTGGGAATTTTTATTTACCGACGTTTTTGGTCATTGCCTCTACTTCAGCCGCCAAATCACCTTGTTTCTTTTCAATTCCTTCGCCCAACTCATACCTGGCGAAACGCCTGATAGTGATGTTTTCCCCGATTTTAGCTATTTTTTCTGTCATTAACTCCTGCACTGTAATATCTGTGTCTTTAATAAAGGGTTGTTCCAGCAAGCATATTTCCTTGTAATATTTCTCAATACGTCCGGTAACCATTTTTTCTACTATTTTTTCCGGTTTTCCCTCATTGAGGGCCTGGGCACGGAGGATTTCTTTTTCTTTGTCCAATGTTTCCCGAGGCACCTCTTCTCGGCTGACAAATTCCGGTTTAGCGGCAGCTATCTGCATCGCTATATCCCTGGCCAAAGCCTTGAACTCATCTGTCTTGGCCACAAAATCTGTTTCACAGTTAACCTCGACCAGCACACCGATTTTACCTACACCATGTATGTAAGATTCAATCAAACCTTCAGCTGCAACCCGGCCGGCTCTTTTCGCAGCAGCGGCCAGCCCTTTCTCGCGCAGGTAGGTCACCGCCTTTTCCAGATCCCCACCCGTTTCAGCCAGCGCTCTTTTGCAGTCCATCATTCCTGCCCCGGTGCGACCCCGGAGCTCCTTGACCTGACTTGCAGATATTGACATTTACTAATATCCCCCTTATGGCAATTTAAACCTGCATATGCTATTATAACCATATTTATCAAAGAGATGTCTTCATCCTGTACTAATTAAAAAAATTTATTTAAAATGGGTTAAAATTGACTACCAACAGACAGAAAAAAGGCAGGGGTTGCTTTATTTCGAATGTCCCCCGCCGTTATTCTCTGACTATTCTTCAATTTGTTCCCCTTGTTTGCCCTCCAGAACAGCATCTGCCATTCTGCTGGTTAACAGGCGAACAGCCCTTATGGCATCATCATTTCCTGGTATAATATAGTCTATTTCATCAGGATCACAGTTTGTATCAACTATGGCCACAATGGGTATACCAAGTTTTCTGGCTTCAGCTACCGCAATACGCTCCTTCCGTGGATCAATCACATACATTGCCCCCGGTAGGCGCTTCATTTCTTTGATCCCACCCAGAAACTTCTGCAGTTTTTCCTTTTCATGCATTAATTCTGCTACTTCCTTTTTGGGCAGGACCTCCATTGTACCGTCAGTCTCCATTTTTTCCAATTTCAGCAGGCGGTCAATCCGACGCCTGATAGTCTGGAAGTTGGTCAACATGCCACCCAGCCAGCGCTGGTTGACATAAAACATCCCACAACGTTCAGCTTCTTCTCTTACTGAATCCTGGGCCTGTTTTTTGGTACCGACAAAAAGAATGGTATCTCCATCAAGAGCCAGTTGTTTGACAAAGTTATAGGCCTCATCAACCATTCTTACTGTTTTCTGTAGGTCTATAATGTAGATGCCATTACGATCAGTAAAAATATAGGGGGCCATTTTGGGATTCCAGCGGCGGGTTTGGTGTCCAAAATGAACTCCTGCTTCCAGGAGCTGTTTCATTGTTACTACAGCCATTTATTATTACACCTCCTCCCCCTGTGGTTTTTGTCCTCCGTTCCCATCATCTCCTGCAAGGCCCCGGCGGGGCACCCTTGCACAAATCCGGTAACGTGTGTATTTCACACCATTTGGTATTTTACCACATAGAAAACCCCGCTGCAAGCCGGGTTTCCACAAA
>JAAYRI010000157.1 GCA_012518875.1 Peptococcaceae bacterium
CGGAGCCTCGTTGTAAACCAGGGAGATCGGCTCTGAGAAACCAGAGCAGGGGTATGGGATACGGTCTTTTCTTTGGGGTATTTCTTTGGGGTCAGTGGAAAGTGGAAAGTGGAAAGCGGAAGGTGGAAAGTGGAAGGCGTAAGGTTGGGCAGGAAGTGTGGCTACAGTTTGAGAAGAGCTGTAAGCCTTACGAATAAGCAAGAAACTAGGACAGGGGAACGGGGACACAGCCCTGTTTGGGGCCGGGCTTTGACGCCGGGTTATGTCCCCGGTTATCTTAGCGCCGGGGAATGTCCCCAAATTATAATGTCCTCAATTATCTCAGTGGGGGATCAGATCTGAGGGGCCAGGACAGGGGAACGGGGACACAGCTCTGTTTGGGGATTGGCTCTGAAGCCGAGTTATGTCCCCGATCATCTTAGTGCTGGGTTATGTCCCCGATTATAATTCTTTTTGAGGAAGTGAATCTATCTAATGAAAATATTACTGCATGCCTGCTGTGCTCCTTGTTCTATCCATCCTGTGGAACTGTTAAGGAGCGAAGGGCTGGATGTAACCGGGTATTTTTTCAATCCCAACATCCACCCCTATACTGAGTTTAAAAAACGGCTGGAGGCATTGGAAAAATACGCTGCTGAAATTGAAATGGAGACAATTATCGATCCCGGCTATTACCTGGAAGAATTTATCCGTGGTGCTGTTTATCGGGAATCAAACCGCTGCGGCATGTGCTACGCTATGCGGCTGGAGCAGGCTGCCAGGACAGCAAAAGAGGGCGGTTTTGATTGTTTCACTACCACCCTGCTGGTTAGTCCCTACCAAAAACATGAATTGATCAGGGAAATTGGCCAGGAGGCCGCCAATAAACACCAGGTACCTTTTCATTATGTGGATTTCCGACCGGGATATAGGGAGGCCACAGCCAGATCCAGAAAAATGGACATGTATCGCCAGAAATACTGCGGCTGCATCTACAGTGAAATGGACCGTTATTGTAAAAAGAAAAACAAGGGGAAGTGAGCGATTAATGTGGGCATCCCTGGGCAAAATGTTCCTGTTTATTGGTATAATCATGGTGGTTTTAGGGGGCATAATGCTGGCCGGAGGCAAATTGTTCGGGCTGGGGCGCCTGCCCGGTGATATCTATATACAAAGGGGGAACTTCAGTTTTTACTTCCCTATCATGACCGGACTCATATTAAGCATCTTGCTGACCATTATTATTAATATTTTCCGCCGGTAAGGGAAAAATGATCCGGTTTTTTTTAGTTCTAGAAGGAAATTTAGCTAATCCGCCGAATCTTTGTCGGGTGAGACATTAATGCCTGGAGGGTTAGTCTATGAGATCACGTTGTGTTTTTGGGATTCTGAGTGTGTTTTTGCTGGCTGTGTCCTGCTTTTTTTTATGCACTGACGGGGCGGGTGCTGCTGCGGCCGGTAATATCCGTGTAGCCCTGGCCAGGGACAACGATCAGTTATTCTTTACTGTCAAAGGTAATTATGAAGTTGTGGACAAAACCACCGGCCAGGTTCTGGCTGTGCCCCAACAAGGCGAAAAGATGCAGGTAGCTTTAAAGGGAAATCGCATTGCACTGGCGGATATAAGGTCAGATTACGATTACGGTTCCTTCAGGGGACCCCTACTGGTACGTGAAGCCAGTTGCCGGGCGGCGATAGTCAATAGCAACGGTCGGGTGACGGAACAAAGCATGGCCACATCCCAGGTTGTTAATGGGGATGGCAGGATAAGCGCCCTGGAAGCTTCCCGTGCCCCCACCGTCAAATCGGCAAATAAAACCATGGAGTTGGCCGGTGGCAGCGACACTCTCAATTTGGTTACCCTCAGCAGTAATACGTCTGCTGCCGTCAGGTATAGAGGAGACATGGAATTTACCCTGGAGGATGGTGTATTAACAGCCGTTAATGTGCTGAACATTGAAGACTATTTGCGCGGAGTGGTGCCGGCGGAAATTCCATCCTACTGGCATCCGGAAGCCTTGAAGGCCCAGGCTGTGGCCGCACGCAACTATGCCCTGGAAAGTGCCCAAACCAGCCGGGGGATCTTTGATGTACGTTGTGATGTCTCCAGCCAGGTTTATGGGGGATATGATGCCGAATCACCCGCAACCAATAAAGCGGTGGACGAAACCAAGGGCATGGTCATGCTGGAGGGTAACAGGATGGTGTCCGCATTTTTCCACTCCTGTAGCGGTGGCTATATAGAGAATAGTGAAGATGTTTGGAACAATAGTGTATCCTACATCAGGACAAAACCCGACCCCTACGATTATAATGATGTTTACTACAATTGGCATGTTAATTATACAACTGAGCAGTTAATTAAAAAACTGGCCTCCGCTGGTTATGAATTTACAGAAATTGAAGATATCAAGGAGCTGGCCTATACCGCATCCGGTGAGAGGGTAAAAAAACTGCAAATAGTGGGTGAAGGAATGGACGGTGAGCCGGTAACAGTAGTCATCGGCAATGCCGATAATGTTCGTATCGCCCTCGATTTAAGAAGTTCCCTCTTCCGCTTGACCAAAAAGTATGACCGGGATGAAAACCTCGTTGGTGTGGAAATTGAAGGCAGCGGCTGGGGCCATGGGCTGGGGATGTCCCAGTACGGCGCCCGGGGCATGGCGGAGAAAGGTTATAAATACCAGGATATTCTGAAATACTACTATTCAGGGGTTGAACTTGCCGGGGACTATGGTCGCAGGTAAGTCAACAGGGGAATGTGAGGAGCTAAACGATCCAGGTGCATATTGCCGATTTTGATTATTATTTACCACAGGAATTGATAGCCCAGGATCCAGCCGCAATAAGGGATTCGTCCAGGCTGATGGTAGTCCGGTTGGACAGGGCGGACCTGGTACACCGCCGGTTTTCCGACCTGGTAGACTATCTGCGGCCTGGGGATGCCCTGATTATAAATGACACCAAGGTAATTCCTGCCCGGCTGATGGGTTACCGGGAAGCCACCGGCGCTCGGGTTGAAGTGTTATTGTTGAAACAATTGGATGCCAGGCGCTGGGAGGTGTTGGTCCGACCGGGTAAAAAGGCCCGGCCCGGTACCAGGCTGGTGTTTAAAAATAATTTGCTGGCCTGCCGGATTTTAGATAATACTGACTATGGCGGCCGGGTAGCGGAAATGGAGTTTACAGGTTCCTTTGCTGAGGTGTTGGATCAGGTGGGGGTGATGCCCCTGCCGCCGTACATCAAGAAGCCTCTCCTGGATCAGGCACGCTATCAGACAGTTTATGCTCGGCTGGCGGGATCGGCAGCGGCTCCCACAGCCGGGCTTCATTTTACGGCCGGGCTGCTGGATCGGATTAGGGCCATGGGTGTGGCTGTGGCACCGATCCTACTGCATGTCGGGCTGGGTACCTTCCGGCCGGTCAAGGAGGAGGACATTACCAAGCACCACATGCATGAAGAATATTACGAGGTGCCGGCGGAAACAGTGGCAGTGATAGATGAGGCTAGAAAGTGCGGCGGCCGGATTATCGCTGTGGGTACTACCACCACCCGCTGTCTGGAGAGCGCCGCCGGCTGCAATGGCCGGCTGCAGCCCAGTTCCGGCTGGACTAATATTTTCATTTACCCGGGCTATAAATTCAGGGTGATCGATGGGTTAGTGACCAATTTTCACCTGCCCAAATCCACCCTGTTGATGATGGTATCCGCTCTGGCGGGGCGGGAAAAAATTATGGCTGCCTACCAGGAGGCTGTACAATACCGATATAGGTTTTTTAGTTTTGGTGACGCCATGTTGATTATATGAAAAAACAAGGGTATAGCTGTAATTACATGTGGAGGGGTTAAATGGCAGTTAGTTTCACAGTTACGCAAAAGGACAAACACAGCCATGCTCGCCTGGGTCTGCTAAAAACAGGGCACGGCATTGTCCGCACCCCTGTATTCATGCCCGTGGGCACCCAGGCGACGGTAAAGACCATGACTCCAGAAGAGGTCCAGGAATTGGGCGGGGAAATAATCCTGAGCAATACCTACCATCTCTACCTGAGGCCAGGTCACAAGTTGATTCAAGAGGCGGGTGGGTTGCACCATTTTATGAACTGGCCCGGCCCAATTTTAACCGATAGCGGTGGTTTTCAGGTTTTCAGCCTGGGACCATTGCGCAAAATAACTGAAGAAGGAGTTGTTTTCAGGTCCCATATTGATGGTTCGGAACATTTTTTCACCCCGGAAAAATCCATAGAAGTCCAGGCCTGCCTCGGTTCGGATATTGCGATGGCTTTTGATGAATGTACACCCTACCCCAGCAGCCGCGAATATACGGCGGAAGCTATGGAACGCACCACCAGGTGGGCTCAACGCTGCCTGGCCGGATCATTGGGAGAGGGTCAAGGGCTTTTTGGCATTGTCCAGGGGGGGATGTTTGCCGACCTGCGCACCAGAAGTGCCCGCGCCCTGGCCCAGTTTGATTTTTCCGGTTATGCCATCGGTGGTCTTAGTGTGGGTGAACCCAAGGATCTAATGTATGAAATGCTCGATCACACTGTGCCCCTGCTGCCGTCGGATAAGCCCCGCTACTTGATGGGCGTTGGTTCCCCAGACTGCCTGGTAGAGGGGGTCATGAGGGGTGTCGATATGTTTGATTGTGTATTACCTACCCGCATAGCCCGTCATGGCTCCGTGTTTACCAGGCGGGGTAGGTTAGTGGTGCGTAACGCCGCCTACGCCCGTGACTTTTCCCCCCTGGACGCCGATTGTGATTGTTATGCTTGCCGCCACTATACCCGGGCCTACATCAGACACCTGATTAATACCGGGGAAGTATTGGGCATCCGGCTGACTACCATTCATAACATCCACTTTATATTGAACCTAATGCGGGAAATTCGGCAGGCCATACAGGATGGTCGAATGGTGGAGTACAGGAATGATTTTTTTAAAACCTATCAGGATGCCTAATATTTGCTACCTAATGCAGGTGATAAAAATCCTCTAAAAAAAAGGAATTTACCTGGCGGTAGAAGAAATAAAAAAGAATGAAAGGAGGGGTGGTAGTGGGAAGCAATCCCCAAGCGATATCCCTGCTGTACATAGTCGGTTTATTTGCTATACTATATTTCTTGATGATCCGGCCCCAGCAGCAACGTCAGAAAAAACACAATGAAATGGTTAAGAGTATTAAACAGAATGATAAGGTGATCACCATTGGTGGAATTCACGGAACTGTAGTCAGGGTCATGGACAGATCCATAATCCTTGAGGTAGCTGATAAGGTGCGTATGGAATTGTTAAAAACAGCGGTTTCACAGATTGTGGAGCAACAAGAAGATGAAGAACCAGATGATAAATAAAGGAGTAGAACCTCTACTCCTTTTCCTGAGTTAAATATGCCTGGCCTGTAGTTTTTTTATTTTTTATTTGTTATTATTATTATCCACCGGAAAGGTATATTGAGGGGGAGAAATATTTCCCTGAATAGGGAGTTATAAAGACATGGTAACCCTGGAGGATATAAAAAAGGATCCTGTGATTGATGCTTTTATTCGCAAGGGAAACAAATACCTGAGTGTGATGGGTTTTACCGAGCACAGCTACCGCCATGTCAGTCTTGTTTCCAGTGTGGCCAGAAACATTATGGAGCGGCTGGGTTATTCGGATCGGCAGGCGGAACTGGCGGCTATTGCCGGCTACATCCATGACATTGGGAATGTGGCCAGCCGTACCGATCATGGTATTACCGGTGCCACCCTGGCTTATCCGATCCTGATGCAGATGGGTATGCATCCGGACGAGATTGCGACGATCATTTCCGCTATAGCCAATCACGAGGAACAGTATGGTCATGCCGTAAACAGCGTGGCGGCTGCCCTGATCATTGCCGACAAGTCAGATGTGCACCGTTCCCGGGTGCGCAACACTGATTTTGCCACCTTTGACATTCATGACCGAGTTAATTATGCGGTGGAGCATTCTTTTCTCTGGGTTGCCGACGACAGACGCACGATTACCATGGAGTTGACTATTGATATTGATATCTGCCCCGTTATGGAATATTTTGAAATATTTTTAAGCCGTATGATGATGTGCCGCAGGGCGTCCAATTTTCTCAAATGCAAATTTGAACTAGTTATAAACGGCGCCAAACTATTGTAGCTGAAGTTTTACTGATGGAGGTTTAACTGAGATGAGATGGGACAAGATCCTAAAATTGGCGGGTATCGTGGTTGTGGTGGCGATTATGTGTGTTCTGGCCATTCGACCCGTACTGCCGGGAGTAAGCTGGATACCTTTTACAAATTTAATTAAACAGGGGCTGGATTTAAAAGGCGGCGTTTACGTTGTGCTGGAAGCCGTGGATACACCAGAGGCACAAGTTACTGAAGACCGGGTAAAGCAAGCAATGGCTGTTATTGAAAACAGGGTCAACGCTTTTGGTGTGGCGGAACCAATTATCCAGATGCAGGGATCGCGGCGGGTTATTGTCGAATTGGCCGGGATCAGTGACCCGGACGAGGCTGTTAACAATCTAATTAAAACGGCGTTTTTGGAGTTTAAAACAGAAGATGGTCAGACTGTCCTTACGGGCAGGCAGCTAAAAACTGCTAAAGAAAGCACCAACCCGCAAACGGGCCAGGCGGAAGTCAATTTGGAATTTGAGCCGGACGGGGCCAAAATATTTGGTGAGGTTACAGCTGCCAATGTAGGCAAACGTCTTTCCATTGTTTTGGATGGGGTTGAGGTGCAGTCGCCCATGATCCGGGAGGCTATTCCCAGCGGCCGGGCCCAGATTTCACCCTATGAATCCCTATCGGAGGCGCACAATGTGGCTGTGCTGCTGCGTTCCGGCGCTTTGCCGGTGAAGATGGATGTGATGGAGAAAAGAACAGTGGGGCCGACCCTGGGTGCCGACTCCCTCAATATGTCCATCCATGCCGGTTTGATTGGCTTAATTATCATTGCCTTATTTATGGTTGGTTATTATCGTGCCCCGGGTCTGGTAGCGATCCTGGCCTTGATCATTTACACACTTTTGGTCCTTTTGGTGTTTGCTGCCTTGAATGTGACCATGACCTTGCCTGGTGTGGCCGGCTTCCTCTTGTCCATGGGTATGGCTGTGGACACGAACATTATCATCTTTGAGCGATTAAAAGAGGAGCTGTGGGCCGGTAAGACGCTCCGCTCGGCCATTGATGCCGGATTTAAACGGGCTTTTGTGGCTGTCCTGGACTCCCACGTAACCACGCTGATTACAGGTGTGATCTTGTTCTATTTCGGCACTGGGCCTATTAAAGGTTTCGGCATCACCCTGTCCATCGGTGTTGTGGCCAGCCTGTTTACAGCTGTTTCTATGACCCAGTGGATGCTGCATTTGGTTGCCGGCAGCAACATGATCCATGACCTCAGGCTTTACGGGAAATAAGGAGTGTAGTAATAATGAATTTTAGAGAGAGAATGCCTTTTCATTTTATTAAGCTGCGCAAATTTTGGTATGCATTATCCATTGTGATTCTCATCCCATGTATTGTGTCCCTTTTTGCGCTGGGCTTGAATCAGGGCATTGACTTTACCGGCGGAACACTGTTGGATCTTAAATTTAAGCAGCCGGCAGCAACGGAACAGGTGCGGGCTGTGCTAAATGAATTTGGCCTGGAAGGGGCTTCAATACAGCAAAGTGCCGAAGACAGTTTTATCATCAGGACCAGAGAATTAACTGAAGACGAAAGTGGCGGCGTAATCAGCCAATTAAATAGTGAGCTGAGCGAAGTAACCGTACTACGTGATGAGCGGGTGGGACCGGTCATGGGCAGGGAATTGATCATGAAGGCTTTTCAGGCCCTGGCCCTGGCCACTGTGTTGATCCTGGTCTATGTAGCCTGGCGATTTGAATTCAAACAAGGGGTGGCGGCAATTATAGCCGTAATGCACGATGTGTTGCTGGTGGCGGGGGTGTTTTCCCTACTTCAGTTTGAGGTGGACAGTACCTTTGTTGCCGCCGTGCTTACTGTGGTCGGCTTTTCCTTGATGGATACCATCGTTATTTTCGACCGCACCCGAGAAAACATTCGCCTCAAGAAAAGGGGCGAGCTTTTGGGAGACATTGTCAACAGGAGTTTGTGGCAAACAATGTCCCGTTCCATTAACACCACCCTGGCCATCGTCATTCTACTGGTGGCACTGATTGTGTTTGGCGGTGTGACGGTGCGGCACATGGTGCTGGCCCTGTTAATCGGCATTGTCAGCGGCGCCTATTCTTCAATTTTCATCGCTGCTCCCCTGTGGTACGACTTTAAGAGCCTGGAAGCTAAACCCCGGACTTCTAAAGCATAAACCACCGGGAAAGGTAATAAGCGGTATAGGTTTATTAATGGTATCCATGTAAAATAAAAAGGTATGGCGTGTGGTTCAACACACGCCTTTTTTGTTTGTTTTTAATGTTTTCGGGGAAGATAAAAGTGAGATTTTGCAGGGCAAAAAGCAAAAGGGGTAATTTATGGCTACCACTGACCAAAACCAGTTAATCAAAACGCTGCAGATTAAAATCACCGATCTGGCGGTAAAAATAGAAAAGATGAAGCTGGCCGAGTATGTGCAGTTACTGAACCGGCCCTGGCGGTTACTATATATCAATTTTATTGCCGGTATTGGTCGGGGTCTGGGCATTGCAGTGGGGTTTACAATTCTCGGTGCTATTGTGCTATACATTCTCAAGCATCTAGTGATGCTTAACCTGCCCTGGATCGGCGGTTTTATTGCTGAAATCGTTAGGATGGTGCAGCTCAGGATCTAACCTTGTAAATATAGGAGGAAGCCAATGATGGATAAAGAGAACATGTTTACCTTCCAACATCGCCTTTTGCAAGAAAAAGAGCAACTGATCCAACAAATAGGTTTCTTTGATCAGCAAGGACAGAGTGGGCTGGGGGTTTCTATGAAGGATGCCATCAGCGAACTGTCCACTATTGATAATCATCCTGCTGATATGGGTACGGAGGTTTTTGAACGCAGCAAAGACTTTTCCCTGCGGGAAGGGGCCATACTCCAGGTGCAGGCTATTAACAATGCCTTGCAACGGATGGAGGAGGGCACCTATGGTACCTGCCAGGTTTGCGGCCGGGATATTGCCATAGAACGGCTGCAGGCAGTACCTTCCACAACCAGATGCCGGGACTGCAAAGAAGCATCGGAAAAAATTCCCCATCAGAACAATCGGCCGGTGGAGGAGGAGCTGCTAAACCCTCCCTTTGCCAGAACCTTTAACGACGGTACGGAGGCCATTATATATGATGGTGAGGACGCCTGGCAGGAGGTGGCCCATTACAGCGAAACTACCGACGAATGGTCCCGGGGCGGATCCTACTACGGTAGTTCCGAGCTGGACATAGAAAGAAAGGGAGCAGTAGAGGATGTGGACAGTATCCCTTATGAGGTGGAGGACGGTCTGTTCTATAAGGATTTTCGCGGCAAGGATGATGAGAAGGCACCTGACAAATAACAATAAAGGGGTGTCATCCCGGTTATGCCATGCTGCCTCGGCTGCTAGGCTGGTATTTTTGATCATCATTAGTTGACAGGTTGTTTTTTATATAGGATAATTTTTGCAAATAAACTGAACGGCAGGAGGGTTTTAAGTGGAACATAGGCTACTGGTAGCTTCCGATGGTTCAGAAAACGCCCTGAGAGCCGCCAAATTTGCGGCCAAACTTGCTGCAGCTGCCCCCAACATCAAGGTTACGGTGATCATTGTAAATGACATATTGGACAAAATTAAATACTATTCACTGCGTACACCAACTGTAATTGGGGAGGTAGATGCCTTTTTTAAAGAACAGGCCCAGGAAGCCCTGGATTTGACGCTGGAGATTTTTTCCCAGAAAGGTGTTAAGGCTACAGGTGTGGTTAAAATGGGGAACCCGGCCAAGGATATTGTAGATTATGCCCATGCCGAAGGTATCAAACACATCGTCATCGGTAGCCGGGGCATGGGTAGTTTAAGGGGTATTGTGCTGGGTAGCGTCAGTTCCAAGGTAGTGCAACTAGCAGATTGTCCGGTAACAATAGTGAAGTAAAGCTAGTGCAAATCCTTCTTATTGCCGCTGGACAGGCTGGATCCCAGCAATTCCTTCAGTTCCTGGTCCTGTCCTTCACTTAAAAGTTCTTCAATGGCCAGTGAACCGGCAGCAACCTTCTCTGTAAGATAGATTGGTGTTTTTGTGCGCAGGGCCAGGGCAATGGCATCACTGGGCCGGCAGTCAACGATTAGTTCCTGATCATGGCGCCAAAGATGCAATTTGGCAAAATATGTTCCTTCTGTCACATCATTGATTACCACCATGCTTAGCTTGCTTTCCAGCATGCTGAGGACATTACTCAGCAGATCGTGGGTCAGAGGTCTTTCCAGGTGGATCCCCTGTAGGGCAACACCAATAGCATGGGCCTCAAAGGGGCCAATCCAAATGGGCAGAGCCTTTAGCTCCTTTTCATCTATTAGTAATATGACTGGGTTCATCATTACATCATAAGCAATCTCTTTGACCTTAACGGGAATCATCACTTTTATCACCTTCTTAACGATAATAGGCTAAAAAACTACGGTAAGATGCTGTCAAGAGGTATAAAGTTTTATATGTGAATTATGCGGCCAACCAGGCACTAGTGTTTTTTCTTTTATTTTATCACAAACAGAGCAGAACTGGAAAGGCCATAAAAAACTGGTTAGTGTCAAGTAAAAGTAGGCAGGTATCCCATCTTTCCTGTAGCAGAGTCAAGCAGACCATCGTGATCAACCTTTTACAACCTAGCCAAACATGACTTCATTTTAAAAAACACAATAAAACA
>JAAYRI010000158.1 GCA_012518875.1 Peptococcaceae bacterium
ACCCGGATCATTGGGGAAATGGCTTCCTTTGATGAAGCTGGTGTCTCCGATCTGGATGAAGATAAGATATGGAATTAGGACCATAAAAAAACTGACAGGATTTACAAAAACAATGGGATTCCAGGCCTTAACTAGTAGCTGCGAATCATTACAGGCGTTAGGTCAGGATTAGTGGTGTGTGTACAGAGAAAAGAGACTAGCGGATCTTAAGGCGATGAAGAATCTTTTTGATCTTGTTCATCCTGTCAGATTGTCTTTCCAGGGCAAACTAGCTAATTTTTGCGAAGCGTTCTTTCAAGCGTTTGCTTACCTCGGGCATGGTGGTGTATTCCATTTCATCCAAATGCAACCGGTGAGGTTCAAAGGGTCCCATACCGCGCATATAATTAGCGATTTCATTAGCTTTTCGCCTGGCCGGATCAAAAGCGGGATCAGCAAAAAAATCCTGGGGCCCCAGTAATTTACCGTTGCATAGCTGGAAACCCAGGGCCACCACCCTTGGTGGGCCGTCAAAGCGGGTGGGGTTAGATTTTTCTACGGGAACAGGCATTAGGGGGCCGGTGTGTGAGCCCCTCATCCAGCCTGAAACAAGGTGCGGGTTGGCAAAGGGTTCCAGCACCTCACCTAGTGCCGGTAACCCACTTTGGCACCTAACCAGCAGCACCGGGTCATCCTTGCCAACATAACGCCCGGCCATTAGGTTTAGTCTCTGGGTGCTGGAGGTAGCGGCTATTTCATCAGTTCCTTTTTGGAATACTGACTTGATCACATAGCGGCCCGGTGCACCAATAAAGACCAGCAGGTCATAAAGTTCTTCCGGACAAGAGAAGATCACCTTTTTATTCTCTATCAAATCCTGGACCTCAAATAAAAATCCCTGATGCATCTTGGGGTCAATCACCAGGCCGATGGTATTGAAGGGGTCGGCAAATATTTTGTATAATGGAAGATTCCAGGCTCCCGGTTCAGTCTTATCAGCCATAAAAACAATCACCGGTTCGCTGGTGCGTTCCACAAATTCCATTTCCGCTACCCCAGGCCCCAGCCCTTTGATGTTGCCGGAAAAGGCATCCGACAGTAGATCTTGTCCGGCGCCGTATAGTTTAAGTTTTTTGGCCACTGCTGTACAAGAAATAAAGGTATCCCACGCTAGCTGGTGAATCCCGCCGTTATTTTTGCCGGTTTCATGGGTCATAATCAGGTTTATATCGTCACCAACATGAGTGACATGGAAGTCAATCAAAAGTGGGCTGTCGGCCAACATACCCCTGGCGGTTTCCAGTAGTTCCGGGTGGACGCTGGAATGGCCAACAAACCCACCCACATCTGCCTTAATAGCCGTTAAGGTGATTTTTTTACCCATGCTTTAGCCTCCTCATAGTTTTTCCCATAATAGTTAATGCCAGCCTTGCAATTGCGCTGTATGAACATTATACAATACTTAACTCTATTGTGACATACTAAATGCCTTCTAAATTGAAATGTGTCATACCAATGGTGTTGCCGAATTATGTCACGGCGGAGAAAAAGGGGGCTTTCAGGCCCCGGGCAGTTGCTGTTTAAAATAGGGAAATTAGGAACAGAATAGCAAGGGAGAAATGAACCAATGCAGCATGCTAAAAAATATGATTATTGATGAAAAGATGTTGCAGAATTAATGGTCAGTGATAAAATGTAAAAGGTAGAGAACAAAGGGTAGTGTCTGGGCCAAGTGGAAAGGGGCGGCATTGCTGTTCAACTGTCCAGGGGCGATCCCATGTAGGGTAAATATTAATTGGTGGTGAAGTGTTGTTAAAGAGCATGACCGGGTATGGTTGGGGAGAGTCCGGTATCGGGGGAAGGATTTTTACAGTAGAACTAAAGGCGGTAAACCATCGTTACAGTGAAGTGATGCTTCGTTTACCGCGCACCTTATCCTTGTTTGAGGATAAAATAAAAAGATCCATTCAGTCCCAAATCGCCCGCGGTAGGGTTGAGGCGTATTTAAACGTGCAAGACAGTGGAGAAAAGTCTGCTGACGTAAAAGTTGACAAAGAAGTAGCTGAAGCGTATTATAAGGCAATAATAGAACTGCAGGAAACCATTGGGATTGAGGGAACCATTAATATAAATAACCTGATGGAATTGCCTGGTGTGCTGATGCTGGTAGATCCGGCCGAAAATATTGAGGAATGGTGGTCTGCTATTTCTGAGGCCCTGGAAAATGCCCTTGCCGGTTTGATCAAGATGAGATCCGAGGAGGGAAAGCAGCTGGCTGTAGACATAGCAAATAGACTGGACAGTATTGCAGCGCTGAACATGAAAATTAAAAACAGATCATCAGTGGTTGTGGAGGATTATCGAGAGAGGCTTACAGACCGTATAAATGACTTCATGAAAAATAGTGACCTGGCCCAGGAACGCCTGGCACTGGAGGTAGCCTTTTTTGCCGAACGCTCCAACATCACCGAGGAAACAGTACGGTTGGCCAGTCATTTAAAGCAAGCCCTTTCTTGTTTGCAGTCCAATGAACCTGTGGGCAGGAAGCTTGATTTTATTGTTCAGGAAATGAACAGGGAAATAAACACCATCGCCTCTAAGGCTAATGATCTGGAGATCGGTCACTGGGCTGTAGAAGTAAAAAGCGAGCTGGAGAAAATTAGGGAGCAGATACAAAATATTGAATAAAAGAACGCGCAGGAAAGGGGCAATATCATGGAGATAAAATTAATTAACATAGGTTTTGGCAATATTGTATCAGCCAACCGTATTATTGCCATAGTAAGCCCGGAATCAGCTCCTATTAAAAGAATAATCACCGAAGCAAGAGACAGAGGCATGCTGATTGATGCTACATATGGGCGGCGTACCAGGGCGGTCATTATTTCCGACAGTGATCATGTCATACTGTCAGCAGTGCAGCCGGAAACTGTTGCCAATCGCCTGGTATCCAAAGAGACTGTGCCCCCGGTAGAAGAGTCCTTCGAGTAACAATAGGGTAATGAAAGTGAAACAAAAGGGTTTGTTACTGGTTTTGTCGGGGCCCTCAGGGGTGGGTAAAGGGACTGTTTGCCGGGCATTATTGGAAAATGAACCTTCTTTGCGTCTATCAGTTTCGGCAACAACAAGGTCCCCCCGGCCTGGGGAAATTGATGGTGTGGATTACTTCTTTTTGGATGATAACGTTTTTAGGAAAATGATCGCTAGTGGGGAACTCTTGGAATATGCCGTAGTCTATAATCACCTTTACGGTACCCCATTGCCTTTTGTCCAGGAGAGTCTGGAAAACGGCCAGGACATAATATTGGAAATAGATATCCAGGGGGCATTGCAGGTTAAAGAAAAATACCCGCAAGCAATTTTGATTTTTATATCACCGCCATCCAAAGGCGATTTAAGGAAACGTCTTTTATCCCGTGGGGCTGATGCGCGGGAGGTTATTGAAAAGCGCCTATGTTGTGCGTCGGGTGAGATGAAACTAGCTGATCATTATGACTACATTGTGATAAATGATCAGGTTAAAAAAGCTGTGGAACAGGTTAGATCAGTGATTACCGCCGAAAAATGCCGACCGCACAATCTAAAGCCATTTCTGGGGAGTTTTGACTAGAGGAACATTTGATTCGGAGGGTGTTTATGAACCAACTGTCACTTGATGAGCTAATGGAAAAGGTCGGTAGCAGGTATACCTTGGTAGCAGTGGCTGCTAAAAGGGCTAGAGTGCTTACCGAAAAGGGGGCAGACAAGATTGGCGGCAAGGAGAATGGTGTCCCGAGCAAGCCGGTAACAACTGCCCTAAAGGAGATTCTTGGGAATAAGGTTGGGTACAAAGAAACCCGGGGTGGTATAAAGTAGGTATTTTTTAGTTTTTAGCTAACATCTATTTACAGGGGGAAGCCATGCTGGCTGAAAAAAAAATAACCGTCGGTATTACCGGCGGTATAGCGGTTTTTAAGACCGTTCAACTAGTCAGTAACCTGAAGGCTGATGGGGCGGTAGTTAATGTGGTTATGACCAGATCCGCCCAGGAATTTGTTAAGCCGCTCACCTTTCAGGTGTTATCAGGTAGTCCAGTGTATACGGAGCTTTTTGATCCAATGGCCGGGGCAGTGCAGCATATTGAATTGGCCACCCGCCCGGAACTAATTGTCATCGCTCCGGCAACTGCTAATGTGTTGGGAAAGGTGGCCAACGGTATAGCGGATGATCTGCTGACCACGGTAATTATGGCGGCCACATGTCCTGTTTTGTTCTGCCCGGCCATGAACGTCAACATGTATAATAATGTTGTAGTGCAACGCAATATAGCAATCCTGGGTAAACGGGGCTTCGAATTTGTAGAACCAGGCATTGGGCGTCTAGCCTGTGGTGTTGAAGGCCGGGGAAGGATGGCCGATTTAGACCTGATTAAGAACAAAATTAGGAATTTATTGCATCCCCGCCAGGACATGGAAGGTTTGACAGTGCTGGTTACAGCCGGTCCCACAGTGGAGCCAATAGATCCTATTCGTTATATTACCAACCGCAGCACCGGCAAAATGGGTTACGGGGTGGCGAGTGAGGCAACCTTAAGAGGGGCCAAAACAGTGCTAATTAGTGGCCCTACCATTTTAGAACCGCCCCGAGGTGTAGAATTAATTAAGGTGGAAACGGCAACCCAGATGTATGAAGCAGTGATGGCTCGTTTCGCGGGTGTGGATATTGTGGTTAAAACTGCTGCTGTAGCAGACTATAGGCCGTTGCAGTTTTCCAACCAGAAGATTAAAAAGCAGGATGGATCACTATCCTTGGTCTTAACCAGAAACCCGGATATTCTTGCTGAACTGGGTAGAAAAAAAGAACAGCAGATCCTGGTGGGATTTGCTGCTGAAACATCTAATCTGGAGGGGTATGCGCAGCAAAAGGTAAAGGAGAAAAACCTGGATTTACTTGTAGCCAATGATATTACCCAGATTGGGGCTGGATTCGGCTCAGACACGAATGTTGTGAGGTTTGTCTATCCGGACGGTACTGTAAAACAAATGCCGCTAATGGACAAAACCGTTCTTGCCAGCCGAATCCTGGATGAGGCGCTGGCTTTGCGCCGGAAACAAAAATAAGGTGTTGGAAAAAATCCCGGAAACCGGGATTTTAGTTTAACCAGGAGGTATTAATGGAAAATACCGTCCAGTTTGCTGAAATAATTGTAGATATTAACGCCCGCAGTGTAGACAGGGTGTTTCACTATGCCGTCCCGGCTGAATTGAAAGGCCAGGTTAAACCAGGCGTCAGAGTGCTTGTACCCTTTGGCAAAAGAAGATTGGCTGGTTATGTTCTGGGCTTTGGCTATCCCCAGCAGGATATCAAGGTCAGGGAGATAGCCGGTATCATTGACCGTGAACCGGTATTAACTGAAGAACTTTTAGAGGTTGCCCTGTGGATGGCTAAAAACTATCTTTGCAGTACTGCGGAGGCCTTGGCCCGGATTATTGCCCCCCGTCTAGGGGTAAAAGCTACTCGGACCATAAGACTGCTCAAACCGGCTTTCCCAGCGGGCAAATCCCAGGAGGTTTTAAATAGGCTGAGGCATGCCCCGAAGCAAACTGCTGTACTGCAGCAGGCTTTGCTAAATCAGCAGCTAACTAGGAAAGAGCTGGCTGCGGCCGCCCAGGCATCTCTTTCCACAGTGGATACATTGGTAAGGGCCGGGTTGCTGGAAACGGAGATATCCCATTTGCCCAACTGTAGAGAAGAAAGTGGGGCTGTGCATGTTGGTGATAGTGCCACCAGGCTGAATACGGATCAGGCCAAGGCAGTCCGAAAAATATCGCAGACTTTAACTGAACAAAGGTTTGGGGTTTTCCTTCTTTATGGTGTTACCGGCAGCGGTAAAACAGAGGTATATCTTAATGCCATCTCTTCTGCCCTGGCAATGGGCCGGCAGGCGGTCACTATGGTGCCGGAAATATCCCTAACGCCCCAAATGATAGCTCTATTTAGGGCCCGGTTCGGCTCCCAGGTGGCAGTGCTACATAGTGGTCTGAGCGGTAGGGAAAGATATAAGGAGTGGTGCCGGGTAAAGGAAGGGCGAGCCCCTGTGGTTCTAGGGACACGTTCCGCTGTTTTCGCGCCCCTACCGGCACCGGGATTATTTATCCTTGATGAGGAACACGAGCCTTCGTATAAACAAGATGCCCGCTTGCGCTATCATGCCCGGGAGGTGGCCATTAAAAGAGCCCATCTGGCGGGTGCAGCTGTAATCCTGGGTAGTGCCACCCCCTCACTAGAATCATGGTTTAGGGCCGGTAGCGGTGGCCTATATAAACTGCTGCGCCTGCCCCATAGAATTAATAAAAAACCTCTGCCTCAGGTTTCAGTAATCGATATCAGAAAAGAAATGAAGGATGGCAACCAGGGGATTTTTAGTCGCCGGCTTGTAACGGCTATTTCGGACCGGTTAAAGAAGGGCCAGCAAACGATTCTGTTTTTGAACAGGCGGGGCTATGCCAATTTTTTAATGTGTAGGGAATGTGGCCATGTAATCAAATGCAACCATTGTGACATCTCTTTGACTTACCATCAAGGTGGGGTATTGAGGTGCCATTACTGTAACTACAGTGTCAGGAGACCTTCAATTTGTCCCTACTGCGGTAGCAGATATATCCATCCCTTTGGTGCCGGGACACAAAAAGTAGAAAAAGAGGCATCTCAGCTCTTTCCCACAGCACGCATACTGCGAATGGATAGTGATACAACAGCCCACAAAGGTGCTCACGAAAAAATAATCAATGCCTTTAAGCAGGGAAAGGCCGATATTTTGATTGGCACCCAGATGATTGCTAAAGGGCTTAATCTACCGGCTGTAACCCTGGTGGGGGTGATCAATGCGGACACCTCTCTTTTTATGCCGGATTTTAGGGCCGCTGAACGCACCTTTCAACTGTTAACCCAGGTGGCGGGCCGGACAGGCCGGGGTCAGTTGCCCGGAGAGGTGCTGATACAAACCTACAATCCGGAACATTACAGCATTACAGCAGCTGCCAGGCATGATGTGGAAGGGTTTTACAGTGTCGAACTACCCTTGAGAAAATCAATGCATTACCCTCCCTTCAGCTATTTAGCCCGCCTGCTTTTCACCCATGCAGATGAGGTGGAGATTAGCAAAGGAACAATATTGGCCAAGGAAACCCTTGACAAAATACTGGTTGGGTACGACAATTTTATTGAGATACTTGGTCCGGCACCGGCTCCCTTGAGCAGGATTAGGGGACATTTTCGCCTGCAGATCGTGATCAAAGGTCACCATCGTCGTGATCTAAGGGACATAATTGGGCAATGTTTGGACTATTTACAAAAACTGAGGCCTGCCTTTAAACCAGCCATAAATGTTGATATCAACCCCCAGGGGATGCAATAGAAGGAGAGGATTTCTTTTGGCAGTGTACAAAATTGTTTTAATCGGGGATGAAATTTTAAGGGAAAAAGCCAAGCCGGTCAAGAGTGTTAATGCCAACATTACCAAACTCCTGGATAATTTGGCGGATACTCTTGAGGATGCCAAAGGGGCCGGTCTGGCTGCTCCACAGATAGGGGTTTCCAAACGGGTAATTATTGTTGATGTAGAAGAAGGGCTCTATGAGATGGTCAACCCGCAAATAATAAAAGCAACAGGACAGGAGACAGATGTGGAGGGATGTCTCAGTATCCCCGGTCTTATTGGAGATGTGGCCCGGGCGACAACTGTCCAGGTAAAGTATCAGGATCGCACCGGGCAGGAAAAGAGCCTGACTGCCAAAGGTTTGTTGGCCAGAGCCCTGCAGCATGAAATCGATCACCTGGAGGGTATTCTTTACATTGACAGGGCAGTAAACATTAGGAAAATAAACCAAGAGGATGTATAGATAAGATGCGTGTTATATTTATGGGAACACCTGACTTTTCTGTTCCGGCCCTGAAGGCTTTGGCAGAAGCCAAACATGAGATTGCGGCTGTTGTTACCCAGCCGGATAGGCCTAAAGGACGGGGGAAAAAAGAGATGCCGCCTCCTGTTAAAAAAACGGCGGTGTCTTTGCATATACCGGTTTTTCAGCCACCTAAAGTTAAGGACCCGGGGTTAATTCGTTTGCTGAACAACCTGAGCCCTGATGTGATTGTAGTAGTGGCTTACGGGCGAATTCTACCCCGGGAAATCCTGGAGTTGCCGCCACATGGCTGCATTAACCTTCATGCCTCGCTACTACCAAAGTATCGTGGGGCGGCCCCCATTCACCGGGCAATAATAAACGGGGAAAAAATTACCGGCATTACGTCCATGTATATGGATGAAGGTCTGGACACCGGTGATATGATTTTGCACCAAACCATACCGATACAGGCAGAGGATAATGCTGGCGACATCCACGATCGCCTGTCTGTTTTAGGTGCTCAACTGTTGGTGGAGACCCTGGACCTGGTTGAAAAGGGCCGAGCGCCCCGGATACCCCAGAGCGGCCCGTCCTCCTATGCACCCTTGTTGACCACTGAGGATGAAAGGATATCGTGGGACCAACCGGCCCGAGACATCCACAACCAGGTGAGAGGAATGACCCCCTGGCCGGGGACGCGCACTACTATGGGCGGCAAGGTGCTAAAAATCTGGCGCACGGGGTGCCTGGGGGAAGATGAGGCGGCTGATTTGCCCGGGCGGGTGATATCAACCGGCCGGGAGGGTATTGTAGTCCAGGCCGGGAGCGGCAGGGTGGTAATTAGGGAGTTGCAGCTTCAGGGAGCTAAACGTCTTGGTGTAGCCGAATTTCTACGGGGGACGCCGGTGCCCGTCGGTACGGTCCTGGGAGAATAGCCGGTAGTTGTTTTATCAAAACACTCACGCAGCGGGTTGTTTAACCGGGAATAATAACCAGGCATTTTAGTGAATAATAAACATGACTTTTGGGGGAGATTCCCGGTGAGCGTTAAAAACCTGATTCCTGTGCGCAAGAGGCTTTTTGTCGGCCTTTTAGGGGCCGGTGTGCTGGGGGCGGGAATCCTGCTTGCGGGGGTTTGGTTTCTGGCAACCAATCCAACTAGAACATTATTTGATCAGATACTATTTATCGCCCTTACTATATTATTGATGGGTGGAACTGTGCTGGCTGCCCTGGGTATAGGTGGTATTATTCTTACCATTATGTATTCAAAAGACATCACTGCATTCCATGGACCGATACGTATTGCTGTGAGCCTATTTTTTCCCATTGCTCTCATTATCGGTAAAATTTTCAATATCGATAGTGAAAAGATTAAAAGTTCATTTATAGAAGTGAACAATGATCTGGTCCGTTCTAAGGCTTTGCGGCTCAGGCCGGAGCAGGTTCTGATACTTGCTCCCCACTGTCTGCAGGATAGCGACTGTCCTTATAAAATTACGGTAAACATTGATAACTGCCGCCGTTGCGGGAAATGCCCCGTTAACGAACTATTGGAGTTAAGGGATGCTTATGGCATTAAAATGGGTATCGCTACGGGGGGGACATTGGCCCGCAAATATGTTCAGGTATATCGTCCCCGCGCTATAGTGGCCATTGCTTGTGAAAATGATCTAACCAGCGGTATCCAGGACACCAGCCCGATCCCCGTGCTGGGGGTTAGAAATGAACGTCCTTTTGGCCCCTGTTTCAACACCAGGGTCCAAATACCGGAAGTGGAAAAGGCGGTAAGATTTTTTATTAGTTAAGGGGATTATGACGGGTATCAATTAGGAAAGGATTAGATTTGTGGCCAAAATAACCGCCAGAGAAATTGCCCTGCAGGTCCTGAAGGAAGTAGAAGGTAAAGGCGCTTATGCCGGTTTGGCTTTAGATAAAATGATGGAAAAATACCGGCCCGGCAAGCTTGACCGGGCTTTTGCTACGGAGCTGGCCTATGGTACACTGCGCTATTTAAAGACTATTGATTGGATTTTAGAGCAATATGTAAAAAAACCTTTGGAGGCCCAGACGGCTTCAGTGCGCAATATACTCAGACTAAGTGTGTATCAGTTGTTTTATCTGGACAAGGTGCCGGATTCGGCAGCCTGTAATGAAGGGGCTAAAATGGCCAGGAAGTATGGTCACGTGGGGGTAGTAAAATTCGTCAACGGTGTCTTACGCAACATTTTACGCCGCAAAGGAGAAATAACCTTTCCCCCACTGGCTGAGGATCCTGTGGGACATATAGCAATAAAATATTCCCATCCCACCTGGATGGTAGAAAGATGGCTGAAGGAATTTGGTCTGCATGAGACCATGGATCTTTGTCAAGCCAATAATGTACCACCGCCGAATACTATTCGTACCAATACCTTGAAAAACACCAGAGACGAGCTGATCACCAGATTGAAACAAGAAGGCTTGACAGCCACAGAAACAAGGTACACGCCGGAAGGGATTATCATTAATGGGTTTTTATCCATTGGTGCAATGGATTCTTTTAGAGAAGGCCGTTTTCAGGTGCAGGATGAAAGTTCAATGCTGGCTTCACGGGCCTTAGCCCCTTCTCCGGGTTCAACTATAATTGATTTTTGTAGTGCACCAGGTGGTAAAGCCACTCACCTGGCTCAATTAATGAACAATCAGGGCAAAATATGGGCCATTGACATTCATCCACATAAACTGGCACTAGTCGGGGAAAACAGTAACCGCCTGGGAATTAGCATTATTGAAGGGATTGTTGCTGATGCAGCCCAATTGCCGGAAAAATATACCGGCAGCGCCGACTATGTCCTGGTGGATGCCCCCTGTTCAGGTCTGGGAGTTCTAAGGCGCCGGCCTGACGCCCGCTGGCGTAAGGAGCCGGGGCAAATTGCCGGGTTGGCAAAGCTGCAGGCAGCTATTCTGGAAAGGGCTGCACACTGTGTTAAGGATAATGGCATCCTGGTTTACAGCACCTGCACCATCACCCGGGAGGAGAACCAGGACCAGGTGGAAAGTTTTCTGGCCGGGCACCCGGAGTTTGTATTGGAAGATTTAGCTCCCTTACTTCCACAGGTGCTGGACAAAGATGGGACAATGGCTGATGGTTATCTGCAGTTGCTGCCTCACCGCCACGCTGTAGACGGCTTTTTTATCGCCCGGATGAGAAAAGAAGGTATCGGAAAAGGTAATGGAGAATAACACTAGTTTCAGGGTCAATTTGAAATCGTTAAGTTACGATGAATTAGAGGCATTTATAGTCGGGTTGGCTGTGGAAAAATACCGGGCCCAACAAATAGCGACATGGATTTTTAAGCATGGCGTCACTTCTTTTCAGGAAATGACGAACTTGTCCAAAGATTTACGGCGGCGGCTGGAAACCAAATCCTGGATCAGTAAGCCTGATATCAAAACCAGGCTTCAGTCCAAGCGGGGGGATACGGTAAAATATCTTTTTGCCCTATCTGATGGTCAGTTGGTGGAAAGTGTCCTAATGAGGCATGATTATGGCCGTTCCGTCTGTGTTTCCACCCAGGTTGGCTGCCGTTATGGCTGTCGTCTATGCGCCTCGGGCCTGGAAGGTCTGGTGCGAAGCCTGGATGCAGGGGAAATATATGATCAGGTACTGGGGATTGAGAATGATATTGGTGAAAGAATAAGCAGCCTGGTGATTATGGGCTCGGGTGAGCCACTGGATAATTATCGGGCCACATTAGTCTTCATCAAAAACATAGCTGCTCCCTACGGCTTAAATATCGGTTATCGACATATTACTATATCTACTTGTGGCCTGGTACCGGGCATTAGACGATTGGCTGCAGAGGGGCTGCCCCTTACTCTAGCTGTTTCGCTCCACGCGCCCAACGACAGTTTGCGCGACCAGTTGGTGCCAATCAACAAGAAATATCCCCTATCCGAACTAATCACAGCAAGCCGTGATTATGTCCGGGAGACGGGACGGCGCATCACCTTTGAATATGCTCTCGTAGCGGGAGTAAATGATTCTGCAGGCCATGCCCGGGAGCTATGCGGGCTGTTGCAGGATATTTTATGTCATGTAAACCTTATTCCCGCCAATCAAGTGATAGAAAGAGGGGTAAAACCACCAACAAAACGACAGATTGAACTGTTTAGGAGCATTCTAGAGTCCAATATGTTGACAACAACTGTGCGGCGTGAGTTTGGGTCGGATATAAATGCAGCCTGTGGGCAGTTGAGGCGTCGTATACTGCCTGGGACATCAAAAAAGTAGGTATGAAATTTATCAAAAAAAGCTCATGTTTGATCGGATTCAACACTTGAAGCTACCGGATCCCAATTTGGAGGTGGGAGGCATGGGTATGTTCTCTGGATTGGAAGGAAGTCTGGAAAAATACATTGAGGGTTTGATCAAAGACAGAACTAGCGGTCGGGTGCAACCAGCCGATATTGCCAAAAAACTGGTTCGGGAAATGAGGGACCAAAGGCGTGTAAGTATCAATAATATTTATGTGCCCAATGAGTATACTGTGTTTCTTCATCATACCGACTGGGAAAACATTGCTGCTTTTTCCGATTCCCTGGCTGCTGAACTGCAGGAATACATAAGCCACAAGGCTGCGGAAAAAAAATATTCATTGCCTGGTTGCCCCCTAATAAAATTCATCTCGGATGACAACATAGTGGCAGGAAATGTGGTAGTTGAGTCTATCTTTAGCGAAATTCCGGCGGGGGAAGGGAAAAATGCTGATCCAGGTTTACCCTTTGAACATACACAGTTTTTTACACCGTTAAAAGACAGGTTGTCCACTGACGGACTGCCCTTGATCCGGGCCAAAATTCGGATTGAAAGCGGACCCCAGCGGGAAAAAATATTTAACCTGAATAAAGATTCCATTGTTATTGGGCGCCGTGAAAGCTGTGATCTTGTCCTTGATGATGACAGTATTTCACGTCGTCATGCCCGTCTGGATCTCAGTCGGGGTGTTTATACAATCCACGATTTGGACAGTACCAACGGTACCAAAGTAAACGGGGAAAGAATAACAACCAGGGCACTAAAGTCAGGTGATGTGCTCACATTTGGTGCCACAGTGTGTACATTTAAGGTGGAATAAAAATTGTTTGCTGTTCTTCTGCTAATCCTGCGTTATGCCTTTTTATTTTTGTTGGTGTTTTTTATAATTATGCTGGTTAAATGGATGGTTAGGGATTTACAAATGGATCAAGGGCCATCCCCGTCAGGCCCTGGGGGACCACTAGCAAAGGATATTGACGGGGCAGATATAGGCCGGCTTGTAGTTATTAGCAGTTCCCTGGGGGATCTGGATTGCGGCCAAACCTTCCCCATAGACACGGATATTATTATTGGCCGGGGTGAACACAGTAATGTGATAATCAAAGATACATTTGCCTCCAATCAACATGCCCAAATATTTGTGAAACAAGGACAGTACTGGTTGGAAGACATGGGTAGTACGAACGGTACCTTTGTAAATGAGGTGCCTGTAAAGGAGCCTGTTGTTCTGGCGGATGGGGATCGGCTCAGAGTGGGTAATGTGGTTTTTCAGTTTGTGAGGTGGGGGCATGAAGTGGGCTTGTATAACTGATACCGGCCTGGTAAGGGTTTTAAATGAGGACAGTTATTGCGTTGTACCTGAAGACTATTTTTTCGCGGTGGCTGATGGCATGGGCGGTCACCAGGCAGGTGAGGTGGCCAGTCAAATGGCCTTGCGATTGTTAAAGCAGGGGTTGGATAGGCGGCTAAAAAGCGGGGAAATAGCCGGCAAAGCCCTTGTTGATTCCATAAAAGAGGCCAACAATGAAATTTTTACACTATCTGCTAGGAAGCCGGAATGGCGGGGTATGGGCACTACCGTTACTGCCTGCCTGAAGCGAAATGGCGAAATTCTAATTGGCCAGGTGGGTGATAGCAGGGCCTATCTACTGCGGAGCAATGTGATTTCCTTATTGACGGAGGATCACTCCCTGGTGCAGGAACTTTTGCGGAAGGGCAGCATAACGGAAGAAGAGGCTCTTACCCACCCACGGAAAAATGTCTTAACCCGGGCTATTGGTGCCGAGCCTTTCCTGGATGTTGACCTCTACCACTATCAGGTGCATTCCGGGGACTTATTGCTTCTTTGCACAGATGGCCTGACCAGATATATGCGTCAGGAGGAACTCCTTGCGGCTGTCAAATCCTCCCCGGATTTGGACACTGCAGTAAGGGATCTTTTAGAAAAGGCTACTAACGCCGGTGGTGCCGATAATATTACGATTATTCTGGTGAAATTTTAAACTTCGCAGGGTTGCTGCATCCTCAATATGCTAAACGGGAGTCTTTTAATGTCGGGAATGCGTTATGCTATCTGTCGGGCCAGGGGCAAAGAGCGGCCGGGGAGCCGTGTAGTGGAGAGAAACCTGCTTTTTCTGGCGGTGTTATATCTAATGGCAGGAATGATTACTCTTTACCTGGATGAATCCATGGCACCAACTGTCCTGGCTGTTGTTGCCGGTTTAATCGTGGCTGTAGCTTTGTTGCTTGTTCATGCCTATTGGAAAGCAAGTAATTTCCGGGGAGATCGTTATTTGCTTCCCATTACAGCGATAATAATTTCTACTGGCTTGGTATTTCTCTTCAGGCTGGATCCTTACTATGGGTTGCGCCAATTTATATGGATTTTGCTGGGATTGGGGGCACTGGTTTTTACATCACGTCTATTGCTGAATTTCCGTTTTCTCAGTGACTACAAGTACACCTATGCGCTGTTTGGCTTAATAGCTCTAATACTGCCTATTTTTTTCGGTAAGGTTCAGGGTGGCGCCAAGAGCTGGCTGGATTTTCATTTTTTTCAGCTGCAGCCCTCAGAATTTGTCAAAATTCTCTTGGTGCTTTTTCTGGCCGGCTATCTAGCGGAAAATAGGGCTATTTTAACTGCGGGTACCAGGAGTTTAAAGGGCATTTCATTGCCCCGCCCACTAGAGTGGGTGCCCCTGGTGACCATGTGGGGCATATCATTGCTGCTTTTAGTTTTCCAGCGGGATCTGGGTGCGGCCTTGATATATTTTGGCGCTTTTCTAGCCATGATTTATGCTGCTACCGCCAGGGTAGCCTATGTTCTTTCCGGAATGGGGCTTTTTGCAGCCGGTGCCTATACCAGTTATTTTTTGTTTGACCATGTCCGGGCCAGGGTATTAATATGGCTTAACCCCTGGCCATATATTGATGATATTGGCTACCAGATCACCCAATCACTTTTTGCTATTGGTTCCGGCGGGATTTTCGGCACTGGTCTGGGACAGGGGTATCCCCACTATATACCCCTTGTACATTCGGATTTTATTTTCGCGGCTATTTGTGAAGAGCTGGGGCTGTTGGGCGGAGCTGGTATTATAATATTGTTTATGATGTTGGTTTATAGAGGCATAAAAATAGCTTTGCGTGCCAGAGGTGATTTTTCCGCTCTTTTGGCTATCGGGTTAACGTCACTACTAGGTTTACAGGTCCTGATCATTATTGCCGGAGTAACTAAAATGCTCCCTCTAACGGGGATCACCTTACCCTATGTCAGTTATGGTGGCAGTTCCCTAGTGGCCAACTTTATCTTATTGGGTTTACTGCTGAATATTTCCCATGAGGCTAACGATAGATTATGAAACACAATATAAAAAAACTCGGTATATTGGTTATTGGCCTGCTGGTTGTTCTTGTTTTTTATCTATCCTATCTTAATGTTGTCAGGGGAACTGCTCTGGCGGCGAATCCCTACAACAGGCGTTTACAGGCATATGAAAACCAAATCCACCGGGGTACAATATATGATTACAATGGTGTTGTATTGGCTGAGACCAGCTTGGAGGGCGAAAAAAACAAACGTGTTTACCCCCGGGGGCGCAGTACGGCCCATCTTATTGGCTACATCTCGGAAAAATACGGTCGGGCGGGTCTGGAGTCGGTATGTGATCATTACTTATTGGGGTTGGAAGGCACAGATCGGGTGAGGAATTATTTTCATAAATTGTTAGGCAGGGAACAGCTGGGTGGCGATGTAACACTGACTATTGATGCCGGTCTCCAGGGTTTAGCCCTTGAGATGCTGGGGGGGCACCGGGGTGCTGTTGTGCTCCTCGATCCAGGAACAGGGGCGGTGCGGGTGCTCGTTTCTAATCCCAGTTATGACCCCAACAGACTGGCAGAAATCTGGCCTCAACTTACCCAGGATAAGGACACTCCATTAATCAATCGGGCCACCCAGGGCGCCTACCCGCCGGGTTCTATATTTAAAATAGTCACTGCTGCTGCTGCTTTAGCAGCCCGGCCTGCTGTGGCTACAGCCACCTTTAACTGTCCCGGTTTTCTGGAGGTAGATGGATACAGGCTGGACGATACCGCAGCACACGGCCGCATAGATATTAAAAAAGCTATTGCTGTTTCCTGTAATACAACATTTGCTCAATTGGGACTGGATCTTGGGGCCCAGGACCTTATCCGGATGGTCAAGGCTTTTGGTATTGATCGGGATCCAGGTATGGGTATACCTGTGCGGCCGGGAACAATGGCCTCTCCCAAAGAGATGATCCCAACAGAGCTGGCCAGTAGCGCTATCGGGCAGGGTGAGGTGCTGGTCAGCCCCCTCCATATGGCCCTGACAGCGGCGGCCATCGCCAATAATGGTGATTTGATGCGGCCATATCTGGTGCAAACAGTGAAAGACTATCATGGTCGGGTTTTGCAACAGGCGGGCCACCGGCAGTGGTTAAAGGTAACTACACCACAGATTTGTGGAATCATTAGGGATGGCATGATAGAGGCGGTGAGATCCGGCACTGCTACTGCTGCCCGGGTAGCCAATGTTCAGGTAGCCGGCAAGACTGGTTCAGCACAAAACCCCCATGGTCAAACTCACGCCTGGTTTATTGGTTTTGCACCTGCCGAAGGGTCCAGGTTAGCAGTTGCTGTACTGGTAGAGAATGCAGGGGCAGGTGGGGTAGCGGCGGCACCTATAGCCGGCAGGCTACTGGCTGCCGCTATCAACAAAGGCTACTAATAGAGTAGGGAAGTTTTCTTTGGTTCATTCCTGCACGGCAAGGTGTGGTATCGATCTAGATAATAGGCTGTCAGGTTCCGGCGATAATAATAGAGGTGAGCATATTGATTGGCAGAGTTATGGGGAATCGTTATGAACTTATAAAGCAGCTTGGTGGTGGTGGCATGGCGATTGTTTACATGGGGCGGGATACCTTGTTAAATCGCCTGGTAACAGTCAAAGTGCTGCGCCCGGAGTTTACCTCCGACCGGGATTTTGTACAAAGGTTTCGTGGGGAAGCGCAAGCTGTGGCCAGACTTTCTGATCCAAATATAGTCAGCATCTATGATGTAGGCCAGGAGGATAACATACACTATCTGGTAATGGAGTATGTGGAGGGGGATAACCTTAAAAACCTGATTAGAAAGCTGGGTGTTATTCCAGTTGATCGGGCTATTGAAATAGCCGGGCAGATCAGTGAAGCCCTGCAGCATGCCCATGAAAACAATATCGTTCACCGGGATATAAAACCGCAGAACATCTTAATCACAAAGGGTGGGCGGGCTAAGCTGACTGATTTTGGTATTGCCAGGGAAGCCACAACAGCCACCCTGACCCAGACGGACACCATTGTCGGCTCCGTTCATTATATTTCCCCCGAACAGGCCCGGGGTGGCACAGCCGACGCCAGGTCCGATATATATTCCCTGGGTATCGTTTTGTATGAGATGGCTACCGGGGTTCTGCCCTTTACGGGGGAAACACCTGTGGGTGTGGCCATGAAACACATCCAGGAATCCCCCACCCCGCCGGCCAATATCAATCCTGCTATAGCGCCGGAACTGCAAAGGGTGATCACCCGTGCAATGGCCAAAAATCCCGCCGATCGCTATCAATCGGCACAAGACATGGCTGCAGACCTGCTACAGCCCGCCACTGTCGGGGGCGGGGAATTGAGCCTTGAGGCAGACGAATTTGCCACCAGGGTTATTCCTACCGTACACAGTGTTCCTGTGATCCGGCCCCACACCGAACGCAAAAAAAACAAAGGGAAAAAACGCCCCCCCATATTTTGGTTGGGGTTGGTATTATTGATATCCGTTATTGCTGCTGCCGGCGCTTTCTGGTATTATGTGAATGTTCCTGAAATAGATATGCCCAATGTTGCTGGTAAGACAGAAGCGGAAGCGCGGGAAATCCTTCGGGATCAGGGTATAGAAAACATCCTGGTTTCCCACAACCTGCACCCCACTGTAGCCCAGGGGTTGGTGGTCTCCCAGGATCCAAAACCAAACACAAAAATTAAGATTACACGTACCGTAACACTTTCGGTAAGTATGGGACAGGATTTACGGGAGGTGCCGGAGGTTATTGGCCAGACCCTTTACAATGCCAGGATTAGAATCAGTGTTAACGAGCTAAATGTAACTGAGCCTGTGCAGGAGATATATAGCGACAACTATCCTGCCGGTGTGGTTGTGGATCAGGATCCCCGTCCAGGAGAAAAGCTTGCCGTGGGGGCAGGAGTGCTTTTATCTGTCAGTAAGGGGCCACAGCCAGTGGATCAGCGGGTTCCCAGTCTGGTGGGTCTGACTATAGAAGATGCCGGGGGAGAGTTGGAAAAGCTGAACCTGCATCTGGATTCTAATACTGGCCAGGCCACCAGCATGGAATATTTCGCCGGGCAGATTATTAGCCAGGATCCCCCCGCTGGGACCGAGGTGCGGGAGGGTACCACAGTACAGGTAACCCTGAGTAATGGACCCGGGCCCCAGCGACAGGTAGCCAGGGTGCAGGCCTTGACACCTGATGATGGGGGAGAGCACAGTCTTAAAATTGTCGTCAGGGATGCAAAGGGAACTAATGATTTCCACACAGAAACCTATCCTCCAGGGAAAAAGGTGGTTAAAGAGGTGCCTTATTATGGGAAGGCTGTTATACAGGTGTATATAGACCAGGCATTGGCTGGTGAACAGAGTTTTGAATAACCGGGATAATCTTATTGAGGGCATTGTGGTTAAGGCCTATGGGGGTTTTTTCTACATCCATGATGGTCGGGATGTAAGGGAATGCACGTTGCGGGGTCGTTTACGCCACAGAAAACAGCTGGTTCTGGTGGGTGATCGAGTGTTGATGGCTCCGAGCAACGATAAGGGCGGTGTAGTAGAAGATGTGCTGCCCCGGCATTCTATTCTCACCCGGCCGAAAGTGGCCAATGTGGATCAGGCTGTAATTATTTTTTCTTTGCGTGAACCCGAACCAAACCAGGGTTTGCTGGAACGGTTTATAATTATGGCCGCACTAAACAGGATTTTACCCATCATTTGTTTTAATAAGGTTGATCTGGCAGTAGGATGTCAAGTCGAGTTTGTATCCAGCTACCGGGAGAATTATAATGTGGTTGTCACCAGCGCTAAAACCGGCCAGGGACTCAGTGATCTCAAGGCAGCTCTGAATAATAAAATATCTGTTTTTGCCGGCCCTTCCGGTGTGGGCAAGTCGTCAATTTTGAACTCCTTAATTCCGGGGCTGAAACAAAAAACAGGTGCTGTAAGCACCAGGCTGGGAACGGGAAGGCACACCACACGGCATATTGAGCTGATTCCTTTGGAGGAGGGTGGTTTTGTGGCCGATACCCCCGGGTTCTCCAATCTGGATTTGCCCAATATTAAACCGGAGGAACTAGCCGGCCTATTTCCAGGCATTAGTAATTATCAAACAAATTGTTATTTTAGCGGTTGTCTTCATTACGAGGAACCAGGTTGTTCAATAAAGAAGGCAGTTGAACAGGGGGAGATTGATGAGGCCTGTTACCGGCAGTACCTGGAATCTTTGGGGCAACTAATGGATAGGAGGAGGTATTAAATGCCGCTTATTAAGATTGCCCCTTCAATTCTATCGGCCAATTTTGCTGCGTTGCAGAAAGATGTTAGTGCTGTAGAAAATGCTGGGGCCGAATATCTGCACATAGATGTGATGGATGGCCATTTTGTCCCTAACATCACTATTGGCCCTCTTGTAGTGCAAGCCCTAAGGGCTGGGTCTTCTATGTGCTTTGATGTGCACCTGATGGTTGAAAACCCCGATTCTTTTATAGGTAGTTTTATTGCTGCCGGGGCAGATTTAGTCACTGTGCATGTAGAATCGGTGCGGCATCTGCATCGGACCATTATGGCTATTAAGGAAAAGGGATGTAGGGCGGGCGTGGCCCTCAACCCGGCTACCCTGCCGGACACTATAGAGTATGTCCTACCCCTGCTGGATCTGGTACTGCTGATGACTGTTAACCCGGGATTTGGCGGACAAAATTTTATTCCACTAGTTTTGCCCAAAATACGAATAGTACGGACTATGATCAACCGTCTGGGACTTAAAACAGAGGTACAGGTGGATGGTGGTATCAATAGGGACAATGCTGCTACTGTAGTGCAGGCCGGGGCTGATGTTTTGGTAGCTGGTTCAGCAATCTTTAATAGAAACGACTTAGGGGCTGCTGTCCGTCAGCTAAGGGAGGCAGCGGTGGCGGGCCTTTGATAGATGCCGGAAAAGCATGATACTATATGCCATTTCACTAATCATGAATGGTATTTTTTATCGCCATATGCATTGTTATATTGTAATATACAAATAATGTATTTATTCAAGGAGGGGAGAGATCCAAATGGGGGATCTGGCATTATACCGGGAAAAGGCAGATCTGCTAAAGGCGCTGGCCCATCCGACCAGACTTTGTATTGTACATGGCCTAATCGAAAATGATTGCAATGTAAATGGGATTATAGAGCGTCTGGGGATGCCCCAGTCAACAGTTTCCCAGCAGTTGGCTGTCTTAAGAAATAAGGGTATTATTGAAGGAAGGCGTAATGGGACGGTAGTTTGCTACTCTGTGGTTAACAAAGAAGCCAGGCGGTTTGTAAATATGTTGATGGGTTGACCCGCAGTAAATATAACGATATGATTGGGTCTGGTTAAACAAAATAATACAGGTAAGAAGTATTTTTCCACCTGCAGTTTCTCCCTATTAATATAGCGCAGGTGTTTAGATACTAAGAAAGGTATCAATTATGGATAGCAAAAAGGCGCCTACATACCATATAGCCCGGTTTATTATCATTGCTATGGATCTGGCAGAGAGAATAGTAAACGGGGAGTATTATAAGGGACAAAAAATATCTGGTCGTTCCACCCTGGCAGCTCTTTATAATGTATCCCCGGAAACAATCAGGCGATCATTATCCCTTTTGCAAGAATCAGGGGTGGTGAAGGTGCTGCCGGGAACTGGTGTAATTGTTAATTCAGTGAGCGCTGCTCAGGAATACCTTGCTGAGACCAGTCAGTTTAACGTGATCAAAGAAGTACAGGAACGTTTGGCCAGGTTGGTGCGGGAGAGAAATAAGATTAATGCCGATATTGAGCGCCTGACCACAGAACTATTGGATTATGCATTTAGCGTACTTTCAGCCAAGCATAGGACCTAATTGTAGCCCTTTTTAGTGCTCGTGAGGCAAAACTATTGACATTGGGCCAGGTCAATCATATAATTAATTTATCAAAGCAATAAGTTAATAGCGAAACCTTCAGGGACGGGTGTAATTCCCTACCGGCGGTGTGGTTCCAGGTTGTTTTAAGCCTGTAGCTGAGCCCGCGAGCCTAATTGGGCAGATCCGGTCTAAATCCGGAGCCGACAGTATAGTCTGGATGGAAGAAGGTAAAGGCTAGTATTCTCGTGGATTCCATATTGGCTAGCTTTGTTTTTCCGAATGTTGTGGACCCTGGGGTTTTGTGCCCGGGGTCTTTAATTTTTTAAAT
This sequence comes from Peptococcaceae bacterium, assembly GCA_012518875.1. Lineage (GTDB taxonomy): Bacteria > Bacillota > Desulfotomaculia > Desulfotomaculales > Pelotomaculaceae > Syntrophopropionicum. The sequence continues at coordinate 21,704 of JAAYRI010000158.1, forward strand.
AGCGCCCGGTTCAAAAAGGCGGTTGCAACAATAATTTTGGCCCACTAGGCGGGAAGATAGAATGGATAAAAAATATATGAGGCTAGCTTTGGATCTGGCCGCAAAAGCGAGAGGCCGCACCAGTCCCAACCCGATGGTGGGAGCTGTTGTGGAGAAAAAAGGGGAAATAGTAGGACGAGGGTGTCACCTAAAGGCCGGTACTCCCCATGCCGAAATACATGCCTTGAATGAGGCGGGGGAAGCAGCCGCTGGGGCAACCATGTATGTAACACTGGAACCCTGTTGCCACTATGGGCGTACTGGCCCCTGTACCGGCGCAATTATAGACGCCGGCATATCCAGGGTGGTAATTGCCGCCAGGGATCCCAACCCCCTTGTTGCCGGGGGAGGGGTGAAGTTACTTAGATCGGCGGGCATAGAAGTAACCACCGGTGTGTTGGAAGAGGAAGCCCTGATCCTGAACGAAGTTTTTATAAAATATATTACTACCGGTCGGCCCTTTGTGGTGGCAAAGGCTGCTGTCAGCCTCGATGGGAAAATTGCCACCCGCACCGGCAAATCCAAGTGGATTACAGGCGAAGAGGCACGTGCCTACGGCAGGCAGCTAAGGGATTGGTATGATGCCATCATGGTCGGTATCGGTACTGTGCTGGCAGATGATCCGGCCCTCACAACCCGTCTACCTAATGGAGGTGGACGTGATCCGGTGCGGATTGTTCTGGACAGTAAGGCTAGAATTCCCCTGAATGCCAGGGTGTTGACCCAGGAATCGGCAGCACCTACAATAATCGCCGTTACAAGCCAGGCGTCTCCGGAAAAGCTGACTGAATTGCGTGGTAAAAATGGTGTTCAGGTGCTGGTTGTTAACGAAGGGGCCCAGGTGGATCTGGTTAGACTGATGGGGCTTTTGGGCGAAGAGAGCATCACCTCGGTTTTGGTCGAAGGAGGGGCACTGATACATGGTTCTGCTTTTTCGGCCCGAATAGTAGACAAGGCAGCCTGGTTTATTGCCCCGAAAATAATCGGTGGACAGGACGCTCCCGGCCCTGTGGGCGGCCTGGGGGTAGACAACCCCGCCGAAGCGATGGCCTTGGAGCGGGTTAAGGTAAGCCGTTTGGGTGAAGATCTTTTGATAGAGGGATATTTAAAATATAAGGAATAAGGCTTGTTGATCTTACAGGTTTTTAGATATGAGGGTGATAACCTTTGTTTACAGGCATTGTTGAGGAACTAGGGGTCATAAAAGCTGTACGGCGGGGTGTTCATTCGGCCCAATTGCTGATCAAAGCAGCCAAAGTTATCGGGGATAGCCGGGTGGGTGACAGCATCATGGTTAACGGTGTCTGTCTTACTGCCGTAAATTTTGGTGAATCTAATTTTACTGCAGATGTCATGGCTGAAACCCTGGACAAAAGTAACCTTGGTAAATTAAAAATAGGTGACCGGGTAAACCTGGAAAGGGCCCTTAGTCTGGGTGACAGACTGGGTGGACATATTGTCAGCGGACATATTGATGGGATCGGAACAATTGTCCAACGGGAAAAACATGATATAGCGCTCCTGATTAGTATCAAGGCGCCGGAAGCAGTGATGCGCTATATCATCAAAAAGGGTTCTGTGGCCATAGATGGGATCAGCCTCACCGTTGTAGATTTTGCGGCAGATGTCTTCCGGGTGTCACTGATCCCCCACACGGCCCAGGAAACCACGCTGGGATTTAAAAAAACTGGAGATAGCGTTAATCTGGAGGGTGATATTGTCGGCAAGTATATTGAGCGGATGATCAGTTTTTCAGGCGGCAGGGAGAGCGATGCTGGATTAAGTGTAGAATTTTTAGCGGAACATGGTTTTCTTTAAATCATATTAGGAGGCATAAGGATGAAATTCAACACAATTGAAGAGGCTGTAGAAGATATCAGGCAGGGAAAAATCATTGTGGCTGTTGATGATGAGGATCGGGAAAACGAGGGTGACCTGATCATGGCGGCAGAAAAGGCTACACCTGAACTAGTCAATTTCATGGCTGTTTATGGCCGGGGGCTAATTTGCCTCCCCATTTCGGGAGAACGTCTTGATGAGCTGGAACTGCCGGCTATGGTGACTAACAATACTGATCCCCACGCTACTGCCTTTACCGTCTCCATCGACTACAAAGACTGCACCACTGGTATTTCCGCCCATGAACGAGCCATGACCATTAGGGCAATTCTCGATCCGCGCACAAAACCGGAGGACTTGCGTCGTCCCGGACATATATTCCCACTACGCGCCAAAGAGGGGGGTGTGTTGCGGCGGACAGGGCACACTGAGGCCACAGTGGATCTAGCCCAACTGGCCGGGCTTCATCCCGCCGGTGTGTGTTGTGAAATTATGAAGGAAGATGGAACTATGGCCAGGGTGCCGGAACTGATGGAATTTGCTAAGGTTCACAATTTAAAAATAATTACTATTGCCGACCTGATCCAGTACAGGCGCCGTACGGAAAAATTGGTGCGACGGGTTGACGAAGCTAAACTGCCTACTATTCATGGCGAGTTTACTGCTGTGGCTTACGAAAGCCTTTTGGACAACAAAGGACATATTGCCCTGGTTATGGGTGACCTCGGTAGGGCTGAGGCGCCCCTGGTGCGGGTGCATTCGGAATGTCTGACCGGAGATGTTTTCGGTTCTATACGCTGTGATTGCGGGGGCCAACTCAGCCATGCTATGGCCATGATTGCTAAAGAAGGTGTAGGGGTTCTCCTGTATATGAGACAGGAGGGAAGAGGTATCGGTCTTTTAAATAAAATCAGAGCTTACCATTTGCAAGATGAGGGCCGGGATACTGTAGAAGCCAACCTGGAACTGGGATTTCCAGCGGATCTGCGGGACTATGGTTTGGGTGCACAAATTCTGGCCGACCTGGGACTAAAAAAGATCAGGCTGCTCACTAATAACCCGCGCAAAATAGCAGGACTGGAGGGTCACGGCCTCCAGGTGATGGAAAGGGTCCCCATTGAGATTAACCCTGGTGCTTGTAACCGTTTCTATCTCACCACCAAGCAGAAAAAGCTTGGTCATCTGCTAAACATTGCTGTCGATCGCTAGACAGTTAGTGGGAAACAAAATAAATACAAAATCAAACAGACAGGATCTAAAAAGAAAACCCTAGATCCTTCCGGTTTATTTTAGATTATGAAATAAAGGAGATGGATATATGCCAAGGCTGTATGAAGGGCATCTTGTGGGCAAGGGGCTTAAATTTGGCATTGTGGCTGGCCGGTTTAATGAATTTATTACCAATAAACTGCTCAGCGGTGCCCTGGATGCCCTCCACAGGCATGAGGTGTCGGATCAGGACATAGAGGTGGCCTGGGTACCGGGTGCCTTTGAAATACCGGTAGCAGCAAGCAAGTTAGTCGCAAAAAATAAATATGATGCAGTGATCTGCCTGGGAGCGGTTATCCGGGGGGCCACACCCCATTTTGACTATGTGGCCGGTGAGGTCACCAAAGGTGTAGCCAAGGTTGGTTTGGAAAGTGGCACCCCTACTATATTCGGGGTAATCACCTCCGATACGATTGAACAAGCCATTGAGAGGGCCGGGACAAAAGCAGGCAACAAGGGTTGGGACGCGGCTATGGCGGCCATTGAAATGGCCAACCTGATGCGGGATATAGATCAGGCAGAATGATAATAACTACATCTAAAGAGATAAAAATTAAAAAAACGGCTTAACTGCCGTTTTTTTTAAGGTATTATATTTATAAGGCACGCTCTATCCTGCCGCTTCTCAGGCATCTGGTGCATACCAGCACCCTTTTCGGGGAACCGTTAATGAGAGCCCTGACCCGCTGCAGGTTAGGTGCCCATTTTCTTTTATTACGGATATGCGAGTGACTAAGTTTGATGCCCACTGCTGTGCCTTTGCCGCAAACTATACAATTTCTAGCCATGTACACACCCCCTTTAGACCACCTAATTATTTTATCAAAAAACGCTATCTGCTGCAAGAGCTGTATTGTTTAAAAATGCAAAATCCAGGTAGTAAATATTTTTTTATTTGAGGGTTAGTATGCAAAACAATTTATTACTGAAATCTGTTCAGACCATAAAAACAATTGGGCCGCGCCGGGCGGCGTCCCTGCAAAAGCTGGGTATATTTACGGTGGGGGATCTTTTGTCCCATTTTCCCCGACGTTATGAGGATCGCACCCACCTGTGTTCTGCTGGTACCCTGGTTCAGGACGAGACTGCTACCATAGGCGGTAAGGTCCTGGCCGCCCAGGATTTAAAACCAAGACGGGGTTTAACCATTACCAAGCTGGCAGTGCACGATGGGTTTGGGGTATTTTATGCTGTTTGGTTTAACCAGCCCTTTATTAAAAAACGCCTGCCGCCGGGAACAAAAATTTATATTACAGGCAAAGTGGACAAGGGGTATGGCGCTACCCAATTAATGGTGGAAGATTATGAGGTGGATGATGGCGGTGACAGCCTTAGTGCCGGGCGTCTGGTGCCTATCTACCCCTTGACTGAAGGGCTCAACCAACGGCAGCTGAGGCTGATGATTAGAACGGCCCTGGCGGTGTTGGACAATCAAATAGTTGACTTTTTGCCTGGTGAAATAACAGAAAAATATAATTTACCCCGGATCGGGCAGGCCTTACAGCAGATTCATTTTCCAGACGGGGAAAAGCAGGCCCGGGATGCTAGAAGGAGGTTCATTTTTGAGGAGCTTTTTCTTCTTCAACTAGCCCTGGCGATGCGAAGACGGGAGATAAATTGCAGTGTGAAATCTTACAATTATCTACCGCCAGGTAAACTGCTGCACCTGTACCGGAAAAACCTGCCTTTTCAGCTCACGGGGGGCCAGCGTCGAGTATGGAGGGAAATATCGGCGGACCTGGATAGCTCCAGACCCTTGCACCGTTTGCTCCAGGGTGATGTGGGCGCCGGGAAAACAGTGGTTTCCACCATGGCCATGCTACGGGCGGTGGAAAGTGGTTTACAGGCAGCTTTAATGGCCCCGACAGAAATTCTAGCTGAACAGCATTACCTGGGGCTGAGCAAAGACTTGGCTGCAATTGGTGTAGAAGTTGGGTTGCTGACCAGTGGTACCAGAAAAAAAGAGCGAGAGCAGCTTCTGGCCCGTATTGCCGCCGGGGAATTGAAACTGTTAGTGGGTACCCACGCCTTGCTTCAGGGTGACGTTAGTTTTCAAAGGTTAGGCCTGGTGGTAGTGGATGAACAGCATCGTTTCGGGGTGCGCCAGCGGGCTGCCCTGACCCATAAAGGAAACCTACCCGATACCCTGGTAATGACAGCTACCCCCATTCCCCGTACACTAGCCTTGACCCTGTATGGGGATCTAGATATTTCCGTTATCAACGAACTTCCCCCGGGAAGGAACCCTGTAAAAACATATGCTATTCTGCCCCGGGCCCTACCCAAGGCTATGCGTCTGGTTAAAAAACAGATCAGCCTGGGGCGTCAGGCCTATATTGTCTGTCCCTTGGTGGAGGAGTCAGAAAAAATAGATTTGCAGTCGGCAAGCAATCTTTCCGCCGAACTAGCGGCAAATGAGTTCAAGGGTCTCCAGGTGGAAATGCTGCACGGCCGGATGAAATCGGCAGAAAAGGAAGAAATAATGTCCCGTTTTCGCCAGGGGGAGATCAAGGTGTTGGTTTCTACTACAGTGATCGAGGTGGGTGTGGATATTCCCAACGCTACGGTGATGATCATCATTGATGCAGACCGTTTCGGCCTGGCCCAGTTGCATCAACTGCGGGGTCGGGTGGGGCGCAGCAGCCACCAGTCCTATTGTATCCTTGTTGCCAATCCTAAAACAGATCAGAGTCGGGAACGGCTGCGGGCGATGACCAGGACAAGGGATGGTTTCCTGCTGGCAGAGGAGGATCTGCGCTTGCGTGGTCCGGGTGAATTTCACGGCACCCGTCAGTCCGGTTTTCCTGAGCTCAAAATTGCCGACCTGTTGCGGGACTGGAAAGCCCTAGAGGTAGCCAGGGAGGAGGCCATAACCTTGGTTCATGGTGATCCTTCCTGCAAAAATACCAGTACAAAGGCAATATTTGCAGAGGTGGAAGCCAGGTTTGGCAAAAATATTAATATTAGCTGTGGTTAAAGCTATAATTTGCATTTATATGTGTTGGTGATGGGTTTTGAAGAAATATTTCACTAGTATTTCACTAGTATATATATTTCGTTTTGATCTATACTAAATACAACAAGAAACAGGGGGTGATTAAATAATATTGGCAAAGGATTACTTGTCCCACATATCTTAGATGCATTTTAGAACCCTGTTACCTCTGTCGGCCAAAGAAGTAGTACCTGTTCTAATAAATTGCCATTCCACCTCCAAATAATTTTAGAAACGCAAGCAGTGTTAGGATAGCTGCTTGCAATATTTTTGCGTTTTAAATTAATGTTTAAATCTAGTGTAGATACATATTATATTCCTCAGCACTAATGGCTGGATGAAGGGCCATAGATATTCCGCCGGCAACAACCTTAGAGGTGTCAAGGATTAGTGTATCAATCTCTTTGGGGGTGACCATCAAATTCCCCCTAAAGGGGCTTAAAATATCATTTATTATTCCCTGGGTATAGTCCGGCGAAATGTTTTGTTGCACCTTATTGAGCATTGGGTTTGATTTGAGTTTTTCCAAAAAGTGTTCCATTGTTATCTGAGCAATAACAGCAGCATTTACTACTGTAGGGACTCCGATGGCAATGGTCAATACCCCCATTGTTTCCTTGTTTATGCCGGTGCGTTTATTGCCTATACCAGAACCAGGGCTAATACCAGTATCTGCGAGCTGGATGGTTGTACCGATCCTATCCACACTACCTGCCGCCAGGGCATCTATAGCAATAATTAACTCCGGTTGGATTTTTTCCACCACACCTTTTATTATTTCTGCTGATTCAATGCCCGTGATGCCCAGCACACTGGGAGCTATTGCACTCACAGAGCGCATGCCTCCTTTTAACTCCTCCGGGGCATATCTGTATAGATGTCGGGTAACAATAGACTGTTCCACTACCCTGGGGCCCAAGGAATCAGGCGTGGCTTGCCGATTGCCCAGACCAACGATAAGTATGTTGGCATTTTCAGGCAGGTCAAATAGGGATGAAAGCTGTTGGGCCAGGACTTCTGCCACCTCTTTTTGGGCAATAGGATTTTTATCCCTCATGGCAGGGGCTTCTATGGTTATATATGTGCCCACAGGTTTGCCCATCATTTGTGCTGCTTTTTCTTCCACTACTTGCACACTGGTTACGGATGCGTTAGCAAACTGATGACGATTGACAACTGCCCCAGGAATTTCTGTTCCCAACTGGCCACGCACAATATCATGAGCTTCGATAGCCAGATCAACATTAATATTATTATTTTTATAAAAATCAAGATCCAAAATGCAAACCTCCATTTTTGTTTTAGCTGCCTTTAGGATATCCTATTTATTGTGGCCTATGCGGAAGTAAAGCAGTGGATATCTTAGAGGTATTGAATCAATCGATTTTCCTGCTTAAATATGCTATAATAACAGATTAAAGGAAGGGATTCTTATTCCACGTGTTATTGCTGGTTCTGCTAAAAAGCGTAAACTCAAAACCCCGGTAGGATTAGTAGTTAGACCGACATCAGATCGGGTTAAAGAAGCTCTTTTTAATATTCTTGGAGACAGTGTAATAAACAGCAGTTTTTTAGATCTCTTTGCAGGAAGTGGGAACATCGGTATAGAAGCCTTAAGCCGTGGTGCTGCCGGTGTGATTTTTGTCGAAATTAACAAGAAGACCTTACATATTATAGAAGAAAATTTGCGTGCTACCAGTTTTGTGGAAAAAAGTCGGTTGATTCGCGGAGAGGTCACAGCGGTTTTATCCCGGTTGGGTCACGAAAACAAATTGTTCAACATAATTTTTCTCGATCCCCCATACCTTAAGGATTATGAAGTTAGTACACTGACGGGTATTATTAGATACAGGCTATTGGAGGCCGATGGGATGGTTGTTGTAGAAAGTAGTAAGGGCCGTCACCTGCCCCGGAAAATAGAAGAACTAATCCTGGTTCGCCAGGAGAAATATGGTGATACGTTGCTTTCATTTTACAGATATCAGTAATTGCCGGGGAGGGCGAATAGAATGCAAATTGCTATATATCCTGGGAGTTTTGATCCGGTGACACTAGGACATCTGGATATCATCGGCAGGGCTTCCTCATTGTTTTCCAAACTAATAGTAGCAGTATCCTGGAACACTACTAAAAAGCCGCTATTTAGCCCCGAGGAGCGGGTTGTATTATTGAAGGAGGTACTTAAACCTTTTCCTAATGTTGAGGTTGATATGTTTAATGGGTTAACTATACATTATGCAATCGAGCACAAGGCAAAGGCGATTGTACGTGGGCTGCGAGTAATTTCAGACTTTGAAAATGAATTTCGCATGGCACTGACAAATAAAAAATTGGCTTGCCATTTAGAAACAGTTTTTTTGATGACCCGGGCAGAATATTCCTTTATCAATTCCACTACAGTAAAAGAAATAGCCTTTTTCGGCGGTTCGGTAAGTGGCTTGGTGCCGCCGCTGGTGGCACAAAAACTTAAAGAAAAAATGCGGGAAAAATAAATTTGGGGGAGGATATATAACAAAGTGGATTTGCTAAATTCCCTAAACGAATTGGAAGAATTAATTGAAAATAGTGGCAAGGTGCCATTCACCAGAAAGGTAATGGTAGAAGAAGACCGCCTGCTCGATCTCCTGGACCGCATTAGGACAACCATGCCTGAGGAAGTCCGCCAGGCCAAATGGATTATCCAGGAGCGGGAAAAGGTTCTACAGGATTCTCAAAAAGAAGCCATGCGCATTGTGGAGGATGCGCAAAAACAGATTGAAAAAAGGGCAGACGATAGTGAAATAGTCCGTCAGGCAAAAGTTAACGCCGAAGAGATCCTGGGCAAGGCAGAATCAGTGGCAATGGAGATTCGTGAAGGGGCCAAAGGTTATGCTGATGATATTCTAGTTAACCTACAAGAAAACCTGGGAAAAATACTGGAACAACTGGAACAAGGACGTGCGGAGCTCAAATTAATGAAATAGCAGCAACCTTCACTGCAAGGCGTTTAATATGCCTTTCCATTCTACATATTGATCAATATTATCGACTGCTGTTTTGATGGCCTTTTTGTCACCAGCAGTTATTTTTCTGCTTACCTCTGACATTTTTTCTATAGTTGTGTAGGTGTCGTAATGTACCAAAATCAAAGGTACCCCCTGGCCTTCCGCACGGGCGATTAATTTTACGTCCGGATAGAGGCCGCCCGTTAAAATAATCATGGATGTATTTGTTTCCAGGGCGGCCAGTGCTATTTCTGAACGATCACCACCAGTGATGACACCTTTGTTGGCACCCCGCCTCAGATAATCAAGGGCACTTTCAGCAGTCATGGCTCCAATAACGATATCTTCCACCATTTGTTCCATCCTGTCTTCCCCCGCCAGCACTTCACCACCTAAAACCTCATAATATTCCTTCACTGTGGGGGATGTTATATCCGGCATGCCGGGGACAAGCCCCAAAATACGATGTCCCAGCCTTTGTAGGGTAGGCTTATATATACCTTCTGTTTTAGCCAGAAGGGAACGTGGTACATTGTAAAAGATATTGCCAAAGACAGGGGTGCCCTTGCAAGACATGTACCTATTGATGAAAATTGTCTGATCCAGGCTGTAGTCATTGTCAATTCTAATGATATATAGCGGTATTGCCTGTAGTTCCTGGATCAGGCTCATGGCATCAAGCCCCAGGGAGCCCATGATATGTGGATAGCCAGCACCACCGATGATTATAATATCACTATCACTGGCGATACTCTCATAGGCCCGCCTTACCTTGTTCAATGATGCACTGGGATCGCTATGGCTGGACAGATAAGAGGGCCCTGCTATGTAAGGGACAATTGTTTCCAGTGGGTGTTCCATGCCCAAAATTTCTTTCATCAAGAGAGCATCCTCATCCCCCCGGAAACTAGCCCCGGCATAGCTGCCCACAGGTTTAAAATAGGCTACCTTGCGGCCCTCCTGGCGAAATTTCAAAGCCAGGCCCAGTGCAATACTCGTTTTACCGCTGTTTGGTGTGCCTAATATGTAAATGTTTTTCAATCTAAACACCTCACGATATGGTTATTTTGACATCCAGTGCGCTGGCTCCCTGGTTGTAAGCAAATACAGGGTTAATGTCAATTTCATTAATTTCCGGGAAGTCTGAGACCAGCCTGGCTACCCGTCCCACTATTTTTAAAACTGCATCAATATCGGCAGGCTTTTCACCCCGGTAGCCCCGTAGTAGCGTATAGGCCTTGGTTTCAGCAATCATGCTGTTGATCTCGCCTTGTGTCAGACCATCTGCTAATCGGAAGGACACATCCTTTAAAAGGTTGACATAAATGCCCCCCAATCCAAAGGCTAGTAAAGGCCCAAATTGGATATCCCTGGTCATACCGATAATTATTTCAATCCCCTTGGGCATCATTTTTTGCACCTCTACCCCATATACAGCTACGTGGGGCAGATAACGGTGAACATTGTCCATTATTTCCACAAAACCGCTGCTTACCTTTTCCCGGGAATCTAGACCCACCTTTACCCCCCCCACATCTGTTTTATGCAAAATTTTGGGGGAGGCAATTTTTAATACCACCGGGTACCCCAAACGGTCTGCATGTGCTGCCGCCTCTTCGGGGTTTATGGCCAGAATAGTGGGTGCAGCCGGTATGCCGTAGGCGGATATTATTTCTGCCGCTTCACTGCCCAGCAAGACCAGGCGGTTATCCCTTTTTACATCAAAGAGCGTGGCCTTGACGGTTTTTAGGTCCAGATCATTAAATGTCTGCTGCTCCGATGGGACGGTTGAATTTTTAATCCGGCTGTAGCTGACCATACCGCTAATGCTGGTTATGGCTGGTTCCGGAAAGGTAAAGCAGGGGATATGTGCATCTGAAAGTATTTTGGCTCCTTCTCCCAGTCTGGGACCGCCCATCATGGCTGCAAAAAGAGGTTTATGGGGGTACTCTTTTCTTAGCCCCACCATTGCCTTTGCTGTCTCCGCCGGTTCCGCTACAGCAGCAGGGCAAACCAGGACCACAGCACTGTCAACACCAGGATCAGCCAGGACCGTTTGTAGGGCGTAATGAAAACGATTCGCTCTGGCATCTCCCAATACATCAACCGGGTTATAGATATTAGACTCAGCAGGTAGATTGTTTCGCAAGGATTCTATTGTTTCTTTGGTAAATCTAGCCATTCTTAGATTTTTTTCTTCAATGTTGTCTGTGGCTATAATCCCGGGACCACCGGAATTGGTAATCACTGCCACCCGATCCCCCTGTGGTATGGGTTGGTTGGCGAAGGCAACAGCCAAATCAAATAATTCAGACATGTTTTTAGCCCTAATCACGCCACTCTGTTGGAAGGCAGTATCATAGGCCAGATCGCTTCCGGCAAGAGCACCTGTATGGGAAGATGCAGCTTGTGCCCCGGCCTGACTGGTCCCTGACTTTAGGATCACAATCGGTTTTTTCCTACTGGCCCTTCGGGCCACATCCAGAAAATGTGTTCCATCTTCCACATCTTCTATATAGCAAAGTATAACCTTTGTGTTGGGGTCCTCAGAGGCATCTTCAATGAAGTCGGCTTCAGTCAGGTCTGCTTTATTACCAAGACTGATAAATTTGCTGAAGCCCAACCCCACCTGGTAGCTCCAGTCTAGAATAGATAGTACCATAGCGCCGCTCTGGGAGATAAAAGCAATTTCCCCCTTTAGGGGAAAACCAGCAGCAAACGTAGCATTGATCGGTGCATGGGTATCCATGAGGCCCACACAGTTGGGGCCCAGCATTCTCATGTTGTATTGGCGGCAAATTTCCAGCAGCTTTCGTTCTAGTTCCAATCCCTCCTTGCCTGTTTCTTTAAAGCCGGCAGTAATTACCACCAGGTATCTTAAACCCTTTTTGCCACAGGCGGTGGCAATTTCAAGGGACTTTCCTGCCGGTACCGACAAAACAGCCATTTCCACTGGTTCCGGTATTTTATTTACATCCGGGTAACATGGTAGTCCTTCTATTGTCGATTCTTTGGGATTGACAGGTATAATTTTGCCTTTATAACCACAGTCGATCATGTTTTTAACAATAACATTGCCAATTTTGCCGGGAGATTTAGATGCGCCGATGATGGCTATAGATTTGGGATTGAATAGGCTGGCTAGTTCGCTCAAAATTTATTCACCTGCTTATCCTTAGTCTAGTTGTTATGATGAACATAAACAGTGAAATATATGAGTGCAGGGAACAATATTATCTTCGGCATGACCATCATTTTCTTATAACGAGCAGCCTTAGGGAAAAAAGCAGATGGAATAACAAGGACAGGATCATTATTGCCAGTAGCAAAAGGAGAAAAATGAGGAAAGTCTTGAATCCCAGGTAGGCCAAGCTGTTGTTCTGGAAATAATGGGTGGCGGCTATTGTAGGTGTAGTCACTTCCAGGTTTCCCATCCACCTGCAGGCCAGGTAGGTGTAAATGCCGGCCAGACAGGTGTGACCAACCCGTGAAAGAATAAAGGGCAACATTCTAATATCGGTATCGGCAATCATGCTTGCTGCCTGGGCGTGAACGGAAATGCCGCTCCATGCCAGGATCATGCCCACGGCAATAACCTGCTGGCTCAATGGTACAGGTGCCTCGCTGGCTAATTTAGAGCCGATGGTCATTTCCAGAAAACCACTGCTCAAGGCCGGCAGGATATCAGGGGAAAAACCCAGTGGCAAAAGAAAAAAACCTAGTATTTCTGCAATACTACTGATGATGCCGGCAGCGCTGAGCAGTTTTATGATTACTGAGAAGAGAATAATAAAGCCCCCGATGTTCAACAGGTTGGCAATAGATTTGCTTATAGCGTCACCGATGATTTTACCGGGAGGGCGTTTTTCCTTTCTTTGCACCTGCATCATGCGCCCCAGGGCCCTGACAACAGGGTTTCTTGATCCGGTACTGGTTTGGCGGGGCATACCGCCTTCCTTTAATGAATAAAATCGCAGTATTAGACCCAGGGTAATGTTGGAAAGATAATGGGTACCGGCAATCAACACGCCTAGTCCCGGGTTATTGAACATACCAACGGCTACTGCTGCCAGCATGAAAAGGGGGCTGGAGTTGTTTGTAAATGACATCAACCGTTCTGCCTCGACCCTGCTGCATAAACCTTCCTTACGCAGTCTGGCAGTGACCATTGACCCAATCGGATAGCCGGAGGTGAATCCTACTGCCATGACAAATGAGCCGGATCCGGGAACGTTAAACAGGGGACGCATTACCGGATCCAATAGCTCCCCCATAAAATGGACGAAGCCGAAGCTCATTAGCAGCTCGGAGGCAATAAAAAAGGGGAGCAGGGCTGGAAAAACTATATTCCACCAGGTTTTCAGGCCCAGTGCTGCTCCCTCAAACACGATTTGCGGACAAGAGACCATGCTCAGGACAAAAACCAATGCGGATAGTGTCCAAAGAAGACGAATGGCATCCCCACGCCGGGCGTTGTTCTTAAGTATAATGTTTATTGTCAGCAGGCTGACGATAATAAAAAAAAGCGTGATCAGCTTGGTCAATACATATCCACCTTCCTATTTGCTTAGAAAAAGTATATTGCCTGTTGTCCGCCGGAATGAATAAAAAAGGAAATTTCTTGACAAAACCGGCCCTTCTTAATATAATCTTATGGTGTTGAAATTGAGGTGATCATTTGATACGGCTCGATGTGGCACAAATAAAAAGAAGCCCAGGTGATTTTGCTCGTTATGAGCTGGCAGTGGATTTACCGCCTATTACCTTTTCCGGTGAGAAAATCACCTTTGCCGGGCCGGTAAAAACTAACCTAACGGTTACCAATACTGGTGAAACTTTAACTATCCACGGATCAGCGGGGGGAAAACTAGAACTATCCTGCAGTCGTTGTCTACAGCCCTTTGATTACGATTATATGGTTTCTATTGATGAGGAGTACTCACTACTCCCGACGGGGGAGGCTAATGAAGAACTGCAAACCTTTACAAGGGATTATATTGATCTTACCCCGGCTGTGATCAACAGTATTTTTCTCGGTCTACCGATGAAAGCAGTATGCACCGAGGATTGTCAAGGGCTGTGCTCCGTTTGTGGGGCTAATCTAAATAAAGAGAATTGCGGTTGTGCCCTTGAGGAAGGTGATCCCCGGTTTAGCGTTTTAAAAAAATTATTAAAAAAGGATAAGAAATGAACCCGAAGGGGGTGTAAATAATGGCAGTACCAAAGAGGAAGGTTTCCAAGCAAAAAGGAAGGCAGCGGCGGGCGGCAAACATGAAAGCTGAGGCACCCGAACTGGTTGAATGCCCACAATGTCATGCTCTAATTATCCCTCATCATCTTTGCCCGGAGTGCGGCTATTATAAAGGCCGGGAGGTCATTGCCAAATAAATCAGCACCTTTAAATGAGCCCACCCTGTTTCCAAGATGGGGCTTATTTTTTTTCAACTGCTTGCAATATGGCAAAAGTTACATTATACTGTTTTTTGGTACCTGGCACTAAGTTTATTACCTGCTATTATATTTATGTGGGGGTATGGGCATATACCAATGAATAAAGCGGAGAGACAGCGGCGATTGGCCAGATATCTAGAATGTGATCCTTTTCTCACGGATGAGGACCTGGCCCAAATTCTCGACGTGAGTATCCAGACCATCCGGCTGGACAGGTTTGAACTAAAAATACCGGAGTTCAAGGAAAGGGTGCTTACTGTGGCCAAAAACCCCGGTTTGGTACCCAGAACACTTGCCGGTGGGGAAATGGTCGGGGACATGGTGGATTTAGAGGTGGGATCATGTGGCATTTCTATTCTCACCGTCACGCCGGAAATGACCTTGAGTAAAACCCAGTATATCAGGGGACATCACCTTTTTGCCCAGGCCAACTCCCTGGCTGTTGCTGCTATTGATGCTGAGATAGCCTTGACCGGGATTGCCCGGGTATCCTTTAAACGTCCTGTTACCTGTGGGGAAAAGGTGTTGGCGCGGGCGTTAATTAAATCCAAAAAGGGTAATAAGTATATGGTAAAGGTTACTTCCCATGTTAAGGATGAAATCGTATTTGTGGGCCGGTTTTTAATTTTTGCTGTAGCGGAGGAGGCAAACCTTTTGTGATAATAGCAGTAGACGCTATGGGAGGAGATATGGCGCCGCGGGAGATAGTGCGGGGTGCCCTCCTTGCCGCCACTGAATACAATATTTCCCTAATTCTGGTCGGGGACGAAGAGCAAATACAGGCTGAATTAGGCC
>JAAYRI010000159.1 GCA_012518875.1 Peptococcaceae bacterium
ATCCTCTGGCTCACTTGTTCTTTGCATTAGACCACAATGTTGCCTGCTCTTGTCGCCCCGCCTACCTTCACCACAAAACAGCCCCCCGGGGTCGGGGGAACTAGCCCCATCACCTTTCCAATCTCCCCCTTCTACCTTCAGCCTACCGCTTTCCAACTGGCCCCAAAGGAATGCCCCAACGGTTGTGTCCCCGTTCCCCTGCCCTGATATCTTTTTATCCTGATGTCTGCCTCTTTTCCCTCTGTCTTGGTTCCGCTTCCCGCCTTCTGCTTTCAGCTTTCCGCCTTCCCCCTGACCCCAAAGAAATACCCCAAAGAAAAAGACTGGGACAAGGTACCTGTCCCCCATCCCCACCTGTCCCATTAATAGTTAATTTTAAAATCATGCCGAGGTTCGCTAAAGCTGCTCACTTCCACCAAAATAACGTCCGCACCGATTTTCACAATTTTTTCCCAGGGAACAATAATTTCTTCTTCCTTACCCAGAAAGCCAAGAAATTTGCTGCTAACCCCCGGCAGGATTATAGCTGTAATCCGCCCTTGTTCCAGATCAATGTCAATGTCCTTGATCAGGCCAAGCCGCCGCCCGTCAACCACATTGATGATTTCCCGTGACCGCAGGTCAGATATTTTTACCATCACCCACACTCCTTTAAAACGACCTTGCCGGTTAACCAATGCTGCATTTTACCGATCGTTATATTAGCGGCAGCTGGTTTTAAGACAAGGGGTTACCTCCCAAATTATGAAGCCCCCTATATTATATGTGGACGTATCCAAATTCTGAACAAAAAAATTGGCGGCCTTTTTCAGCCGCCAGGTGCCTGTGCCCGTAATTTTTTTAAATATGTTTTTTCATATGGCCCAGGGCCGCCTTTTCCAACCGGGAGACCTGGGCCTGGGAGATGCCAATCTCTTCGGCCACCTCCATTTGGGTCTTACCTTCAAAAAAACGTAAAGTTAGGATCAGTCTCTCACGTTCATTAAGCTTTCCCAGGGCGTCCCGGATGGCTATCCCTTCCAGCCAGTTCAGATCCTTGTTTTTTTCATCACTAATCTGATCCATAACAAATATGGGGTCGCCCCCATCATGATAGATGGGTTCAAACAATGATATTGGTTCCTGGATAGCATCTAGTGCAAAAACTACTTCCTCCCTGGGCATTTTTAGTTTGCCGGCAATCTCGCTTACTGATGGCTCGCGTGAATGCTTGCTTACCAGGGAATCTCTAACTTGTAAAGCCTTATAGGCAATATCGCGCAATGAGCGGCTAACTCGGATGGGGTTATTGTCCCTTAAATAGCGGCGGATTTCCCCGATGATCATCGGCACCGCGTAGGTGGAGAATTTCACATTTTGTGATAAATCGAAATTGTCTATGGACTTCATCAGACCGATGCAGCCCACCTGAAAAAGATCGTCTACATATTCACCTCTGTTGGTGAATCGCTGGATAACACTAAGTACCAGCCTCAGGTTGCCGTTAATTAGCTTAGAACGTGCTGTTGTATCCCCGCTCTGCAGGGACTCGAACAAAGCTCGCATCTGGCTTCCTGTCAATACCGGGAGTTTTGATGTGTTGACACCGCAGATCTCAACCTTGTTCACTAGCATGTATCTACTATCACCCCCGAAATATTTAACTATCTGCTACACTGACATTATTACCCCGGCAAAAGCTAATTATACATGCGGCAAAAGGGGCAAAAAAAACCCACCGCCTATTCCATGCGGTGGATTTCCTTTTTCAGTCTTTTTATTATTCTTTTTTCCAGTCGGGAAATATAAGACTGAGAAATGCCCAGCAGATCGGCTACCTCCTTTTGTGTTTTCTCTATCCCATTGTTGTATAGACCAAAGCGCAGTTCCATAATTTTGCGCTCCCGGCCGGAAAGTTTTTGCAGGGCCAGATGCAGAAGCTTTTTGTCCACCTGTTCCTCAATAATTTTATAAATAATATCACTTTCAGTGCCCAGGACATCTGACAAAAGCAGTTCATTTCCATCCCAATCAATATTTAGGGGTTCATCAAAGGAAACCTCCACCCGTGTTTTGTTGTTTCTTCGTAGATACATAAGAATTTCATTTTCAATACAACGGGAAGCATAGGTAGCCAGCTTAATTTTCTTTGATGGATCAAAGGTATTGACTGCCTTGATCAAGCCGATGGCACCAATGGATACCAGGTCTTCAATACCAATTCCCGTGTTTTCAAATTTGCGGGCAATATATACTACCAGGCGGAGATTCCTTTCAATTAGTACACTTCGCACTGCACTGTCGCCGGACTCCAGCCTGCCAATGAGGAATATTTCTTCGTCTGTGCTAAGCGGTGGCGGTAAAGCCTCACTGCTGCCTACGTAAAAAACTCGAGGCCGGTAGCCAATCCAGATTAGCATACGCAGCAACGCCAGGCGGAAAGACCATTTTATTTTCACAAATTGCTGCTGCTTCATTAATTTTCCTCCTGTAAATTTTTATCTGGGCCTATGACAGCTTTGCCAGCAGTGCAGCACCTAAAAGGGCATTGTAGCCGCCGGCGGGATCCAGCTGCTCTTTACATATAGCGATAACAACCTTCTCTATTTCCACCGGCTGACCGGCTCTATCAATAAATACTGCATCAGGCCTAAAACCAATCATCAACCCGCTAGTGTTGCCCAGGGACTGAAAGGGCACCGCACTATAACGCATGGCACCGTGATGACAGGTGAGGGAACCCAAAAAACCCCACACATCAGGTTCCCCTTCCTTCTCCAGGCATAACAGTAGCTCTTGGGTCAGGAGGGGCTTTAGAGCAGTGTATTCTACTACGATTACCGGTCGCCCAGTAAGGGGGTCCTTGAGGCTGTTGCCTGTATCCAGCAGCGCCATCACATTAACCTCATTGCCGTCGTACCTGATGGTAATGTTCATCCTATAGAGGCGATCAAAACTCCCCTTTTTAATCAGGCTGGCCACACCTTTACCCGTGCCCCATAGGGCAGCCATCCCCAAGAATATCCCCGGCCAAAAATGTTCGGCCACAACAGCGCTAATACCCCTATAATCCACCACCCGCCCGGAATGGGTAAAAAATATTAGACCGAGAGTTAGGCCTCCTAAAACAAAAGAAGTGAGATAAAAACAACCCAGACAGATGAGGAAATTTTTCAGATTCAGAGGAGCGAAGGCTGCCGCCGCAATAATTAGTGAAGCCACTATTTTAAACCAAAAAGCAAATAAAAAACTGTTGGCCGGTAAAAACAGGGCTAGAGAATAAAGAGCTCCCAGTACAGCCCCAACAGCAATGCGCCATTTGATGATGGGAATACGAGCAAGTTTGGCGGCAGCCCACAATATGGCATAATTTATCACCAGGTTTCCGATGAAAACCTGATCAAGAAAAACAGTGTATGCCGCCATAATTACAGACTCCCCCGGGGAAAAGCTATACAAAAAATCAACGATCCTTATGGCCATTATATTTCTAAGATTGGGCCATTATTACAAGCGGGTAAAATATTAACATTGCTGGCCCTATTATACAATGGCAAGGCCCGAGAATATGTCATCTCCTGCTGATAAAAGATTTTTTTATCCTACAATTTGCAACAAAAAACCAGGCAGCTCGAGTGGGACGCGGGGACAGGTACCTTGTCCCAGTCTCTTCTTTGGGGTATTCCTTTGCGGTCAGTGGGAAGGTAGAAAGTAGAAAGTAGAAAGTAGAAAGTAGAAAGTAGAAAAAGGAAGATTGAAAAATAGATGCCACTGTTTGAACTGTGAAGTGGGCTGGTGGCTCAGCCCCGAGGAACTAGGACGGGGGAATGGGGACACAGCCCTGTCTGGAGCCGGGCTTTGGCGCTGGGTTATGTCCCCGAACATTAAATCTGCGGGGCTGACAAAAGCGAGCGACATCGAGCCCTCATTCAAAGAGCGATTGAACCCGAGGATTAGCGATGGCACTGTTTGAACCGCGCAAAGGGAGTGGCCTGTGCCCGAGGGTGAATGAGATCGGACAATAATAAGGGGCGAGCAGAGCAATGTTGTAAACCTGCGGATCATGGTGGTTGGCTATTGGTAGTTAGGCGCCCTGGGAATACCCCCCACCTATGATAGGCAAATGTATGTAAGCGACCCCAAATGGATCGTCGAGATTGATAGGAGCAGAAATTAGGCGCTCTGATTCTTTTTGATATGTCATCCATAATATTTTATAATTCAGATAACTAAAAGGGAGGGAGAATTAGTGGGTACGAAACATCATATAACGATAAATGAGACTCAGATCAAACGAATGATTGAGAAGGGTTTGTCCCCTAAAGATTTGGCTGAAATCCTTAGGGTGGGTGAAAAACAGGTACAGATAATACTAGGTGACGCAATGGAAGGGGAAATTCATGAACTAGACTGTCCTTATAATAAAAAAATCCTGCTTATCCCGTTGCTGAAGGGGCAAATAAAGCAATATAAGGACAGGGATCTATCCATCAAGTATAATTATTTATCGTACTACCTAATACTGGAAAGAACTATATCCCACTTGGGTTTGGGGGAAATCTATGTTGCCCTGAAAGTATTTTCCGGGCATGAAGGCCTTATAAATCCCAATGCACATAAGGTATCGTTCGGGTTTTATTTCCTTATTAAAATACTAATAGCCAACCATGATGAAGCCATAGAATACCTCTTGCTAGCCCGGGATTATAAAGGAGGCCTAGAATTTAGGTTTCACAAAATTATCAAGGAAAGTGAAAAGGATAAGTTTAGGCAACAACTAACCACTTACAACAAGCCTTTTAGCCAAGAATTAAATAGGAATGAAATGGATGGAATAATTGGGTACATAGCTGGGTACATAAATGGTGTGACCCGTAACATCAACGAATGGTATCATGAAGAGTTTTCAAGATCCGTAGATTCGGTCAAATTATGTTATGGTTATAAGAATGGTAGCTTTTATCAGTACCAGGGAGAATAGATTTGCATGCGTCCTAGCCCGTGGCTCTCCTGACCATTATCCCTAGTCAAGGCCGCAGGGGCCAGCTTTTTGAAGGTGGCAGCTTCCCACCGGCTATTTGGCTGGTCTTTTTTTATATCTGCAGGCTTCACAAAAACTGGTGGCATTGAAGCCCTTATTCAAAGAGCGGCATCTTTGGGGTATTCCTTTGGGGTCAGTTGGAAAGTGGAAAGCTGAAAGTGGAAGGTGGAATGTTGGGCGGGAAGTGTGGGCACTGTTTGAGCCGTTTTGTAAGCTGGTGGATCAGACCTGAGGAACTAAGACAGGGGAACGGTAGACCGTGTAAAAAGTCCAAGGTTTAATGGCTTAGGGGCAAAAGTGGGGACTATAGTACGGATATTGACTGTATATACCCATCTAGCCCCATTTAGAGGCAGTATAAGTGTTCGAGTGGGAAAAATTATTTCCAAAAATAATTTTCACACAGACTGACGGGGACACAGTCTTTGCTTTGGGATACTTTTTTGGGCTCGGTTGGAAAGAGGAAGGGTGAAAGTTGGAAGGTCTGAGAAATGCCCCCGCTCATAAGCCGGGGATCAGATCTGAGAGGCTAGGGGGGAAGGGGGCCGGGCTTTGGCGCTAGGTTATGTCCCCCGGCTGGTGATAGCCGACCAGTGATTGGCTTCTGATCATCACTTTGGCGCTGGGTTATGTCCCCCGGCTGGCGCCGCGTTGTCAGCCGGGGGTCTCAGAATCGAGGTACCCAGACAGGGGAACGGGGACACAGCCCTGTTTGGAGCCGGGCTTTGGCGCTGGGTTATGTCCCCGTATTATTTTGGCGCCGAGGTATGTCCCCTTGGTGGGACAAGGTACCTGTCCCCGCGTCCCACTTAGGAAGCAAAGCTGTGATCGCGGATGAAAGCAGGAGCATCCGTCCCTTTCAGGTAACCGGAGATAATGCCGCTGTTTTTCAGCACAAAGAACACCTGATAATCCGCTTCTGTATCCTCCCCATAATACTCCCGCAAACACCATTCCATCTGATCCGGATCCGTGATTTTCAAGACACCCGGCCGCTGCGCCAGACTTTCCGCGTCCATCATCCACTCTTTGGTCCGAGGAATCCGGGCTTCCTCCTCATCCGGGGCAGAAAACTTATCTATAAAGGCACAGGCCAGATCCAACTCCGGCATCAAGCGAGCCTGCTCATAGTTACCACTATCCTTGAGCCACTGTTCCAGATGGGTGTAAGACTTTTTCCAATCCTGGCAGAAAACACGATTCTTAACCCGGATTTCCACGCTGGCCCAGGATGGCCGGCCCCCAACTATTTCTTCATAGGTCTGATCATAGATATCAGCCTGCAAGGCGCTAAAGACCTGGGCAATCGCTTCCGGTTCAATTATGCGCAGTTTTTTATTGGTATAATGATGTCCGGAAATTTCAATAAAGTCCACCTCCGCCGGATTGATGTGAAATATGGCGTTATGCAGTTCCTTGTACTCCCGGGACTCGTAAATTGGTTTTAAATTACCCGCATACATTTCCGGGTCAATTCCATACTGCCGGTAAAGATGTTTGCCTCCAGGCAGTTCATAGGCCAGACAAATTTGCCGTGCATACCTATTGCCAACGGATGAAGCAGTTTTTTTATTATCCTCCCGGTGGGCAATTATTTGCTGATGGAGGGCATAAATATGGGCAATGTTTTCTTGATCGGTAAAAACAGCTTTCCCCGGCCCTTCGGAATAGTAATAGACTGTCTCGCTATCCGGTGCGGCGGGCTGGTAAATAAAGGAATGAAAAGAAGAATCCATGTAGACGCTGGCTACTTCGCCAATTTCGGGCAGCCTTTTTTCGTAACCGGTCCAGTCAAAATGAAACAGGCCCAGCAGTAAAACCATCACCAGGGCATAGATACCGTAGCCCCTGATCTGGTGCCGCCGAAATACCTGCACAGACTTTTTCAGCAGTATTTCCATTAGGAAATAGGCCAGCAAAGAGCCAATGAAATAACCAAAATAGGTCCAGGCGACACTATCTTGCATAATGTTAAAATAACTACCGACAAGCAACATAAAGCAAAAGGTGACCGCATATTTGAAAATAGGCTGCAGTACAGTAAAACTAATGGCATTGCCGGCTGTTTCACTATTACGCAGGCGATAAAGACTTCTACCCACAAAAAACAGCACAATACTGGCGCCTAGATAGGCTGCTATTTCTGCTGGTCGTAAATAGTTGCTGGAAATCCCAGAAAGCCTGAACAGAGGCGAGAGATTTTCTATTTTGGATGCATAATAGTCCAGAGCAAAACCGTAGGTATACTGATTCAGGTTATGCAACAATAAATAGGACAGGCCGCTGGGCAAAAGTAACAGGACATAGCTCAGGGCCCCCTGTAGAGCAGTCATGCCGGTAACCATACCCACCGCCGCCGTACTGATAAAAAACAACAAGTTAATTAGTAGACTATTTGATAACCAGTTGAGAATATTGGTAATATTTACGGTTTCAATCCCCAGACCGGCCACCAGCAGCCAGGAAACCAGCGCGGTGATGATCAGCGGTACAAACAAAAGGATTATTCCGACTGTAACATGGGTGCTGTAATGGGTGCCCCTGTTAACTGGTAAGGCATGGGCCATATCGGCAGACCGACTGTCCTGCAGATAGCGAAACAACAGCAGCCCGGCCACCACCGGCACGATGATAAAAATCATTATTTGTGTCGGGGCGTAGGGATCAAACTGAAATATACGGATATAATCTGCTATATAATTTATTTGTTGGGCCTGTTCTCGGCTGTGCCACATCAGTATTTTTAGGGGCACACTGGCCAGGAGCAGCAGCAAGTAAGTGACACCAATCCAGGTAAACCGCTTCAGATCATTGCGCAAAATGCCCTGGTTAATAAAGGACGTTTTTAATTTCATAGCCTTTATCCCCCATTTCATAGATGAATATTTCCTCCAGGGTG
>JAAYRI010000160.1 GCA_012518875.1 Peptococcaceae bacterium
AGGAAAGGGCAGTGCAAGTGGTTTCCGAGGCCATCCGCCGGGCCCGGGCGGGGGTATCCGACCCCAATAGGCCCATGGGATCCTTTATATTCCTCGGTCCTACCGGTGTTGGCAAAACCGAGCTGGCTAGAGCACTGGCACACTTTCTGTTTAATGATGACCGGGCCATGCTACGTTTCGATATGAGTGAATATATGGAAAAACATACTGTTTCACGGTTGGTTGGAGCCCCTCCAGGTTATGTTGGTTACGAGGAAGGTGGTCAACTGACGGAGGCCGTACGCCGCCGGCCGTACTCTGTGATTCTTTTTGATGAAATTGAGAAAGCCCATCCTGATGTGTTTAACATCTTGCTGCAACTGCTGGATGATGGCCGTCTGACTGATGGGCAGGGTCGTACGGTAGACTTCCGAAACACAGTTGTGATTATGACATCTAACCTGGGCAGCCATTGGTTCCGCGAGATCAGGGAAGACAACAGAGCTGAACTGGAATCCCGGGTGATGGAAGAGCTGAGAGCAAGTTTCCGTCCTGAATTTCTCAACCGTGTTGATGAAATTGTGATCTTCAACAATTTGGGCCGGGATGAAATTGCCCAGATTGTAGACATTCAGTTGCAATTGCTCAAGCAGCGCCTGGAAAATATGGACATTAATCTGGAAGTTGCAGGGGAGGCTAAAACACTTCTGGCAGACGAAGGATTTGATCCTATCTACGGGGCCAGACCTTTGAAGAGAGCTATCCAGAGGCGATTGGAGAACCCACTTTCCGTCTATCTGCTGGAAGGTAAAAAAGCCCGTGGCGGTGACATCCTGGTAAAGGTGGATCTGGTGACCAACAACCTGGTTTTTGCAGAGCAGGCTAAATAAAATAGCAAGAATGTTCATGCCACCGGGGTCTTGTGTGTTGTTGCCGCAAGGCCTCATTCTATTATATAATTACTGTGATGTTAAAACAGTCAGGAGAGGTATATTGTGGATACCCAGCAGGAAAAAGCAATTCTTGTGGGGGTGGAATTGGCAGGGGATGACCCCATACAGACGACACATTCCCTGGAGGAACTAACCAGATTGGCGGAGACTGCAGGTGCAAATGTCCTGCAGCAGATATTTCAGAAAAGGAACAAACCTGATGCCGCCACCTTTTTAGGCCGGGGCAAGGTGGAAGAATTGGCTGCGCTTTGTCGGGACAATGAGGCTGATTTGGTTGTATTCGACCGGGAACTAACTGCTGTTCAGGCCCGGAATCTGGAAGGGATTACCGGTGTAAGGATTGTTGACCGGACCCAGCTAATCCTGGATATATTCGCCGGCAGGGCCAGGACCAGTGAGGGTAAGCTGCAGGTTGAACTGGCTCAGCTTAATTATCTGCTGCCACGTCTTACCGGGCGTGGGGCAGCCATGTCCCGCCTGGCCGGCGGCATTGGTACCAGAGGCCCTGGTGAAACAAGGCTTGAGGTTGATCGCCGGCGTATCCGCAAGCGCATAGCGGATCTGAATATAGAGATCAGGGACATCAAAAAACATCGTGATCTTTTACGGCGAAGTCGTCGTGAGGTGCCCATTCCCCTGGTGGCGTTGGTAGGATACACAAATGCCGGTAAATCTACGATACTGCGGGAATTGACGGGGGCCGATGTGCTGGTGGAGGATAAACTCTTCGCTACCCTTGATCCCACCACACGCCGTGTGGTTCTGCCGAATAACGAAACGATTTTGTTAACCGATACGGTAGGTTTTATTCAAAACCTGCCTCATCACCTGGTAGCTGCTTTTAGAGCGACCCTGGAGGAGGTTGTGGAGGCAGATTTGTTATTGCATGTTGTTGACGTTTCCCACCCCAACGCGGAAAGCCATATTGATGCTGTGCACAAAGTTCTGGAATCACTGGGGGCTGCCAATAAGCCCTTTATTTTAGTATATAATAAGTTTGATCTCTTACCTGACGGACAACTTCCGTTGTTTGAAAAAAATCAGCCGGGGGTAGCTCTTTCCGCCTACAGGGGATGGGGTTTTGCTGAACTACTGGCAGATATTGCTCAGGTTTTTGCCTCCAGCCGGCTGCAAAAAACATTTTTTATTCCCTATGATCAAAGCTGGCTGCTGCCATTGCTGCATGAAAAGGGAAAGGTACTATGTGAAAAACACAGTGAAAAAGGGGTCACACTTAATGTGGAAATCTCGGCAATCTGGGCCAAAAGGGTGGAGTCAAAAATTGATCAGTCCACCTGAGCCTGCTCTAATAAGATTGCGCCGAAGTACTCTTATAGTGTCCCTTAAAGCCCTGGTAGGGCTGCTTTTTTTTGAATTTTTTATTTACCGGTAAAACAGGTTAAATTAAAGGTTATGCGGGGGGTGTTACATTGAGGATATTTGCTATTGGGGATGCTCATTTGTCCTTTCGTAAAAAGGTAAACCCGGCTGCCTGGGACAAGGTTGAAGTGTACAAACCAATGGATATATTTGGCCTGGAATGGAAGGAACATTACCGGAAAATTTATGAAAATTGGCTGAATACAGTAAAAACAGATGATATAGTGCTCATCCCCGGCGATATTTCCTGGGCTTTAAAACTCGCTGAGGCCAGATTTGATCTGGGGTTTCTTGGGCTGCTGCCGGGGAGGATTATATGTGTTTCCGGCAATCACGATTACTGGTGGCAGAGCCTGACCCAGGTCCGGGCGGCCCTGCCTGACAATATGGCGGTGATTCAAAATGATCATGTACTGGTGGGGGATATCGCCATCTGCGGTTCCAGAGGGTGGTGGTGCCCGGGTGCAAAATGCTTTACCAACGATGATATGAAAATTTATCGCCGGGAGTTAATCCGGATGGATAATTCCCTGAGTAGTGTTGATAGCGGCAAGGTAAAGGATATAATGGTGTTAATTCATTTTATGCCCACGTCTGAGAGCCATGAGAAAAATGAGTTCATCGAAATGTTTCAAAAATATGGGATAGATACCGTTATATACGGTCATTTACATGGAGAGGCAGCACGTTCCCGTCTGCCGGAAAGAGCCTGGGGGATTAATTTTCATCTGGTGAGCGCTGATTTTCTCGATTTTGCACCCTTAATGATTAGGGAATTGGAAACAAAGAATCTTGCTAAAAAGATGTGAAAAAGGTCCGGCCGGGATCCTCTGGGGATCGAGGTTTGGGCCTAATTTTATTTAGATGGGAATGAGTTTTATGGAAATAGAAGCTGTATTGTTTGATCTGGATGGCACCCTGGTTGATTCATTGCCTTTAATAAGGCGCACTTATAAGAATGTGTTTGATGAAATGGGCATCCTATGGGATGAAAAAGCTATCGACGGCATGATCGGTTTACCACTAAAGGATATTGGGGAACACTTTGCCGAGAGTAAAGGAACTCGCTTTGTTGAGCTATATCATATTTACTACCACCGCGATCTTGATCTTTTTACCAGGCTTTTTCCCGATACCCAGATGATGTTGAGTAATCTGCAAAAACGGCAAATAAAGCTTGGCATTGTTACCTCTAAGGGCAGATCAGGGACCACAAGAACCACCTCTTTTACCGGCATTGATTGTTTTATGGATGTAATAATTACTGCAGATGATTCGCTAAAGCATAAACCAGACCCGGGGCCGCTGCTGCAGGCTGTAGAACACCTTGGGGCAGATGTTTCCAGGAGCATCTATATTGGCGACAGCAGGTTTGATATTTTAACCGGTAGGAATGCCGGTGCCCGGACCCTGGGTGTAACATGGGGGCTTGCCGGCCGTAAAGAAATGGTATCGTTACAGCCTGATGGAATAATAGACCGGTGGGAGGAACTGAAGGCATATATATAGCAATATTTTTATACCGGAGGTATGACATTTGATTATTGGGGTATTAACGCTGCAGCTATACCTGGGGGAAGCAAATTCTCTAAAGGACAAAAGGCGGATACTAAAAAGCATCATTGATCGGATTAAAAACCG
>JAAYRI010000161.1 GCA_012518875.1 Peptococcaceae bacterium
TGTTTGCTAAGGAGTTTAATCTAGATGAGAATTGGCATCCCCAGATCACTTTTGTATTATTATTACTATCCCTTGTGGCGGGTGTTTTTTGAAGAGCTTGGTGCCCAGGTTGTTTTATCATCACCATCAACCAAAGGGATCCTTGCTGCCGGGTTAAAACACGCTGTGGATGAGGTATGTTTGCCTGTTAAAATGTTTTATGGTCATGTTCTGGACCTGGTAGCTAAGGTAGATATGATCTTTTTGCCCCGGATCGTTAGTGTGGAAAAGCGGGAATACATTTGCCCTAAATTTTTAGGGCTGCCGGATATGATCCGTTGTTTAAAGGGCCTACCTCCTTTGATTGAGGTGGATATCAATCTCTACAAGAATAACAGGGACTTTTATCGGGCAGTAAAAAACATAGGCAGTATTTTTACAAGAAACAATCTGGCCATCGTGCGGGCATGTTTTAAGGCCCTACAGGCCCAGAAGAAATATTTCCGCCTGCTAAACATGGGGTTAATGCCCGCTGAGGCTTTGGCCCTGGTTGAGGGCCGGACCGAGGATAAATCACAGCGCAAAAAGGAAAGGCTAAATATTGCGCTGCTGGGTCACCCTTACAATGTTTATGATCCTTATATCAGCATGGATATTATCGATCGCCTGCATAAAATGGACGTTGGGGTAACCACTGCGGAGCATGTGCCGGAAAGAATTACTAGAAGCTATGCTTCCCGACTGCCAAAAAAACTATTTTGGACGCTGGGTAACCGCATGATTGGGGCAGCCTTCCACTATCTGGAACAGCCTGGTATCTCCGGCATGGTTCATCTAGCTGCTTTTGGCTGTGGTCCCGATTCCATGACCGGCGGGATTATAGAAAGATACGCCCACAGTGCCGGTATACCTTTTTTAAGCCTGACCCTGGATGAACATACCGGTGAAGCCGGCATTATGACCAGGCTGGAGGCTTTTCTGGATATGGTGCAATGGAGAAAAGCCGCATTTAGTTCGTAAGATTGGGGATCAAGTCAAGAAGGAGAAAATTATGCGTGTTACTTTTCCTCATATGGGGAATTTATTTATTCCTGTCAAGGGAATGTTGCAATATTTAGGTCTCGATGTTGTAGTACCGCCTCCTTCCAGTAAAAAAACCTTGACCATCGGTGCCAAATACGGGCCTGAGTTCGCCTGCCTGCCTTTTAAATTAAACCTGGGCAACTTTGTTGAAGCCTATGAAAAGGGAGCCGATACAATCGTTATGGCTGGTGGATGTGGACCATGCCGTTTTGGCTATTATGCCCAAATCGAACATGCTATTTTAAAGGATTTGGGCTATGATATGAGACTGATTGTTTTGGAACCGCCGGAAAAGCATTTATCAGAATTGCTGGCTAAAATAAGGGAATTATCGGGCAATAAATCCTGGTGGCACATTTTTCAGGCGGTGCGCTTCGGCTACCGGAAGGCAAAGGCAGTTGATGAGGTAGAAATGGCTGCCTTGTGGGCCAGACCGCGGGAGTTAACACCGGGTGACACAGAAAAAGCCTACGGCAAAGCATTGAGAATGTTGGACAAGGCCACCTCATTAAGGAAGCTGATGCAGGCCAAAAAAAATGCTGATCAGCTCCTGTCCGCCGTGGCCGTGGACAACAAAAAGGCAGTCGTTAGGATTGGGCTGGTGGGTGAAATATATACACTGTTGGATCCTTTTTCCAATCAATACATGGAAAGGTCACTGGGCCGTTTGGGGGCCGAGGTGGATCGTTCCATATACCTGAGTGAATGGGTTAATGAACACATATTTATGGGATTGGCCCGGGGGCTGCGGACAAGAAAAAAAGCATGCCAGGCGGCGCGTCCCTATTTGCGCCATTTTGTCGGCGGTCACGGCCTGGAGAGTGTTGGTAATGCCGTTAACTTCGCCCAGGCAGGCTACGATGGTATCATTCAGGTTTTTCCATTTACCTGTATGCCGGAAATAGTAGCGGAAAGTATTTTGCCAAAAATGAGAGCCGACTATGACACACCGGTGATGACCATTATTGTGGACGAACATACAGGTGAGGCCGGGACACTAACCCGCCTGGAGGCCTTTGTTGACCTGCTGGCCAGGAAAAAGGAAGCTAAGGAGGCATAATTTAAATGAAGGGCTATATTGGCATCGATGTTGGTTCGGTGAGCATCAATATTATTTTCATAGATGATGGCGGCGTTGTGATTGAGGCCATTTACCTGCGCACCCAGGGTCAGCCGATAGCTATGGTACAAAAGGGTTTAAAGGAACTGCAGGACCGGCTGCCCAAAGGCAGCAAGATCAGGGGGGTGGGCACCACCGGCAGCGGTAGAAATTTGGCCGGGATTATTGTTGGCGCCGATGCGATCAAAAATGAAATTACCGCCCATGCTATTGCTACCTCCCAGGTGGTGCCCGGTGTGCAGACGATTCTGGAGATCGGGGGCCAGGATTCCAAGATTATCATATTGCGTAACGGTGTGGTGACAGACTTTGCCATGAATACCGTGTGTGCTGCAGGTACAGGATCCTTTCTGGATCAGCAGGCGGCCCGCCTGAATATTTCTATTGATCAGTTTGGGAAAATTGCCCTGGGGTCTAAATCGGCAGTAAGAATTGCCGGCAGGTGTGCTGTTTTTGCTGAATCGGATATGATCCATAAGCAGCAGATGGGTTGCGGGCTGCCCGACATATTGGCCGGCTTGTGTGAAGCCCTGGTACGCAACTATCTGAACAATGTGGGTAAGGGCAAGGAAATTTTACCGCCGGTGGTCTTTCAGGGCGGTGTGGCTGCCAACGTAGGCATGATCAAGGCCTTTGAACGGGCTCTTGAGCTGCCGATCAAGGTGCCGCCATATTATAACGTCATGGGGGCGGTGGGGGCAGCCCTGCTGGCCCGGGAGTCAGCAGCAAAAAGGGGCTATAGCCTTTTCAAGGGTTTCGGTATATCGGATATGAGGTACAAAACGGGCAGTTTCGAGTGTACAGGATGTTCCAACCTGTGTGAGGTGGTTCAGGTAACAGAAGATGGGGGAGTAATTGCCCGCTGGGGTGACCGTTGCGGTAAATGGACCAATGCAGTTCGCGAGGAGAAAATAAGCTAGTAAGGGTAGGATATTATTTATACCTGTTGTCAGGGGAACCGTTTATAGGTTAAAATGTACCTGGTGTCTTTAAAAACCAGAGCAGAGAGGAGAAAGATGAGTTGAGTAAAGTGAAGGTTTTCCTAGAAGAGAAAGACATACCCCGGGCCTGGTACAACATTCAGGCCGACATGCCCAACCTGCCCAAGCCGGCGATGCATCCCGCTACTAAAAAGCCGGTGGTTCCTGAGGACCTGGTCCCAATTTTCCCCCGGGGCTTAATAGATCAGGAAATGACCCGGGACAGGTGGGTAGAAATCCCCGATGAAGTAAGGGAAATATACAAACTATGGAGGCCATCGCCGCTGATTAGGGCCCGGCGATTGGAGCAGGCCCTTGATACCCCGGCAAAAATATATTTTAAGCACGAGGGTGTTAGCCCGGCTGGCAGCCATAAGTTGAACACAGCAGTGCCCCAGGTTTACTATAACAAGGTCGCGGGGACGAAAAGATTGACTACGGAAACAGGGGCGGGCCAGTGGGGTATAGCCCTTTCCCAGGCCTGCAGTTTCTTTGATTTGGCATGCATTGTATATATGGTGAAAATTAGCTACCAGCAGAAGCCTTATCGCCGCACCATGATGGAGGTTTTTGGTGCCCGGATGTATGCTAGCCCCAGTGAGAATACCAACACCGGTCGGCAAATACTGCAGGAAAACCCGGACAACATGGGCAGCCTGGGAATGGCCATTAGTGAAGCGGTGGAAGATGCCGTAGGGCGTGACGACACCCACTATGCCCTGGGTAGTGTTTTAAACCATGTTCTATTACACCAAACGATAATCGGGCTGGAAGCTAAAAAGCAACTGGAACTGGTGGATGAATATCCTGATCTGGTTATTGCCTGCTGTGGTGGCGGTAGTAACTTTGGCGGGATAGCCTTCCCCTTTGCTTACGATAAAATTAAAGAAGGGGCCCCGGTGAGGTTGATTGCTGTGGAGCCCAGCGCTTGTCCCACACTTACCAGGGGTCATCACGGCTATGACTACGGTGATGTGGCCGGATACACGCCACTATTGTGGATGTATTCTTTGGGTAAGGACTTTATGCCGCCGGGGATTCATGCCGGTGGGTTGCGCTATCATGGTGCTTCGCCTTTGGTCAGCCAGCTGATCAAGGATGGTATTGCCGAAGCCCAATCATATGGACAGAGCGCCGTATTCGACTCCGGGGTACTTTTTGCCCGGTGTGAGGGGATCATACCGGCCCCGGAATCATCCCATGCCATCCATAGTGCGGTGGTGGAGGCCCTGGCCGCCAGGGAGGCCGGTGAGGCCAAGACTATATTGTTTAACCTGAGTGGACATGGTCTATTGGATTTGCCTTCCTACGAGTCCTACCTGCACAAAGGGTTGGTGGATAGCCCCATATCTGAGGAAGGTTTAAAAAAGGCTATGGCCAACCTACCACAGATATAGTAGAATTTGTTACCAAAGGATATTTGGGGGCGCCTTAAAAGAGGCGCCCCTAATTAAATTTGTTGCCCTGGGGCCGTTTCTGTTCCAACCTGATTCACCCCGGTGGGCGCTTTTTTTGTATGGGCCGGTGTGATATAATAAAATGCATATTTTGTAAGGGTGGTGCCAATCATAGAAATTATCACCAGTCATACCAACACCGATATGGATGCTCTGGCCTCGATGGTCGCCGCCCAAAAGATCTATCCTAACGCCATAATGGTTTTCCCCGGGCCCCTTTTGAAAAACGTGGCTGCTTTCATGGCCCTGCATAAAGACACGCTAAATGTTCGGACAGCCAAAGACATTGACTGGGATTTAGTCAAAAGAATCATTATCGTTGATACCAAAAGAGCAGCACGTCTGGATATGCTGGCCGATTTACTGCAAAAGCCCGGCATCGAAGTACATATCTATGATCACCACCCATACAGTGGGGATGATGTCAGCGGAAACATCGAAGTGGTGGAAATGGTTGGGGCCGCCGTCACCCTGCTGATAGAAAAAATAATTAAAAGGGGTATTGCCATCACCCCCATGGAGGCCACAGTTTTCGCCCTTGGTATTTATGAGGACACCGGTTCCCTGGTTTTCCCCTGTACAACGGCGAGAGACGCGGCAGCGGTGGCTTTTCTATTGGAGCAGGGGGCTAACCTGGCAGTGGTGGCTGAGTTTTTAGAACGTCCCCTGACCACTAAACAACGTACCCTTCTAAAAGATCTGTTGGTATCGGCCGAACACCATGAAATAAATGGCATTAAAATATTGCTGGCTAAGGGGAATGTAGACGAATTTGTCGCCGGCCTTGACTTGCTCACCCATAAGCTGGTGGATTTTGCCCACCTGGATGGGGTTTTTACCGTGGTGGAAATGGATGATCGGGTATATATTGTGGCCCGCAGCAGCATCCCGGAGCTCAGTGCCAGGGAAATACTGGCCGGTTTTGGTGGTGGGGGGCATCCCTCTGCAGCCTCGGCGATCATACGCAAGGCCAGGGTGGATGAGGTAGCTGATCTCCTGTTGCAGGCAATCCACTCCAAGATCAAGCAGCCGGCAAGGGCTGCGGAAATTATGTCCAGCCCGGTGAAGACAATAACCCCGGAAACAATAATTGAGGAAGCCGGACGGCTAATGCTGCGCTATGGCCATAGTGGTCTGCCGGTGGTACGGGGAGAACAGGTGGTGGGTGTCATCTCCCGCCGAGATGTGGAAAAGGCCATTCATCATGGTCTGGGACATGCCCCTGCCAAAGGTTTTATGACCAGCAATATGATCACCGTTAACCATGCAGATCCTGTTTCAAAAGCGCGGGAACTGATGATTCAGCATGATATCGGGCGGCTACCTGTCTTGAAAGAAGGAAAACTGGTGGGCATTGTGTCTCGCACCGATGTGCTACGTACCCTCCACGGGCAGGTTCAGGTCAGGCACAAAAAGGTTTACCGGGGCGGTACTGCTACTAATAAACAACACAAGAATATAAGGGGGCTTATGTGCCGGGGACTAGCGCCGGAATACATGGAAATTCTCGAACATGCAGGTCAAATAGCCTCTTCTATGGGTTATAAAATATACGCCGCCGGGGGCATTGTGCGTGATCTATTGCTCGGTATGGAATGCAGCGACATTGACCTGGTGGTGGAGGGGGATGGGATTGAATTAGCCAAAAGCCTGGGTGAGAAATTGGGCGGCAGGGTGCGGGTTCATCCGAAATTTTTTACCGCTACTGTCCATTTTCCCCCGGGCCATCAGGTGGATGTGGCCACCGCAAGGGTAGAATTCTATCAATACCCGGCGGCCATGCCCCAAATAGAAGCATCATCCTTACACCAGGATCTCTACCGACGGGATTTTACCGTCAATGCTATGGCCGTATCATTGAACAGTGACGATTTTGGGGACATTGTTGACTTTTTCGGTGGCCGGGAAGACCTGGAGCAAGGCTTACTGCGGGTATTGCACAACCTCAGTTTTGTAGAAGACCCCACACGGATTTTGCGGGGTGTCAGGTTTGAAAAAAGATATAATATTGTGTTTGAACCCCAGACCCTCAAGCTGATCCAGGAGGCGGTGCATAACAATATGCTGGCCCGGGTTTCCAAGGAGCGGGTATGGGAAGAATTAAGGTATATCCTGCTGGAACCACGACCGGGAGCCATACTGTCCCGTTTGGAAGAATTGCAGTTGTGGGACAGCATTTTTGCCGGTGTGGCCTATGAAAAAATTAAAGATGTGTTGGATGACATCCATTGTTCCATTGAGTTGATTAGATCCTGGGATGTGGCCGAACCCGATCTGCCCTGGATGGTTTACTACATTGCTGTGCTGCACCGGACCAACTGGGAGACAGCCCAGGGTATCAGTATGCAGTATAGCCTCAATAAAAGGCAGATGGAAAAAGTAATGGCGGCGCTTAATGAGTGGAACCATGCTGTGGCAGGTCTAGAAAACCCTGCTGATCTTTCCACCAGTGAACTGGCCAGGCGCTTAATAGCGCTGCCCAGGGAATCTTACCCACTGGTTCTTTGCTATTTGCCACATCCTGCTGCCAGGCAAAGATTTCGTCGGGTGCTCACCGCTATTTATTATGATCAACCATCAATCAATGGCCAGGATCTGCATGAACTGGGCTTTAAACCGGGCCCCATTTTCAAAAAGGCCCTGGACGCCGTCTGGCAAGCCCGGTTGGATGGGATAGTGCATACCAGGGAGGAGGAGCTCAGTTACGTGAAAGAATATCTTTCCGGCTACGAAAGGGCGATAGACAGTGTTTAATCTACCAAGCCTGCACCAAGTTGTATTAATGCTGCCGGCTATTGTGGTCGGGCTGACCTTTCATGAGTATGCCCATGGCCTGGTGGCCCACTGGCTGGGGGATGACACTGCCCGCCTCCAGGGTCGGCTGACGATTAACCCGGCGGCCCATGTTGATCCGGTAGGGCTGCTGATGCTTTTTCTGGCCGGATTTGGCTGGGCCAAACCGGTGCCGGTAAATCCTCTCAGTTTCACAGGGGATATGCGCCGGGGTATGCTCCTGGTGTCCCTGGCCGGGCCGGTGATGAATATAGTGATGGCTTTAGTGGCTGTGGTCGTTCACCTGGCACTAATGGACCTACGGCTTCCTTACTTTACTGAAATAATGTTTTACATCATTTATATCAACATCGTGCTGGCTATTTTTAACCTGCTGCCTATACCGCCCCTGGATGGATCCAAAATCCTGGCCGGCATTTTGCCCGGCCGTCAGGAATGGTTGTATCACCTGGAGACATATGGAATAATTATATTGATTCTACTGGTGTTTACGGGGGCCATAGGCTACATCTTCAGAATTTTTGTCATCCCCCTGGCTAATGTTTTATTAAAAATGGCCCAAATCATCTAGCGGCTGGTTACATAGCCGGCTATATACCAACAGCAAGGAGGACATTCGATAGTAATGCGTATTCTTTCCGGCATACAACCTTCCGGCTCCCTACATTTAGGCAATTATTTCGGCATGATGAAAAGGATGATAGATTACCAGGAAAACAATGAGCTGTTCTGTTTTCTAGTGAATTACCACGCCCTGACATCTGTTTTCGATGCCCCTTTTTTAAGGCGCCAGACCTTTGAAGCGGCTTGTGATTTTTTGGCCCTGGGGTTGGATCCTGATAAAACTGTTTTTTATATCCAATCAGATGTGCCTGAGGTGACTGAATTGACCTGGCTTCTTTCCAATGTTACCGGTATGGGTCTACTGGAGCGCAACCATTCCTATAAGGATAAGGTGAGCAAGGGGCTGCCCGCCAGTCACGGTCTGTTCTCCTATCCGGTGCTGATGGCCGCGGACATCCTCCTCTATGGGGCGGACAAGGTGCCGGTGGGCAAGGATCAGAAACAACATCTGGAAATCGCCAGAGATATCGCCATCCGTTTTAACTCTACCTATGGTGAGACCTTCGTGATCCCGGAACCGGACATAGAAGATGACCTGGCTACTGTGCCCGGTGTGGATGGCCAGAAGATGTCCAAGTCCTATGGTAACGCCATCGAAATTTTCAGCGATGAAAAATCATTAAAAAAGAAAATTATGAGTATCAAGACAGATTCCACACCCGTTGATCAACCAAAACCGGTAGAGGGGAACCTCCTTTATGACATTTATGCCCTCTTTCTGGATACCCGGGGGCAGGAGGAACTGAAGGAAAGATTGCTTACTCCCGGTCTCAAATATGGTGAACTGAAAAAGGAACTATTCGGTGTGGTTTGGGAATACTTTGCGCCCTATCGGCAAGAGCGGAAAAGGCTGGCGGCAGATGGCGAATTTGTGGTTAAGACCATGCAGGAAGGGGCCCGCAAGGCACGCCAGGTTGCTGCCGTCTACCTGGATAAAGCCAGGCACAATGTTGGTTTGGATTATTGGCATGAATAGGGCAACAGCCGTCTGGTTTTTCAGGCGGTTTTTTTATATTGACTTTGATTTTCTAGTGACTACATCCCAGCATGTATTGGGTTGGGTGGCATTCAATTAAGTCGTATATTCCAGGCGGTAGGTGGCAAAATATGCCCGGGGAGGGTGAAACAGGTGAATAGGCTGTATTTAGTGATCATACTGACGATTATTTTCCTGCTGGCCATTCTTTTCACCACAATAACCTTGCGGCTACGCTACTGGAAACAAGGGAAGAATGATCAATTTACTTTTGATCTGTCAATCTGGCGTGGGTTAATCCATTACCGGATGGCCATACCTGTAATCAAGGTGCAACAGCCTGCCGGGGAGCAAAAAAAAAAGCTGCAGCCGGGTTTCTGGAACCGCCTTTGGCCCCGGCCCGCCTACAAAATTAGGACGGAGGAGGTCAAAAGAAGGGGCCACCGGCTGTTATTTAATATTCTCTACCTGGCTACCTCTGAAACGAGAAGATATTACCCCACCATTTTATATTTAATCAACCGTGTTAAACTGAGACGTTTTAATTGGAGTACTGAAATTGGGCTGATAGAACCGGCCCTAACAGGAATGTTAGCGGGTACTGCCTGGGGTTTAAAGGGTTTTGTTTCTAGTTATTTTTATCGCTTGTTTGCACCTGGAAGGGTAAAACCGGTGTTAAACGTCAGGCCTAATTTTAAAACAGCTTGTTTTAACACCAATCTGGACTGCATATTTGCGGTCAGATTTGGCTATATTATCTTCACAAGTCTTAAGGCTCTGGTAGTTACATTAAAACAAAAAGGTGGGTGACATGGCTTGCCTGAGCAGCATCCGATAGAAGGCCTAATGAAGACAGCGATGGAAAGCATTAAGGAAATGGTGGATGTAAATACTGTGGTTGGGGATCCGGTTGAGGCTCCCGACGGCACTGTGATCATTCCAATTTCCCGAGTAGCCTGTGGTTTTGCTGCCGGTGGTGGTGAGTTCGAAATCAATGCCGGTAGCGATAAGAAAAAAGAAGATGCCCAGATGCCGGCCTTTGGTGGCGGTAGTGGGGCCGGTGTATCCGTCAAACCGATTGGTTTTTTGGTGGCCGGTAATGGTAAGGTCCGCTTGTTGCCAGTAGATGGGAATGCTGTTGTTGACCGGTTAATAGATGTGGCGCCCCAGGTAATGGCCCAGATCCAATCTATGCTCGGCGCCGGTGGAGAACATAAACCTCCTCCCCAGCCCCAGAGCAATCCCCCCCAACCGGCACTCTCCTAGTAAACTAGACCCGGGTGTATTAGCGGCCCGGGTTTTGTTTTTCCCCCCGCCGCATTACTTTACTATCGGGGGAAATAATAGTTTTAATATCAGCAATAGGTTTTGAGGTGAAAAGATGCGTTCGATGTGGAAAGGAGCCATCAGTTTTGGCCTGGTTTATGTGCCGGTCAAGATGTATGCAGCCACAGAGCAGAAGGATATCAGGTTTAATTACCTGCATGCCGGTTGTAAAAACCCTGTACAATATAAAAGATATTGCCCCCACTGTGAAACAGAGGTGACCATGGATGAGATTGTGCGTGGTTATGAATATGAAAAAGGTAAATATGTAGTCCTTACGGAAGAGGATTTCGCCCGGGATAAGGCTGGCGGTCCGGGAAAAAGCATCGAAATCCTTGATTTTGTTGACCTGGCCGAGATTGAACTGATTTATTATCAAAAATCATATTACCTGGCCCCGGCTGACGGAGGAGCCAGGGTTTACGAACTGTTGAAAAAGGCAATGGATGAAACCGGTAAGGTGGCTATCGCCAGAGTGGTGATTCGTACCCGGGAAAGCCTGGCGGCGATTAGGGTTAGCGATCGGGCCATTGTGATGAGCACTATGTATTATCCCGATGAGATCAGGCAGCAGGACCGGCTGGCCGAATTGAATTATGATGTGGATCTCCATGATCATGAGCTTAAAATGGCGGTAAATCTCATTAACAGCCTGTCGGCCCAATTTCAACCGGAAAAATACACAGATACATACAGACAGGGTTTAATGGATAAAATTCAGGCCAAAATTGCCGGTGATGTGATTGAAACTCCAGCCAGGCCGGAAGGCGGTAAAGTGGTGGATCTGATGGAGGCCTTGCAAGCCAGTATTAATATGGCCCAGGCGGAAAGGAAGGAGAAAAAAACAGCTACAAGGGAAAGGGAATCCAAGGCAAGCGTCGGCGGAGCAAAAAAAGCCGCAGCAAAATCACAGGCCCGGAAGAAGACATCCTGATGAGACTGACGGCTAACACTCGCCGATGGCAGAAGGCATGATAGATCTGCCCCTGCTCCGCCCAATGCTGGCCACCAGCTCCCCACCCTATGATAGTAAGGATCATTTTTTTGAGGTGAAATGGGACGGGTATCGCTGCCTGTCTTATCTCCTGCAGAATGCTACCACCCTATATTCAAGAAACGGCATTGACCTGACGCTCAAGTTCCCCGAACTGGCCCACCTGCACCTGGAGGTTAACAGCAGGCCGGCCATACTTGATGGTGAAATAGTGGCCTTGGTAGAAGGAAAACCATCCTTTGCCGCCCTGCAATCCCGGGGTAGGATGCAGGATCGCAAAGCAATCGGCAGGGCCTGCCGGATACAGCCGGCCACCCTGATGGTCTTTGACGTACTTTATGCTGATGGTAAAAGTGTGATGAATTTACCCCTGGAAGAGCGCAAAAAACTGCTGGTGGAAATGGTAAAGGAAGAAAAACAAGGGGAACAGGGGATTGTTATTTCCCAATATGTGCATCAACATGGATTGGATCTATACCAGGCCTGTGTCTCCCAGGGCTTGGAAGGTGTTATGGCCAAAAAGCTTGGTAGCTTCTACCTACCAGGCAGGCGTTCCACCCAATGGCAGAAATTCAAACATACCCGGCAGGTAGACCTGATTATCTGTGGCTATCAACATAGATCCGCCGGTGGGCTGGGTTCCCTTGTCCTGGGTGGCTACCAAGACAATAGGTTGGTTTACCAGGGAAAGGTGGGCACAGGTTTTAGTGAGCAAGAGGGGGAAATCCTCCTCGCCGCCCTGGACAAACTGGCAGTAACAAAGGAAACGGTACAGATACCCCAGAAGGAACGACGGCATACTATTTTTGTTCAACCGCTGCTGGTTTGCTCTGTAGACTATCTGACCGTCACTACTGAAGGTTTTCTCCGTCACCCTGTTTACCGGGGTATACGCCGGGATAAATTACCCGGGGAATGCATCGTTGTAGAACAGCAATAGGCGGAAAAAGATGTTATAATAATTCCATATCACAAATATGCAAATCATGGTAATACAAATATAACGGGGGAGTGTGGTAGCGATGAAAAAACAGGTTAAGAACAATGTCTACTGGGTGGGTAAGGTTGATTGGGAGCTGCGGAAGTTTCACGGCGAAGAATATTCTACCCATAGGGGTTCCACCTACAACTCCTATTTGATCCAGGAAGAAAAGACTGTGCTCATTGACACTGTTTGGTCTCCCTTTGCCCAGGAATTTGTGGACAATCTGGCCGGGGAAATTGACCTGCAAAAAATTGATTTTGTCATTGCCAATCATGGTGAGGTTGACCACAGCGGTGCCCTCCCGGCCCTGATGAAGCGTATCCCCGATAAACCAATTTATTGCACGGCAAATGCAGTCAAATCTCTTAGAGGACAATACCATCAGGATTGGGATTTCAAGGTTGTCCGAACGGGGGACAAAATAGACATCGGCAATGGAAAAGAGCTGGTATTTGTGGAGATGCCCATGCTCCATTGGCCGGATAGTATGGCTACCTACCTCAGCGGGGATAATATCCTATTCAGTAACGATGCCTTCGGCCAGCATCTGGCTACGGAAAAGCTCTTTAATGATCAGGTGGATCAGTGTGAATTGTATGAGGAAGCAATCAAATATTATGCTAATATACTGACCCCCTTTAGTGGTCTGCTGACGAAAAAACTAGAGGAAATAACGGCTTTGCAACTGCCCATAGAAATGATTGCCACCAGTCATGGTGTCATTTGGCGGGATAACCCGGTACAGATAATTAAAAAATATGCTGCCTGGGCCAATGACTATCAGGAAAACCAGATTACCATTGTCTACGACACCATGTGGAACGGGACAAAACTGCTGGCTGAAAAGATCGCCGAAGGAATCACCCAGGCCGATGATAAGGTGGTGGTCAAGGTTTGCAGTTTAGCCAAGAGTGATGAGAATGATGTGATCACCGAGGTTTTCAAGTCCAAGGCAGTGATCATCGGCTCACCGACCATTGCCAGGAGCATCCTACATTCAGTGGCCGGTTTCATTCAACTAATGAAAGGGTTGCGGTTTAAGGGGAAAAAGGCGGCGGCATTTGGTTGCTACGGTTGGAGCGGTGAATCAGTAAAGGTTTTAAATGAATTAATGGCTGACGCCGGTTTTGAAGTTGCTGTTGAAGGCTATAGAAACCTGTGGAACCCTGACAGTGACGCCCAAAAGGTGGCGGTAGACTTTGGCCGGATGCTGGCCAGGATATAAAAAAACATTTAATCAGTAACCCCAGGAAAGCCCTTTGCCGGTCAAAGGGCTTTTTATTATTTTTGACCCCGGTTATGTTTTCTACATTTCCTCTTGTCCCTTTATGTAACCCCTCATACATTCTCTTGATTTGCTATGGACGGGCTTGCCATTATGTATTATACTTTTCTTATTAGTTTGGTCATCCCACACCTGTCTTGATATCCCTGTTGTTTAGTCTTGTTACCTGTTGTGCTGTGAGATAATTCAGGCCAGTTGGTTAGGAGGTGCATTTTTAGGTGCTGGTGGATGCTAAAGATCCTCCCGGCAGGAAAGCTAATTTATTTATGAAAGAGTGGGTGAAAATGCGTTTTGTCATTGTTGCCGGCACGCCTTCATCGGGCAAAACATCAGTAATGGTACATACCATCCGCCACCTATTAAAAAACAATCTGGTGGTGGCGGCTTGTAAAATCGACTGTTTGCAGACCTCGGATGATGCCCGGTATCGCCGCCTGGGGATACCGGTGGCTGTGGGTCTTAGTGACTATATTTGCCCGGATCATTTTTATGTGGCTAATCTGGAGGAAGTTGAAGCCTGGGCCCGAGAGCAGCAAGCGGATGTGTTGGTTTTGGAAACTGCCGGGCTCTGTCACCGCTGCGCTCCGGCGGTGTATGGTTGTCTATCTATTTGTGTCATTGATAATTTGGTTGGCGTTGATACCCCAAGAAAGGTCGGGCCGATGCTCAGCTCCGCCGACATTGTGGTTATTACCAAGGGGGATATCGTTTCCCAGGCCGAAAGAGAGGTGTTTCGCTATCAGGTGGAGATGGAGAATAAACAAGCCCGAATTTTAGATTTTAATGGGCTCACAGGCCGGGGAGCCCTGGCCCTGAAGAAAGAAATTCTCAATAGTCCCACATTGGCCGGTATCAGCGGCAGGGAGCTGAGAAATCCCATGCCGGCGGCCAGCTGTTCCTACTGTGCCGGGGAAACCATCGTGGGTAAGGATTACCAGATGGGTATTGTCAAAAAAGTAGACTTTGGGAGAGGTAATTAATGCTGGACAAAATCACTATTTTAGGTGGACGGAACAAAAGTGGCCGGAGGGAAAAAATCAGCAGGCTGG
Source organism: Peptococcaceae bacterium (assembly GCA_012518875.1). Taxonomy (GTDB): domain Bacteria; phylum Bacillota; class Desulfotomaculia; order Desulfotomaculales; family Pelotomaculaceae; genus Syntrophopropionicum. The sequence goes on from JAAYRI010000161.1 coordinate 14,652, forward strand.
AAATTGCTGCCGGTGATGTGCTGGCCGTAGTAGGCCCTACAGGTTCCGGCAAGACACAGCTAATATCCGACATTGAGCAGTATGACGAAGAAGAAACATTGACCGGCAGAAGTGTGTTGATCGGCAATCAATTGGCTGACAGGAATAAAAACAAAAAATCCAGGCGTTACCTGGTAGCTCAGGTGTCACAAAATATGAATTTTGTGATTGATATGTCTGTTGAAGAGTTTCTCCTCATGCATGCCCGGGTTAGAGGTATTGAGGATCCCAACCCCATCATTGAGGAAGTGCTGGCGATCACCAACCACCTATCGGGTGAACCGGTTGCCTTCTCTACTAATTTGACCCAACTCAGTGGGGGACAATCCCGGGCGCTGATGGTGGCGGATGTGGCTATCATCAGTAACGCGCCGGTGGTGTTAATTGATGAAATTGAAAATGCCGGTATTGATCGCTTGCAGGCTCTGGAAATATTGAGGGGACAGGGAAAAATTGTGCTGGTCGTTTCTCATGATCCGACGCTGATGTTAATGGCCGGGAAAAGGGTAATAATGAAAAACGGCGGCATGGAAAAAATATGCCCCACCACGGCAAAGGAGAAGAGGATACTGGCGGATCTGGTTAAGGTGGAGAAACGGGTGGCCGACCTGCGGGAGCAGCTGCGCCGGGGGGATAGTATCGGCCACGGCGATAGCAGTGTAGTGAACAGAGAAAGGGAGGTCGGACTATATGGCCAGGGTGTTAGTGCACTTGCCTCTGAATATCAGCAGGGCGATTGAGGAAATGCTCAAGGATTTCGGCCGGGGGATGAAACAAAAACATGGGATTGGGCTGGAGATTGCCAATCTGCACAAATGTTTGGCTGCCGGTGGGCAGGGACGGAAATGGGATCTGGAAAGCCTACCCGATTTGCTAATCGGCAATGCCAATTACATTTTGCGGTTAGCAGGAAATAATTTGGCAGAACATGTGCGCCCATTGGCGGGTAGATTTTCATTGCGTCCGGAACTAGTCCGGGCCGGGTTTGCCGATTCCCAGGGATATTTTCATCCCTTTACCATTGTGCCATTTGCCATATTTTACAATCCCCAGGTAGTAAAGGAAGAGGAACTGCCCCGGGTGTGGGCCGATCTACTGGATATTGCCTGGCGGGGAAGGATCCTTATGCCTGCGGAACACCACATGGCGCCGAAAATGATCAGGGCCCTGATGCAGGCCTATTATCCGGAAAAGGCTGCTGCCCTGGAGCAGAATATGGTCTTTGCCGGGGCTCCCATCAATGTGGTTAACGCTGTGGACGAAGGGCATTACCCACTGGGCATTACCAATGTGACCTTTGCCCGTGTCTCCCGCAACAAAAATATTAGCATGTTGTGGCCTGAGGATGGGTTGTTCTGCATGCCTTTGGTGATGGTTTGGCATAAAAAAGCAGATGATCGCCTGTTGGCAATTGGTGATTATTTGCTATCTGATCGGGTGCAGGAATACCTGGCGCTGCAAACATTCGTGCCTGTCTCCGGTGCCGTGCATACACCGACGGCCCTGGTAGAAAACAATTTCAACCTGATCTGGCGGGGGTGGGATGATTTTATAAATATACTCCGGGGTGCAATGGGCTAAGAGGGGAGGAATTACTGTTGTTTGCCCTGCGTGACATTAAATTGCAATACGGGGATCTAGAGGTTTTAGAGCATTTTAACCTGGACTGTGAAGGGCAGCAGTTTATTTGTCTTTTCGGCCCCTCGGGAACGGGCAAGACCAGTATATTAAATATATTGGCCGGCATTATCATGCCCTGTTCGGGACAGGTTACATCGGAAAGTAGGCGACTGGCCTATGTTTTTCAAGAGCCACGATTGTTGCCCTGGTTGACTGTTGTAGAAAACCTCCAAATAGGCTTGTATAGTCTGGGATTGCCGGCCCGGGAGCGCCGGCAGAGGGTGGAAAGCCTGTTGCCTGTGCTGGGATTGGACGGCTTTGGCGGCTATTATCCGGAACAATTAAGCGGTGGTATGAGGCAACGTGTTTCCATCGGCCGCGCCTATGCTATCGAACCGGACCTGCTTTTGTTGGATGAACCATTTTCCGGCCTGGATGAACAAATAAAAAGAGATATGCAGGAACTTTTACTCTCCCTGGGGCAATGGCATGCCTGCACTACGGTGATGGTCACCCATGACCTGGGGGAGGCAGTAAGGCTTAGTGACCGGATAGTGGTGTTACGTGGTCGACCCTGCCAAATCGTCACGGATCTTTATTTGGAGCCGGGAGAGAGATACCGGGCTTCCTATGTTCAGCACATGGAAAAAATATTGTCAGCTGCACTTAACCCGCTGGAAGCAGAGGCATTGATCTAAAAACTATAATTAACAGATTGGACAATTGGTGGTTCTTTTAGCCGAATAGAGAATACCAGATTTGGGCGAGGAGGGAGGTGTGTCGCTTTTTCCATGGCTTACCGGTTTCTGTAATTCACGGGAAACGGGGGATACCTTTTTGAGCAGATAAAATAAAAAGGAGGGGAATAAATGAAAAAGGGTGCCATAATCCTATTGGCTGCTGCTCTGATCCTGGTGTTTTTCCTGGGAGGTTGTACACAAAAAACCGACCGGCAGTCACCGGTCACAGCGACACCGTCGCCACAGGCTGCGGGTGCGGCAGTTAACCTGGAGGATTTAAGACTTGCTGTGGGCAGCGCACCGGGCCCTGTTACATATCCACTGGCCCAAATGGCTGAACTAAACAATAATATTGTCCTCAAGCCCTGGCAGGGGGCCGAGCAATTAACGGCCATGATATCCGCCAAGGAGGTGCAGCTGTGCAGCACTCCACTCCACAATGCCGTGCTCTCCTATAATAAAGGCCTGGACACACAATTATTAATGGTTACTGTCTGGGGGATGCTCTATGTGATGAGCACCGAATCTGAGGTGGTATCATTACAGGATTTAACAGGAAAAGAGGTGGTTCTGTCCGGAAAAGGCAGTATTCATGACCTGATTTTTCGCCACTTGCTAATTAATAACGGTATTAACCCGGATCATGATCTGACCCTTAGCTACCTGGATATGTCTGAGGCTTCCTCACGGTTGGCCACCGGCAAGCTAAAATATGCTGTGTTAAATGAGCCTCAGTCCAGTATAGCAATCCTGAACGCCCAAAAGGGCGGTGTGCAGTTGCACCGAGTGCTGGATCTAACTCAGGAGTGGAACAAGCTGCCCGGACAGGAAAAAGCAGGTATGCCTATGGCCGGCATCATCGTTATCGGCAGTAGCGGCATCACAAGTGAAGAAGCGGCGGGCTTTGCCAGAGCCTATATTGATACTGCCCAGTGGGTCAATAATAACCCGGCGGAAATCGGGCCTATAGTGGAAAAACACGTACCGGCCATGAAGGCGGCTGCAGTAAGCCAATCCCTAAAATATGCCCGTCTTAAGCCCCAGTATGCTGCTGATTGCCAGGAAGAGGTGGAGGCTTTCTTTAAAGAATTAAGCCGCACTGCAGACATGCGGGCCTTTGGCGGCAAAATACCCGATGCCAAATTCTACTGCCAATCTAACTAGGAGATATTACTATCTGGCCGGTGTGCTTTTGCTGGTGCTGGGCTGGCAGGGGCTGTCAATGCGCTACAGCCAGGTGCTGGTTCCTTCCCCCGTAGAAACGGTAGAAGCCCTGGCCGAGCTCTACAAAAGCGGTGAGCTCAAAGAAAACCTAATCATTACCTTCCAGCGCCAAATAGTAGGGGTGAGCATTGGGATTACCGGCGGGCTGATTGGCGGCCTGCTGGCCGGCTGCTTTAAACGGTTGGAACTACTGATGCAGCCGCTAATCAGCTTTCTGCTGGCCGTGCCGGCCATTATATTTGTCACTATGGCTATGGTTTGGCTGGGTATGGGCACAAATATGACCATATTTTTGGTGTCCCTGCTGGTATTTCCGGTAATGCACACCAATACTGTAGAAGGTCTCAAGTCTATTGATCGGGCTTTGCTGCAAATGGCCCGGGTCTATCGCTTACCCCGACTCCTTACCCTGAACAAGATTTATCTGCCGGGTATGCGGCACAGCCTGGTGGCCGGGTTGTCCCTGGCTATGGCCTCATCTATTCGCCTCACGATCATGGCCGAAATGCTGGGTGCCCGGGAAGGAATGGGACAAAGGGTGGCCATTGCCAGGGCCTATTTGGAAACAGATCACCTTTTTGCCTGGATCATGGTCTTGCTGGTAATCCTTGTGGCTCTGGAGTTCATAATCATTCGCCCCTTGAAACGCTGGGGTGTTTATGGGCAGCAGACTGAATAATAATGGATATACGTAACCGTGGTGAGAAAGCGAAAGTGAGGAAGAAGCTTAATATGGATACTACTGCCGAACAATTTGACCAACTGGCCCGCAAGGTTTTTGCGCCTGTTTATCCGGTAATAGCCGAGAAATTTCTCCAGACCAGCAAAATATCCAGCGGCTTATGCCTTGATCTGGGTTGCGGCAGCGGTTATTTGGGCCTGGCTATAGCCGAGCTAAGCAACCTTGTGGTCAGTCTGGTAGACAGCAACCCGAAAATGCTGGCTCTGGCCCGGAAAAACATAAAGGACCTCCGGCTGGAGAAAAGGGTGTCTACACTGCTGGCGGACGTGCACCGGATTCCCCTGGCCGATTGTACGGTGCAGCTAGCAGTGAGCCGGGGTTCTGTATTCTTTTGGCAGGACTTGCCCCAGGCCTTCAGTGAGATATACCGGGTGATGGCGCCGGGGGGCCGGGCCTTTATTGGTGGCGGGTTCGGCACCCCCGAGCTTAAAAAGCAGATTGATGAAAAAATGCTGCAACGGCAACCCAATTGGTTTGAGCATCTGCGTGAAAATATCGGTCCTGCTGCCCCTGATAAATATCACACAGCGATGTTCCAGGCGGGTATTGCCGACTATCATATTGATCATAGCCCCATTGAACTATGGGTAGTGATCAAGAAAAATAATTCATCTGTGGTATTTTAAAGAGGTTATTCCATCGTTAATGTTGACTTTTTATTTCCAGTTCTGTATTTCGATAATATTTCCTTCCGGGTCTCGGGCGTAGACTACCGTCAATAGTCCTGCGCCTGCTATTTTTTTCTCCACTATCTCACCCAGCTTGCTACCGCCATTTCTCAGTAGCTTATTGCAGTAAAAGGGGACATCTTCGACAAGAAAGGCTATGTGGGCCAAACCTGGTTTATTGAGAGCCGGTAGCCCATTTTCTTTTTCCACAGGCTGCTGTATATAGCTAAAAATTTCTAGTGTTGGTCCGTCCACATAGCCTGGCAGGCGCAGGTGTATACCGCTAATGTGGACATTTTTCATGTTGGTCACCCGGTCAATCCAATCACCCTGATGGTTTCTTTCCGGCGGTAACGGTTCACAGCCAAAGGTATCAATATAAAATTTAGCTAATTTGCGCCAATCATCAGCAATGATATTGGTGTGAGCAAACACTGCTTGCATGTTCCCATCTCCCTGAAAGATTCAACTGACTAAAATATACCATAAAGCCGGTGGAGCCTCAATTAGGATCTATGAGGGGCAAGGTGTTATCGGGTCTGGCTGATGCTATTTACCCCCCATGCCTGTCAACAGGTTTTTCGTCGGCAGCATTTGCTCTGTCATGGCCAATGTGATAAACTGCTTGTCCAATAGGTTACCCTGATAAACCCTGCCTTTTCTCCTTTTATTTCCCCCTTTCCCCTTTATTGTTTTTGGCCGGGGCGTTTGCCGGGGCTTATTTCGGTAAAGGCTAAAAACGAGGTGTTTTTAGATGAATGTAGCCAATAAAACTAGAGAATCCTACGTAAATGTGGATGGCCATGAAGTCAAACTGACCAGCCTGGACAAGCCGATCTGGCCGGAGAGTTTTACCAAGGCCCACCTAATCAGGTACTATTCGGATGTGGCTCCTTATATACTGCCCCATCTTCGCCACCGGCCGATTGTAATGAAACGTTATCCCCACGGACTGGCGGGCCAGGCCTTTTACCAGAAGGAAACGCCTACCTATGCACCTGATTGGATCCCCAGGCAACCGGTTCAGCATACTGAAAAGGTAGTAAACTATATGATCTGCAATAACAGGGCGACCCTGGTTTGGTTGGCCAACCAAACCTGCATCGAAATGCACGCCTGGTTAGCCCGGATGGAGGATCTGGAATGCCCCGATATTGCTGTGATGGACATGGATCCGGCGGTGGGTGCCTCCTTTGCCGATATACTGAAGCTAGCCCTACTGGTCAAGGAAATTCTGGCTGACTTTAATATTGAATGTTTCCCCAAAACCTCCGGCTCCCGAGGCTTGCACCTTTTCGTTCCCCTGGAACCCGTCTATCCCTGGCCCAGGGTTACGGCTTTTATGAAATATGTTGCTGAGCTGGCACAGAATGTTTGCCCAAATCATGTTACCCTGGAAAGAAAGATAGAAAAAAGAGCAGGCAAGGTTTATCTGGACTACCTACAAAATGGCCGGGGGAAGACAATGGCCTTTCCATATAGCCTGCGTCCTTTGCCGGGGGCGCCGGTGTCCACCCCTTTGCTGTGGGAGGAAATAGAAACAGGCAGCCTGAAGCCGGGGGATTATAATATTAATACTGTCCGGGACAGATTTACTCTACTAGGCGATATTTTCTCCGGCGTATTGGAAAAGAGGCAGAAAATAGACAATTTATTGGACATAATTTAATCATGCCGGATCATAAAAAAAAGAAAACAGCACAGATATGCAGGAAGATTTTGTTTGTACCCCGAAAGGAATGGGATTAAAGACAACTTGAGGGGAGAATAACCGGTGGAGGACAGATTGTACCTGCTGGCCTGGCAGTGCTTGATGTCGGAACAAGGGAAAAAGCTATGGTCTTTACTAAAACATTTTGGTTCGGCGCGGGTGGCCTGGGAAGCCGGTGTTAAGGAGCTGGCCAGGGTACCCGGGCTCAGACCAAAGGATCCGGAAAAAATTGTGCACGGCAGGGCTAAACTGGATCCCGCTAGGGAAGCAGCCAGACTACGGCATGCCGGCATGGATTTTATTTGTTATAATCAACCCGGTTACCCGGAGAACCTCCTCCAAATTTTTGACCCACCTCCGGTTATTTTCATTAAAGGCTCCATAAAACCGGCGGATAATCTGGCTATTGCTGTAATTGGTTCACGTAAGCCGTCACCCTATGGGCTATTGGTTGCCGAAAAACTGGCCCGGGATCTGGCGGCGGTGGGCGTAACGGTGGTCAGCGGCATGGCCCGGGGTATAGATACTGCTGGCCATAAAGGGGCCCTATCCGGCGGTGGAAGAACGATAGCAGTATTGGGCAGCGGTCTGGATGTAATTTATCCGCGGGAAAACAAAAGACTGATGGACAAAATTACTGCCGGCGGGGCTGTAATTACTGAATATCCACTGGGCACTCCACCGGAACACTGGCATTTTCCCGCTAGAAATAGGATTATTAGTGGGTTATCCCTGGGCACTGTGGTTACTGAGGCTGCTGAGAGAAGCGGTGCTCTAATCACGGCTGACTTTGCCCTAGATCAGGGACGTGATGTAATGGCTGTGCCGGGAAACATTGTTAACCCCCTAAGCCGTGGGCCTCACAAATTAATTAAACAAGGAGCCAGGCTAATTGAGGGTGCTGCCGATATTATAGAAGAACTGGGACTGGAAAGGCTATTCCCAGCCCAGGAGGTAAAAGCCGGCGGAAAGGTTAAAATGAGTGAAGAGGAAAAGACGTTGTACAATTTGTTGTCACTAGAACCTGTTTCATTAGATGAACTGATTGACAGGACAGGTTTTCCGGCACAAAAGGTTTTAGCGGCTCTGGCTTACCTGGAGATAAAAGGCTTTACCAGGCAAATGCCGGGCAAATTATATATTCGCGCTGATTAGAATTCGTTCTAAAATATTTCCGTAATGGATAGATTTAAGAAAAATAGTAATAATAGATGGCAATTTAAGAAGGGCGAATAAAAAGAGGTGTTTCTTTGTCTAAAATACTGGTTATTGTGGAATCACCGGCCAAAGCGAAAACAATCGGCAGGTTTCTAGGAAAAAGATATATTGTGAAGGCTTCTATGGGCCATGTAAGGGATTTGCCGAAAAGCCAATTTGGAGTAAATGTGGAAGAAAATTTTACTCCCAAATATATCACCATCCGCGGCAAAGGCGACATCATCAAGGACCTAAAAGGTGCGGTAAAAAAATCCAGCAAGGTGTTAATAGCATCTGACCCGGACCGTGAGGGAGAAGCCATCGCCTGGCATCTACAAAACATCCTGGGGATCCCTGCTGAAAAACCCTGCCGCATTGTATTTAATGAAATTACCAAACAGGCCATTCAAAATGCCACCCGTAACCCGCTGCCCATCGATTTTAATCTAGTCAACGCCCAGCAGGCTCGTCGCATTTTGGATCGGCTGGTGGGTTACAACCTGAGCCCGCTTCTTTGGCGTAAGGTGAAAAAGGGGCTCAGTGCGGGTCGGGTGCAATCAGTGGCCATGCGTCTGATTTGTGATCGGGAGGCGGAAATCCAGGCTTTTGAACCGGAGGAGTATTGGACCTTGAACGGGTTATTTCTCAAGACCGGGTGGGCGCCTTTTGAGGGTAAACTTTTAAATTACAAGAACAAAAAAATTAAAATAACCAATGAAAAGGCCATGCAAAAGGTACTGGATGATCTGAAGGGCGCCCACTACATGGTTTCCAAGATCGTGCGCAAGGAAAAGACGCGCCGTCCGGCCCCGCCTTTTACGACCAGTACACTCCAACAGGAGGCCTATCGCCGGCTGAATTTTACCGCCAGAAAAACAATGATGGTAGCACAACAGCTATATGAGGGCCTTGATTTGGGTAAGGAGGGTACCTCCGGCCTGGTTACGTATATCCGCACAGATTCCATACGGGTGTCACCTTCAGCCCAGGAAGAAGCAAAAAAATATATCACGGAACGTTTCGGGGCCCCCTATGTAGGCCAGGAAGGTCAGGCGGTTGCTGCTAAGGGAAAAGCCAAGGTTCAAGATGCCCATGAGGCGATCCGCCCCACCACAGTTTACAGGGAGCCGCTGCAGGTCAAAGGGTTTTTAACTAATGATCAGTATAGACTTTATAAGCTGATCTGGTCCCGTTTTTTGGCCAGCCGGATGAGCCGGGCCGTGTATGATACAACCAGCATAGATATTAGTGCCGCTGCATATGCTTTTCGGGCCACAGGTTCAATCATCGTTTTTCCCGGCTATATGAAGATTTATACTGAAAACCAGGATAAAATAGAGGATAATAGTAAGGATGGCTTATTGCCCGAGTTAAAGGAAGGGGAGAAGTTAGAGGCACGCTCCCTGACCCCCAAACAAAACTTTACCCAGCCGCCGCCCCGCTATACGGAGGCGACCCTGGTTAAGGTGCTGGAAGAAAAGGGTATAGGCCGGCCCAGCACCTATGCTCCAATCATCGAAACAATTATCAAAAGAGCCTATGTGGTAAGGGAAAATAAGCAATTTTGTCCGACAGAGCTTGGTGATATCGTTGTAGACATGCTGAAAAACCATTTTAAGGATATCATTGATGTCCAATTTACAGCCGGTTTGGAAGAAAAACTTGATAGAATTGAGGAAGGGGAACAGGATTGGGTTCAGGTGCTGGACAATTTTTATAAGCCTTTTAGCCAGACCCTGGAAAAGGCAGAAGAGGAAATTGGCCATATCAAGGTTCCTGATGAGGTGACCGACGAAATTTGTGAACAATGTGGCCGCAATTTGGTTATAAAAATGGGCCGTTATGGCAAATTCTTAGCCTGCCCCGGTTTCCCCGAATGCCGCAATACCAAACCCCTTTTGGAACCGGTGGGGGTAGATTGTCCACGTTGTGGTGGCGAACTGGTAGCCCGCCGGAGCAAAAAGGGCCGGAAATTTTTTGGCTGTAGCAGCTTTCCCGAATGTGATTTTGTGACCTGGGATAAGCCCACCAAGACCAAATGTCCGGAGTGCGGTGAATTGATGGTGGAAAAAAAGCGGCGGGGAAAGGGTGGCTACCTCCTTTGCATTAACAAGGAATGCGGCTGCAAGGTAGAGCCCGAGGATCAAGCGGAACCCAAAACCAGCTCAAAACCAGTCCCGGTCGACGCAAATTTAAACCTGGTGGGTGAAACAAGGACATAGGATGAATGCGGGATCTGATAGAATAAAACATGTGGCCAAAAAACCACTGATTACTATTGTCGGGGCCGGCCTGGCCGGCTCTGAGGCAGCCTGGCAGGCTGTAAAAAGGGGTGTTAGGGTCAGGCTTTATGAAATGCGTCCTAACAAGCTTACGCCTGCCCATCAGGGCGGGGATTTTGCCGAACTGATCTGCAGTAATTCTTTTCGCTCAACAGCCATGGAAAACGCGGTAGGATTGCTCAAGGAAGAAATGAGGCGTTTGGGCTCACTGATTATTAGCTGTGCTGATGAAACTAGGGTTTCGGCGGGTGGGGCCCTGGCTGTAGACAGGAATCGCTTTGCCCGGCGGGTGACTAAAAAACTAGTGACACACCCACTGATTGAAATTGTCCGCTGTGAGTTAGACGAGATACCCGACGGCGGCCCGATAATACTGGCCACCGGGCCACTTACCTCAGAGGCCCTGAGCAATGCTATACGCCACTTTACCGGCCAGGAATATTTCTATTTTTATGATGCTGTGGCACCCATTGTAACTGCGGAATCAATTGATCAAGACAAGGTTTTTCGTTATTCCCGCTATGGTAAAGGTGACAATGCCTATCTAAACTGCCCCTTTACCAAGGAGGAATATGATCTTTTTTGGCAAGCGTTGGTTAAAGCAGAAAAAGCGCCAAAAAAGGAATTTGAACGGGAAACGCATTTTGAGGGTTGTATGCCCGTGGAAATTCTCGCCGCCAGGGGTCCGAACACACTTCGTTATGGTCCTCTCAAGCCGGTGGGGTTGACTAATCCCCGTACAGGCAAGGGTTCTTATGCTGTGGTACAGTTGAGGCAGGAAAATAATGAAGGTTCACTTTTCAATCTAGTGGGATTTCAAACCAGTTTGAAATGGGGCGAACAGCAAAGAGTATTTCGCCTCATCCCCGGTCTTGAACAAGCAGAATTTGTTCGTTACGGGGTGATGCATAGGAATACCTACATCAATTCCCCAGTCTTGCTGCAGCCTACCTACGAGAATAAGGGCCGGTCCGGCCTTTTTTTTGCCGGCCAGATTACCGGGGTAGAAGGCTATGTGGAATCAGCTTCCTCGGGGCTGGTAGCAGGTATTAACGCTGCCCGGGCAGTACTGGGTCAGGAAAAGGTTGTATTTCCCCGGGGAACTGCCCATGGTGCCCTGGCACATTATATAACCAGTGCTAACCCCCAACTCTTTCAGCCGATGAATATTAACTTTGGTCTTTTCCCTCCCATCAAGGTAAAATTTAAGGACAAAAAGGAGCGCAACCTGATCATATCGGCAAGGGCACTAGAACTAATTGACAGTTATAGAGAGTTTTAGGCAGGCTAGTCTGCTTCTTAGAGTGGTGAGATAAAAATGTACTGTCATATTGATAATTTTTTAATCTACTTGCAGGTGGAAAGAAACGCATCCCCGAGGACCATAGAAAGCTATCAAAAGGATCTTTTCGATGGACTTGATTTTTTTTCTTTACAACTGGCAAAAAAGGATTGTGATATCAAGCCGCAAGAAATAGATCATCGGCTATATCGTCACTATCTTGCTTCCCAGCATAGCAGAGGTTTGGCCCGCAGCACTATGGCCAGAAGGCTTGCGGCCTGGCGATCATTTTATAAATATTTGTTAAGGGAAAAGGTTATCCCGGAAAATAGTTTAGCCAAAATCATTTCTCCCAGGTTGGAAAAGCGGCTACCACGCTTCTTATATGAAGGGGAAGCGGCAATACTGGTGGAAGCACCGGATTTAAAATGTCCCCTCGGCCTTCGGGACCGGGCGCTGTTGGAGATGTTATATGGAGGCGGATTGCGGGTTAACGAGTTGGTGCAGCTTGATTTATGGGATTTAGACCTGAGTGCCGGGTATGTGCGCGTATTAGGCAAAAAATCCAAGGAAAGGTTGGTGCCGCTAGGTTCCCAGGCTATTAAGGCCCTGCAAAATTATCTGGTGAACGCGCGGCCGGGAATTTTGGCCCGTGCACAAGGAAAAAAAATAGACAATGGGATTTTTCTTAACTACTGCGGTGAGCGGCTCTCGGCCCGGGGGATCCGCAAAATATTAAATAAATATGCCCGGGAAACAAAGCTGACGAGGGGAGTGAGCCCCCACACCTTGCGCCATACCTTTGCCACACACCTTTTAAACGCTGGGGCAGATCTACGTTCGGTACAAAAACTGTTGGGTCATGCCCGCCTGTCCAGCACACAGATCTATACCCATGTAACCTCAGAAAAACTGAAACAGGTTTACCGTCAGGCCCACCCGCGAGCTAAAGAAAAACCAGACACATAATAATATGTGCAGGCGGGTTTAAAAAATGTTTTTGAAGGGAGACTGCTATGTTTCACGCTACTACTATAGTTGCGGTTAAAAGGAACGGCCAGGTAGCTGTTGCGGGTGACGGACAGGTTACCTTTGCTCAGAACACAGTCATTAAAAAAGGGGCCAGGAAAATTAGGCGCCTGTACAAGGATAAGGTAGTGGCGGGTTTTGCCGGTTCTGTTGCCGATGCCTTTACCCTGTTTGAAAAATTTGAGGGAAAGCTGGAAGAATTTCATGGTAATCTACAAAGGGCAGCCGTTGAATTAGCAAAAGATTGGCGAACAGATAAGGTACTGAGAAGGTTGGAAGCCCTCTTAATTGTGGCCAACCAGGAAGATCTGCTGATCATATCCGGCGGCGGTGAGGTAATAGAGCCGGACGACGGAGTGGCGGCCATCGGTTCCGGTGGTCCCTATGCCCTGGCTGCAGCCCGGGCGTTGGTCAAACATACCTCCCTCAGTGCAGGCGATATTGCCCAGGAGGCTCTTTTAGTGGCTGCCGATATATGCATTTACACTAATGAGAATATAATAGTAGAAGAAATTTAGGTATGGAGGGCAAGCAAGTGAAGGAATTAACTCCGCGCCGGATAGTTGAGGAACTTGATAAATACATTATAGGCCAGCATAAGGCGAAGAAGGCGGTGGCTGTGGCTCTACGCAACAGGTACCGGCGTAAGCTATTGCCGGATGATTTTAAAGATGAGGTAATTCCCAAAAACATATTAATGATTGGCCCTACCGGTGTGGGAAAAACGGAGATCGCCCGCCGTTTGGCCAGGCTGGTCAAGGCACCCTTTGTCAAGGTTGAAGCTACTAAATTTACTGAGGTTGGCTACGTGGGGCGGGATGTGGAAAGTATGGTCAGGGACCTGGTAGAAACCTCGATCCGGATGGTCAAACAAGAAAAGCTGAACGTGGTGCGGGACCGGGCCGAAAGGCTGGCCAATGAAAAAATTATTGAGTTGTTGGCCCCCTATCCGGTACGAGAAACGCCGACCCGCAACCCACTGGAAATGCTATTTGGATCAAGTAAACCGGTAGAGCAGCAGGTTGATACGGACCAGGAGCAACGGGTAAAAAGGATTCATTTTGAACGGGATATGCTCACTGAAAAATTAGCCCGGGGTGAGTTGGAAAATGAATTCATAGAAATAGAGGTCGAGGATACTAAACCACCTATGTTAGAGGTGTTCAGTGGTTCCGGTATGGAGGAAATGGGGATCAACATTCAGGATATGCTTGGCGGTTTTTTGCCCAAGAAAAAACGCAAGCGCAAGGTTTCAGTGCAGGAAGGCCGTAAAATATTAACCCAACAAGAAGCGCAAAAGCTTATTGATATGGACGAAGTGACTACGACAGCGGTTAAAAGGGCAGAAGAGGACGGAATTGTGTTTTTAGATGAAATTGACAAGATCGCCGGGCGTGAAGGTTATGGACCTGATGTGTCTAGGGGTGGAGTACAGCGGGACATTCTGCCCATTGTAGAGGGATCCACAGTAATGACCAAGTATGGGCCGGTAAAAACAGACCACATGTTGTTTATTGCTGCGGGCGCCTTTCATACTGCAAAGCCTTCGGACCTGATACCGGAGTTGCAGGGACGCTTCCCGATTAGGGTCGAATTAGAGAGCCTTAGCCGGGAAAATTTTCAACAAATTCTGACAGAACCAAGAAATGCTATAGTCAAACAGTACACAGAATTGCTGGCAGCGGAAGGCGTAAAGATTAAATTTTCACAAAATTCTCTTGTAGAAATTGCTGATATCGCTTATACTGTAAATGAACAAACAGAGAACATAGGTGCCCGCAGGCTGCATACTATACTGGAAAAATTACTGGAGGACATATCTTTCGAGGCGCCGGAATTGACCATAAAAGAGATCAATATAGACGAAAATTATGTTGTCGAAAAATTAGATGAGCTAGTGAAAAATGAAGATTTAAGCCGATATATTTTGTAGGGAGAGGCGGAACAGATGAGAGTTCTACTGGAAAAAACCCGGGACATCAATAAAATACTACAGAAGTCGGCAGGCAATACTTCTGTGGATTTTACTGAGGTGGCCGTTGTTTTAAGCGAAAACATCGGAGCCAGTATCTATATCCTGGACCGGGAAGGTAGGGTTCTGGGATATTCATACCTTAAGGGTTGGAACTGCGACATAATGAGGGATATTGTTGAAGGTCGCGGCGGTTTCCCTGAAGATTATAATGAAAACCTGATGCTGGTTGTGGAAACCCGGGCTAACTTTTGCCAGACCAAAAATGCCTGCCTTTTTGTGAAGGAAACCTGTCGTTACAATAACAAGGTATCGACCATTATTCCCATTGTGGGAGCCGGTACCAGAATTGGGACTTTAATTTTGGGAAGATTCGAAAAACATTTCACCGATGAGGACCTTATTCTTGCAGAATATGGCGCTACTGTGGTGGGGATGGAAATCCTTAGAGCCAGGGCTGATAAAATGGAAGAAGAGGCTCGCAAGCTGGCAGCAGTGCAGGTGGCCCTGGGCACCTTATCATATTCCGAGCTGGATGCCGTGCAGCATATTTTTGCCCAACTAGAAGGTGATGAGGGGCTTCTGGTAGCCAGCAAAATTGCCGACCGGGTTGGTATTACCCGTTCTGTTATTGTTAATGCCTTGCGAAAATTTGAAAGTGCCGGGGTGATCGAATCTAAATCCCTGGGTATGAAAGGCACATATATAAAGGTACTAAATGATCGATTAACCGAAGAACTAGACAAGCTTAAACAACAATAAATGATCTGATCCAAATAATAGTAAGCTACCATGGGCGGGGTTGTTTCCCGCCTTTTCTAATGGTTTTGAACCTTATTTTTCGATTTGTGGAA